>NZ_JBKGUA010000020.1:0-152952 GCF_046543485.1 Paraburkholderia sp. EG304 | reverse complement strand
GGGCAAAACGCCCGCGTGCAATGCCCGCAAGGGCCAAAAACCAAAGGATGACGGTCGGCTTCACGACCTGAACACCTCTACATCGCCGACACGTCGCAAATTCAGCTGCTTGTTCAGCGTAGCCTTAAGCGATTTCCCGGCCGTCTGTCGAGCGTGGCCTGGGTCGATGTCGAGGACCCGGACGTTGCGAAGACGATCGAATCGCTGGCACGCGCTGGTGCCAGCGGTATTCGATTGAGACCATCCGCATGTCTTGACGACGGTCGCCTTCCCGAGGCCTGGCGCGGTGTTCAGGCCTCGGGATTGCCAGTGAGCTGCGTGGGATCTGCTGAAACGTTCAACGCGCCGGGCTTCATTGAATTGATCACCAAATTGCCGGATACGACGATTGTCCTCGAGCATCTTGGCGGCACCAGTGCACCGGCTTCAACGGATGAAGCGCTGGCCCTGCGCCGTCAGGTGTTCAAACTCGCGGCGTTTCCCAATGTGATGCTGAAAGTGCCGGGTCTTGGCGAACTATTGCCTCGCGATCCGAAAACATGGCACCTGGGCCGGCCCTTTGGTGATGCTCATCCTACGCTCCTACACGAAGCAGTTGACGCGTTTGGCGCTGATCGTTTGATGTGGGGCTCTGACTTTCCCGTCGTCAGTTCACGCGAGGGATATGGTCTGGCGTTGAAACTCCCGCGTCATGCGCTCGCTGGACTGACGAATCACGATCTCGACGCGATCTTTGGCGGCAACGCACTGCGCGTATTTTCGAAAGCCTGAGATTGAAAAACTAGCAGGAGACAGACATGACGAAGAAGGTGTTGGCCGCGGTTAAAACGGATGTCGAGACTACCGAATTGCGCGAATTCGACTATCCGCAAGTGCGCGCAGAGACCGGCATTTTGCGCATCGAAGCCAGCGGCGTCGGTGGCAGCGATCCCGAGTTGTATCGCAAGGCAGGTCACGTTCCGGTGATCATGGGCCACGAGAACGTCGGCACGATCGAAGAGGTTGGCGAAATCGCCGCTAAACGGTGGGGCGTCAAGCCCGGCGACCGCGTGGCTCTCCACGAATACCTGCCGTGCTGGAATTGCGAGTGGTGTATGAAGGGCGATTTCCGTCTGTGCATGGAAGTCGATTTCTTCAACGTGAAGGATCGCCTGAATACCGACCGATTCGGTATGTCCACCGCCAACAAGCCGCCGCATCTGTGGGGCGGGTACGCGCAGTACATGCATATGCCGCTCAACACGGTGATGCACAAGATTCCCCAGGACCTGCCGGCCACCCACGCGACGCTGGCCGTGCCGTTCGGCAACGGCGTGCAGTGGGCGTGTCTGGACGGTGGCGCAGGCCCCGGCAAGGTCGTGCTCGTCTTCGGTCCCGGCCAGCAGGGTTTGGGCTGCGTGCTGGCGGCAAAGGCCGCGGGCTCGTACACGGTGATTCTCGCGGGTATGACGCGTGACCAGACTCGTCTCGATCTGTCGCTGCGCCTCGGCGCCGACTACGCGATCAATGTCGAAACGCAAGACCTTGAAGCCGAAGTGATGCGTATCACGAAGGGCCGCGGGGTGGACGTCGTTGTCGATACGACGGGCGATCCCAAGGGCGAAATCGTCAAGCAGGCGATCGCGCTGGCAGCGAAGGGCGCTTACCTGAGCCTGAACGGCCTGGAACAACACGTGCCGATCGGCGAGATCAAGAAACGCTATCTGACGGTGCGCGCACCGCGTGGCCGTAGCTATGCGGCCGTCGAACTCGCACTGCGCTATATCGGTTCGGGCCGCTATCCGATCGACGAGGTGTGCTCGCACACGTTCGGACTCGCACAGACACACGAAGCGATCCTGGCGACGGCCGGGCGTGGCGTCGAAGGCGCTATCCACGTCTGTGTTGATCCGTGGAAATAACGCCCTGCCGTTTGTTGATATCGAATTTTACAGAGAAGGTAACGTCATGATCGACAGTCACGCCCACCTGATTTCCACTAACGTGGAGAAGTATCCGCCGTCGCCGTTGAGCGGCACGCTCGAAGCGAACGCATTCGACAACCCGGTGACGGCCGAACGCTTGATCGACCTGCTCGACGCTTATGGTGTCGAGAAGGCGCTCGCGGTCCAGCGGGCCCACCTCTACGGCTTCCACAACGACTATGTGGTGGACTCCGCCGAGCAATATCCCGATCGTCTGCGTTCGCTGTGCATGATCGATGCACTGGCCGACAACGTGGAAGAAACCGTGCGCTACTGGGTCGGCCAACGCGGCTCGGTCGGCATTCGTTTGACGGAGCCGAACAAGGGCGCGGACCAGAGCTGGTTCGCGTCGAAAGAAGCGCTGCGTGCATGGTCGGCCGTGTCGGATCTCGGCGGCTCGGTGCGTCTGCACTTCTATCGCTGGAATCGCGTCGGCGCGCTCGAAGCGCTTCGAGACGTCGTCAAGCAATTCCCGAACACCCCGGTCATTCTCGACCACTTTTCGAACATCGTCGGCGAATCGGGTGCACCGGACTACGGCGTGGACGAAGCGCTGCTCACGTTCGTCGATTCGCCGAACGTCTATCTGCTGTACTCGATGATCAACCTCGGCAAACTGAAGGCACTCGAGCTGCCGGCAGCGCCCGTCGTCGAGCGTGTTGTCCGGTTGTTCGGCGCCGACCGGGTGATGTGGGGTTCGGACATCGCGCAGTCGAAGGGTGAGTACAAGGACATGGTTCAGTTGGCCAAGGACTCGGTGTCGTCGCTCTCTGAAGCGGATCAGCGGAAGGTCCTGCACACGACCGCCGAACGCGTGTACTTCAGCTGATATTCGCCCACCTAAATACGGCGTTCCAATAAGAAATTGCGGGACGCCGCTTCTCGCATTTAAGGGTATCCCCGAGTCTTGTCGAGCGGTGCTACAAGATAAGATAAAGAATACCCAATTGAATACTTTCGGCGGTCGAGCGCGGTGGGTCCGATCCGAGGCAACTTTGGTCGGCTGTACCGCACGGGTCAGGCAATACGCTCGATTTGTCCGTTCTCGATTCTCTCTGAGGAGACATCAAATGAAATTCCTTCGGAATTGTTGGTACATGGTTGGCTGGTCGAGCGAGTTCTCGGCTACCGACATCGTCCCGTTCACCGTGATGGACGAGCCGCTGGCGCTCTATCGCAAGGACGACGGCACCCTCGTCGCTCTGGAAGACCTGTGCCCGCATCGATTGGCGCCGCTCACGGTTGGCCGCAAGGAAGGCGACGAACTGCGCTGCATGTATCACGGCCTCAAGTTCGCTGCCGATGGTCGCTGCACCGAAATCCCGGGCCAGGAGCGCATCTCGTCGAAGGTCTGCGTGCGCAGCTATCCGATCGAAGAAAAGCACGGTGCCGCGTGGGTCTGGATGGGCGACCCGGCAAAGGCCGACGTCGCGCTGATTCCGCCGATCGAAGGTCCGGACAGCGACACGTACGCGATGGTTTGCTCGAAGTTCGTGATGAACGGCAACGCCGAACTCGTGGCCGACAACCTGCTCGATCTGTCGCACGCACCGTTCATTCACGAATCGACGTTCGGTGCGAACAACAAGGTGTCGCTGAAGGTCCAGAAGGACGGCGAGACCAAGCGCGGCACGACGGTTCTCGAACGTGGCGTGGTCGCCGACCGTTGGCACATGGGCCGACCGACGAACCCGTATTTCGATCTGCCTTCCGACGATAACGTGGTCAGCACCTTCCTCGTGCCGGGCGTCTTCATTCTGAAGATCAACTCCTTCGCACCAGGCGTTCAAGATCGATTCGTCGACGGCAAGCCGAACGAGGGACCGATCTTCCGTCGCTGCACGTGCCAGATGATTACGCCGATCAACGATACGCAATCGATGTTCTTCTACAACTTCGGTCCGGATCATGGGCACGCCGATCTGAAGGAACACGCATTCGGAATCGCGGACGCGGCATTCGCCGAAGACAAGGCAATCATCGAAGCGCAGCAGGCAATGATCAAGAAGGTGCCGGGCCGCAAGATGATCATGCTGGCGATGGATCAGCCGGTGCTGCGTTACAACGAGATCTATGACGGCCTTCGCACAAAGGAAGAAGCCGAGCAGGCAGCAGCTCCTGCAGCCTAAGTAGCTCAACCCGCGCCGGCATGTTTAGAGAAACGATGGATAACGAAAAGATGGAAGTGAACTGGACCGAGCCCCGATGGGATGAACAGGCCGATATGGTCGTGGTCGGCTATGGCGGTGCGGGCGCAACGTTCGCGTTCGCTGCCGCCGAACAGGGCGCTGACGTGCTCATCCTCGAAAAGGGTGCGCAGGGGGGCGGCAACTCGGTCTGTGTGGCGGGTGGTCTGATCATGACCTCCGTCGATGAAGAAGAGTCTTTCAAGTATCTGAACTGGTTGTGTGCAGGCCAGACCGAGGAGAGCGTTCTTCGTCATTTCGTTGCAAGTCTCAAAGACATACCCGCGTTCCAGCACAAACTGGAATTGCCGCTCAAAGACAACCCGCAGCCGTTCTCGGCCCCGGGTTTCTTTCCCGAGTTCGCGGGCGCTCCGGGTGCCGAGAGCATCAAGGGCATGAGCGTCGTGGCCGCACCGGGCGGTGCAGGTCTCTATAACGCGATCTCGGCTCAAGCAGAGAAGGCGGGTGCGCGTGTCAAGTACAGCACGCGGGTCACGCGTCTGATTCAGCATCCGGTGACGCGTGCGATTCTCGGTGTCGAAGCCGAGCGCGAAGATGGCACGACGATCACGATTCGCGGTCGCAAGGCGACGGTGCTGGCCAGCGGTGGCTTCGAAGCGAACGAGGCCATGTGCAAGCAGTTCCTCACCGCATGCCCGATCTATTTCCTGGGTAGCCCGAATCTGACCGGCGACGGCATCCGCATGGCGCAGGAAGTCGGTGCCCAGCTGTGGCACATGAACGCCGTGGCAGGCCCGCTCAACATGGGCATCAAGACTAAGGAAGGGTACGTCTACGTCACGTATGACCTCAACAAGGTAGCGGGTTTCGGCTACAAGTCGGGCGCGTTCAAGGACGGCGGCAGTCTGCTGTGGGTGAACCGGCAGGCGAAGCGCTTCCACAACGAAACGATCGACACGTCGGTCGTTCAACACGGCCTGGCGAATCGCGACACGTGGCTGGCAACGACGCCGGGCATTCCGGAATTCACCAACGTGCCGGCATTCCACATCTTCGACGAAAAGGTTCGGGCCGGAGGCGCGGCGATGACCACGCTGAATTCGCGCGTGCCGCCGTGGAGCCAGGACAACCTCAAGGAACTCGAAGAAGGTCTGATCATCAAGGCCGATACGCTCGAAGAACTGGCGTTGAAGTGCCAATGGCCGGAAATCCCCGGCGTGACCAAGGCAGGTCACCTCGATCCCCACGCACTTCGTGAGACGGTCGAGCGCTATAACGAGCAGTGCCGTCTGAATGCGGATCCCGAGTTCGGACGTGAGACGTTCCTGGTGCCGCTCAACGACGAGGGACCCTACTACGCGATCGGACCCATGCTGCCGACCTACCTCAATACCCATGGTGGACCGAAACATGATGCGGGGCAACGTGTTCTCGATCATCAGGACAAGCCGATTCCCGGTCTCTATGCAGTTGGGGAGTGCGGATCTTTCTGGGGTCCGTTTTACAACTCGATGGGCGATATTGCGGAGTTCATCGTATCAGGCATGACAGCGGCGAAGACCGCACTTTCCGATAGCGAGGCTCGGAAGATTCGCTGATTGATTGCACGGAAAACTAAACCAGGAGACAGAGAACAATGAGTGAGACCGCACAGGTGCGAGCGACGTTCGCACCCGCCGAAGCCGCTTCGGATTCGAAAACGTCGAAGGGAGCATGGTGGATGCTCGTCATTTTGACGGCGACCTACGTGATCTCCTTCATCGATCGGGGTGCGATTTCCCTCGTCGTCGGACCGATCAAGGAAGACCTCGGAATTTCCGACCTCGAAGTCAGTTGGCTTCTCGGGCTCTCATTCATGCTGCTGTACAGCGTGCTTGGCATTCCCATGGGTGCGCTGGTCGATAAGTACGAGCGCCGGCGCCTGCTCGGTGGCGCGATCATGGCATGGTCCGCCGTCAAGGTTCTGTGCGGCTTAAGTCAGACATATGTCCAGTTGTTCGCGACGCGCGTGGGTCTCGGTGTTGGCGAGGCCGCGCTGTCGCCTGGCGCCGCGTCGATGATTCGCGATGCGTTTCCGCCGCAACGCCGCAGCCTCGCGTTCGGCATTTACAACATCGGACCGCTTCTCGGCACCGGTCTGGCTCTCGGGCTCGGCGGCTTTCTGCTGAAAGCCGCATCGGCGGGTGCATTTGCGGGCCTGCCGCTGGTTGGCGGCCTCAAACCATGGCATTTCGTGCTGCTGGTGCCCGGACTTATCGGCATTCCGTTCGCCCTGCTTCTGTGGCTCGTACGTGAGCCGGTACGCCGCGACGTCAACGCAGGCAGTGGAGTCACGTATCGTGAAGCGCTTTGTTTCGCGTGGGCCAACAAGGCCGTCTACGTTCAACTCTGGGTTGCAATCTGCTTGTACGGCATTGCGGTTGGTTCGCAAATGGCCTGGCTGCCTGAAATCATCGCGCGCACGCTGAATATCCCGCGTCCGGAGATCGGTAAGGCGTTGGGCGGTGTGGCACTGTTGGCGTCGCCTGCTGGCCTGTTGATCCTGGGTCGTATCGCTGACTGGCTGCGTGAACGCGGCATGATCGACGCACCGGTTCGCGTCGCCGCTGTCACGACGGCTATCGCTGCAATCGTCACCGCATGCTTCCCGCTGATCCACTCGATGAATGTCGGCCTGATTGCCTATTTCGTGCAGACGTTCATGTTCTCGATGTTCGCGGTAGCTGGCGGCGCAACGATGGCCAACTTCACGCCCGGCAACATGATGGGCAAACTGACGGCGGTCTACTACCTGATCACGAACCTGCTCGGTCTAGCACTCGGGCCCACCGTCGTTGCGCTCGTTGCCAAACTGTTCTCGGGTCCGAACGCCCTCGGCGCTTCCTTCGTCATTTGCTATGTGATCTCGGTTGCAGTGGCAGTCATTCTGTTGATCCGTGTCTGTGGTGCGCTGCGCCGTGCGGCGGCGAATAGCTGATATCTGATATCTGATTCAGGAGTGTGCGGTGTGGGCACTCCTCTCTCGAGTTCCTACAGGTTCAATCCAGTGAAAATTACCCGCGTTGAGTGCGTTCCGGTTTCAATGCCGCTTAAGAAGCCACTGAAGCTTCCGAACGTCACGATCACCTGTCTGAATACGCTCGTGGTGCGTATTTACGCCGATAACGGTTTGGTGGGCGTCGCTGAATCTGGCGACACTTCGTCGTGGTATCGCGGCGAAAGCCAGGCCTCGATGACGGCGATGATTTCCGATATTTTCGCTCTGCGAATCCTGCTCGGCGAAGATCCGTGCAATATCGAAAAAATCGTCGGCATGATGGACCAGCTCGCACGCGACAATAATCAGGCGAAAGCGCTCGTCGATTGCGCGTTGCACGACCTGAAGGGGAAGGCACTCGGTCGGCCGGTTTACGATCTTCTGGGTGGCCGCACTCGCGAGTCGGTACCGTTGGGTTGGGTTCTCTCGGCCGGCGATCCGGAAAAAGTGGCGGAGGCAGCGGTCCAGGTTCGGGAGGCAGGTTTCTCGGCCTTCAAACTCAAGGTTGGACGCCATACGTTCGACAACGATGTGGCGACGGCCCGTGAAGTGCGCAAGGCACTCGGCCCGGACGCGATGATCACGCTGGACGCAAATGGGTCGTGGAATTACGAGCAGGCCCTGAAAACGGTGCGTCGTCTGGACGAATACAACCTCGCGTTTATGGAGCAGCCGCTCGCGCATCAGTACCGCGACAGCATGTCCAAACTCCGCGAGCGCGTGAACACACCGATTTACGCGGACGAGGGCGCGCAGGAACTCGGCGACCTGCGCGAAATCGCCGAACGCCGCTCGGCTGACGGCGTGATTCTGAAGATTCAAAAAGTGGGCGGTCTGCTGAAGGCACGACGATTCCTGGCCGCATGCCGGATCTACGACATCCCCGTGTTCTGCTCCACCTTGATTGGCGGCGGTATCGAGTCGGGACCGAGCACGCATTTGATGGTCTCGGATCAGTGGGCGTGCCAGTTCATGAGCGAAAGCATGGGGCCGCTGGCGGTGCATTCGGTATTCAACAGCGACGAGATTCCGGCGGGCGAAGATCTGGCAATCGGCGGTCAGCGGTTTGCTCAGGGTCGCGCATATCCGAGCGAAGGCCCGGGCTTCGGATTCGAGGTCGATGAAAAGCTACTGAACAAAATCATCACGCCGGGCGCAGCCCATCGGGTCGTTCAGGCGTAAACGGGCATTCAGCGGCTGACTCGATTCCGCCGCGTTGCGAAACTAAAGCCAACAACGGAGACATCTGATGCAAGGTATTAATTCGCCGCCGTGGAAGTACGCTGTCCTTTGGCTCAGGATATATTTCGGAGCCGATTTGCTGTGGTCGGGTTTCCGTTATATCTCCACCGGATGGGTTCCATTCATTCCGGGCACCGGAGGTGCATACGTGCAAGCGCTGGATGCGATTCACATGTTCCCGGTCGTCAAGTATATGGAATGCGTGCTCGGTATCCTGATGCTGACCAACCGTTTCGTGCTGCTCGCTGCGATTTTCGAGTTCCCGACTTCGGTTTCGATTTTCTGGATCAATACCTTCATCGTTGCGACTCCGCGTCAATTGTTCTCGGGCCCGAATCAACTGCTGATGAATGGTCTATTGATTTTGGCCTACAGCGGCTACATGGCTTCGGTATTTAAGCCAAAACTCACGCCTCTGGCATTGTGGGAAGGGTTCAAGGTCGATGTCTGGAAAGAGTCTCTCAAGTTCAAAAAAACATCTGAACCGAGCAGTGATATCGTCGGATCGGGAGAACTGCAATGAAGAGCAACCGGAACCTTTATATCGGTCTCGCCCTGTGTCTGGTCATGACGTGCTGGGTCTTCTTCGGATCGACGGGATTGGGTTACACGGAATATCGTCCTCTGCGCGCGCGTGACATGTTTGGTCTGGCAATTCCGTGGATCTGCGTCATTACTGTACTGATTCGCGATCGCCGTAAAGGCATCGTTTAAAACGGCTCTTAGGTGATGGGAAGTTTCCATC
Organism: Paraburkholderia sp. EG304; assembly: GCF_046543485.1. Lineage (NCBI taxonomy): Bacteria > Pseudomonadati > Pseudomonadota > Betaproteobacteria > Burkholderiales > Burkholderiaceae > Paraburkholderia > Paraburkholderia sp. EG304. Next base: position 143,817 of record NZ_JBKGUA010000020.1, on the reverse strand, counting down.
ACCTTTGAGATATCCTGTCGTATTGCAATTTCCGCGGTACCATATTTCAACGTTGTACTGCAAGAACCTTTACGGAAATACCCTTCCCATGAATAGCGCGAATTCTTCCCCGTGGAAGTATGTAATCACGTGGTTGCGTCTGTATTTCGGCGCCCACCTTTTCTTCTCAGGTATCCGATTCGTGATCGACGGCTATGTGCCAATGATTCCAGGTCTCGCCGGCCAGTATGTGGCGGGAGCCGATGCGATCGGTATGTATCACTGGGTTAAGTACATGGAAGCGGTTTACGGGGCACTGCTGCTGATGAACCGTTTCGTGTTCCTGACACTGATTCTCGAGATGCCGACGACGGTCACGATTTTCTGGCTGAACACGTTTATCTCGGCGACGCCGCGTCAACTGTTCTCGGGTCCGCAAGAACTCCTGATGAACGGCATTCTGCTGCTCGCGTACAGCGGCTACATGGCGGTTTGCTTCCGTCCGACGCTCAACCCGATGTGGCTGTGGGACGGCTGGAAGGGTTTCAGCCTGAAGGGCAAAGGTGGGAGCCTGGTGGGTGTACCCGCCGTCGAACAGCAGCAAAATGTACCCGCCTTCGAACAGCGGAAAAAAGAATTGGCTTAAGGAGCACACGCGATGAAAAAGAATACCTGGATCGCAATCGCCATCTGTATCGCACTGACGCTGGCGGCCGTCGACGGCTCGACGGGTTGGGGCTGGACGGAGTACCGTCCGCTGCGTAATTTCGACTACTTCGGCCTCGGCGTCTCCTGGCTGCTCTTCATCTTCGTGCTCGTGCGCGACAAGGTCAAGGGCGAAGCATAAGGCTTCGGTCACCGCGGTTCTAGATTCAAGGAAGTCCAGGGAGAATTTTCTCTCTGGACTTTTTTTTGTTTATATACGGCTTGGCGTGTCCATCTGAGTTGGGTTCAGCAGGATCGATCTGATGGTGGCGCAGGGCGCGAGTACGCATGACCCAAGTCGCAGGCGGTTCGTCTCTGATCTGTCGAGCAATGAGCTGCGACAGATATCCCAATCTCGCTTGGTTCTCCAGTGCGTTTGAAAGTCCTTAGACAGAGGCACTCCGTCTGTTTGAACGGATGGAGAAGTACCTGCCACTGGCGACAGAAAGATGTCTGCCTGCAGAGGATTAGTAGGCTAAGCTCGAGCGCAGGCTGACGACGGCGCTGGTCCGACGCGACCGAGAACAGATCATGCAGGTGTTGATCGATGAGCGGGATCGTATAAGCGGGACGGTCATCGACGTTTTGGTAAGCGGAGGGCTATGAATAAAAAAAGCCCGCTCGAAGCGGGCTTTTTCACAGGAGTAGGAGGGCTTAGAAGCGCGTTGCCAAACCCAGGCCGATTGCCGTGACATTGGCGTGGTAGCCGGTCGGGGCACCGAGACCACCGGGCGGGTAGATCGTTTGGTGCGCGATCCCGCTGTTCCAGAGCTTCTTGAAGAAGCCGTACAGCATTGTCGCCTTCGAGAGTTGGTACGTGTAACCGACAGCAGCCGATCGAATCGCCCAATTGCCAGTTACCGGACCGTTTGTGCTGGCATAGGTAATGTTCTGGTCGCTCAGTCCGCCGTAAGAAGCGCGAATGGTGCCGAATGGGCCGGTCGGAATCGTGACACCGGCTTGCCAGCCCTTATCGGTCTGGCCCGGATCATTCAGACGCACTTGGTACGTACCGTAGAGCGCGACGAAGTTGAAGTCATATTTCACACCCAAGACGTGTTCGTACGTATTGCGTGCAATGGTCGCTGACGGTTGCAGGCTGTGGCCGAAGCCGTAGCTCGTGAGCAACGGGCCGTTGGCGTAGGTAAGAGTCGCGAGTTGGTAGTGCGTCGCGTTCTGCAGACCTTGATTGTTGCCCCACGAATACGCTGCGGTGCCATTCAGACCCCTCCACGTCGGCGACGAATACTGGATCGTATTGTCCTGGCGAGCCGGATCTTGCAGCATGTTGAAAATCCACGGACGCGGTTCTTCGCCGCCAATCGAGCCGAGCGGCGATGCTGCTGCCAGCAGCATCGGGTCGAAGGTACCGCCCCATTCGTAGCCGGCTGTTTGCAGGCGGCCTGCAATGATCTGGCCGAAGTCGCGGCTGTCGATGCCGACGAAGGCGCGACGGCCGAACAAACGACCACTCTGGCCGGACGTGCCGTTGTTGATGTTGAAGCCGCTTTCGAGCACGGCGATCGCAGACAGACCGCCGCCCAGATCTTCCTTCGCGCGAATGCCCCAACGCGACCCACCGGCCCCGCCGCTGTTCATGCTGACGACGTGTTGGCCTTCAGAGTTTCCGAAGTAGCCGACGAATGCATCGGCAACGCCATACAGCGTCACGCTGGTCTGTGCCTGTGCCATCACAGGCGCGATTGCTGCCGCAACGGCGCAGCTAACGAGCAGTTTACGCAATTCCAGTGTCTCCCACATGTCGATGTTAATTTGTAGAGTGGCCGACGTTGCGCAACGGCAAAGCGATGCACAACGGCACGCATGCAAAATAATATACGATGTTGCATATGGCTGATAGAGAATTTCAAAAATGTTGTGTTCGAGGGTATTCCCTGGATGACAGCTGATGCTCGTTATTTTTACTTCATCGTCATTGCTTGGGATTGCAAAGGAAAAAGCGGTGGTGCAGAGCGATTCTTCAAAAGAAAAGATAAAGCACCATTGGTTGACCGAAATACCTGCTGTCACGCGTGAGCGCCGTGGGCGGAAAACTTGGCATGTCGACGCAAACGCTGCGCAACTGGTTGGTTGCAGGCGACTGAGGCCGGCATGATGAGTGGCCGCGGGCGAAGGTCATTTCGGCGGGGCAGAAGGCGCTCGCAGCCAGAAGCTTCCGGCGGGCATTCTATCGACACTTGCGGCGCGCCTCGATTTCGCGAGCTCCATCGAACGCCTCGTTCCGGCTGCGGCCCTGTCCTCGAAATTCCTCCGCTGACAGGACAGCGCCGAACGATACGCAATTAGTGATCCGTTGGTCCGCCACTTGCCGCACCATATTTCTCGCCCCTGGTTTGTGCACTACGCGAGAAGTGAATATGTTTCGATTTGCCTTTCGTTTGTCAAGACAGCGCTTATACTTATCAGCGATAACCCCGATAAGAAAGGTGTTGCCATGAACCCCCTTCCGCGTGTAGCGCTCGGCGTTCTTGCCGCGGCGTGCTGCTTCGCGTCTGTTGAGGCGCTGGCCCAACCGTACGATTCGACGATGCCGCTCACACGAGCCGCGGTGCGCGCCGACCTGATCGAATGGCGGAAGGCGGGCTACGATCAGTCCGACGACTGGTTCGACTACCCCGATAGCGCGATCCGCGCGGGCGCGATCGTGGCGCAATGGCGTGCGGCGGCCGGCACTCCAGCTGGTCAGATGGCCCAGTAGTAACATAACCGAATCACCCCAATCATCCGGCGTCGGCGCTGCAAGGGCCCATGCCGGTGGGGGATCGTGTTCGCTCGCGGATTGAATCTTCCTGTCCACCCATCCGGGTGAGGACTCAGTCAGTACGGAAGGCGGAGCATGGCAGGCTTCCGCCACCATGCCGCGTCAAGTATCGCGGCGTACAGGTTCGTCGTCTCCGACCGACTCACAGTTGGCGCACTCGTCAGCGCCAAATCCGACCTCGCCGCCCGCCGGCGCCTTCGCTTCCCGTGCATTACGCTCCGCGCGAACGAAACGTCGCATACATCAAATAGCACCTATCCGCCAACAACGGAAATAGGGAAACCCCGACGTTTACACGCGATCTTTCGGCCTATACGAGTCAGTAGGCTAAATTAAATACAAAAACGCAGGTCCTAACCATCTCAAGTCGAAGCGTTTCACTCTTCACAATGCTTTCAAGGAGGCAGGATGTCGAATAACCAGGGGGTTCTCTCCTCGGGGGGTAACGCCACGCGTGTCAACGTGTGGATGGACAGCATGACTGGACGCGTGGTCACGGCAATCGTGGGCTTCCTGTTCATCGCGCAGATCGCTCACGGTCTGCATTCGGATCCGCGTTGGCACTGGCATGCAGGCACCGGCAAACTGCCGCATGACATTGTTCAGGAGTTCATGGACCTGGCTTATACGGAGGGCAAGGGAGCCGAGGCCCACAAGACTTATTTCTCGGAAAAGGCTGTCGATAACGCGCCGAACACGATCGATCATCAGGATGGCGAACCCATTCCCCACGAAGTGAAGAAGATCATCGTCCAGGGCATGGACGTCGCGGTCTATCAGACGATCGGCGCCACCCGTGGCCGACCGGCGCAAGACGTTGTCGATGTCTACGAGATCAGCGGGTCTGGCTGGATCATTCGCCATGACCGCATTACGCAACAGAAGGCTGCGCCGGTGCAGGCTGCGAACTAAAACGGCAAAGGACGAAAGCACACTATGGACAACGATGATCGCAAAACGATGCCGCAACTCATCGGCAAAGTCATCCTGACGTTCTGCCGGCTGTATCTTGGCGGCTGGATGGTCGTCAGCGGTACCAGCTACTGGCGTACGGCTCTCGGCATGTCGCCGATCTTCCCGCAACCGTTCGGCACGCTGCCCGCGTCGAACGAGCTGCTGGTCACGATGGTTCACACGCATTTCTTCCATATCGTGAAGACGTGCGAAATTCTGGGTGGCCTTTCGCTCATTCTCGGTATCTTCGTCCCGGTCGGCCTGCTTATGCTTCTGCCGGTGTCGTTCGTCGTCTGGTACAACGCGATCGTGTTGAACCATCGCTTCGACAAGATGTTCACGCCGTACATGGGCGTTGGGTGCCTGTACATGAACCTGATTCTGATGGTCTGGTACATCAAGTATTACCTGCCGATGATGACGTTCAAAACGACGATCGGCCGCATCAGCGACTGGAAGAAGCTGCCCAAAATTTTCAAGTCGGACGTGGTTGATTTGATCTGATTTCGGATGTGAAATGAGGGATTTGGCTACGTTGCTTCGGTAACGTAGCTTTTTTTGTTTAAGTATTTGGCGATATTTCCTAAATCATGACGAAAAGATTTTCGCGTCTTAAATCGGGTTGGTCATTGAGCCGAGTTTGTGGCGATATTAGCGGTGCGATATTTGGCATGCTGTTGATCGCGCAGCCGTTGATCGCGCATGGGCAGCCTGTTCAAACGCTCACGATCGTAGAGTATCGATCGCATATGTCGCCGGACCAGCCGACAATGCGTGGCATGGCCAGGTTCGCAGATATCGTGAACCGGGAGTCGCACGGTCGTCTGGCCGTGAGCGTGAGCGCGGATACAGTTCCGGGTTCGCCGGGTGAGCAGATCAAGACATTGCAGGCAGGTGGCCCGGGTGCCCCGGATTTGATGCTGCTGGTGACGCCGGCATTGCGTCACCTCGTGCCCGAATTCGAAATCATGGATCTGCCGTTTGTTGTCCGCAGCGAACGTCAGGCGCAGGCGCTGCTCGATGGTCCGTTCGGACAAGCTCTGTTGTCGCGCCTAGAGAGCCACGGCCTCACGGGTCTCGCCTGGTGGGAGAACGGCTTCCGACAGATCACGACGTCGGGCCAGCCGTTCCGGCAGGCGCTCGATCTGGCGAACCGGCCGGTTCGTGTGATCCCGGAACCCGCGTTCGTTGAGACGTTCAAGGTCTTGGGCGCTGACGTCGTGGGACTTCCGTATTCTGAGCTATACGGAGCGTTGAAGAGTGGACGCATCGTTGCAGAGGATAACTTCTATTCGCAAATCCTGGCCGGGCGCCTTTATGATGTTCAATCGGCCGTCTCGATCACGAATCACTCATATAGCGCCATTGCTGTCATTGCCAATTCGGCGGTCTGGCGGAAGTTGACAGTTCAGGATCGACATGTTTTACAACACGCTGCGATAGAAGCAGGGCGCTTTGAGCGCGACCTGATTCGAGAACAGGCGAAAGCCGATCGTGCAGAGCTTGAGCGTCGCGGTATGACGGTCTATACAGTCGCGAGCGATGAAATAGAAAAGCTGGACACCATGACAGACCCCGTCAGACAGCAATTCTTCCGCAACTACGATCCCATAATCGTCGATATGTATCGACGTCAAATAGCGAAACGCTAGACAATCCGGTGCTTGAGAAAAATATAACTATTGGGGATGTGCGAGACTCCGCCCAGGAGTCTCGCTCTGCATCCAGGCGTACGCGACTGATCCCGATGATCGTCGCGGTACCGATGTTTTTGCAGAGTCTCGATACCTCGATATTGGGCACGGCTCTCCAGTCGATTGCCACTTCCCTGAATGTCGAGATACTTCATCTCAACTTCGCCATAACCGCGTACCTGTTGAGCCTCGCACTGTTTCTCCCGGCAAGCGGGTGGCTCACCGATAGATTCGGGACGCGGCGCGTATTCTGTTCGGCAGTCGCGATCTTCTCACTGGCATCCGCGCTATGCGGCGCGGCCACCTCGATCACTGAAATCGTTCTGTTCCGGGTCTTGCAAGGCCTCGGCGGCGCCATGATGGTGCCTGTAGGGCGCCTGATTCTGCTGCGAAGTATTCCGGCAACGCAGCTGGTCGCAGCGATGGTGTGGTTTACAGTACCGGGGGCCATTGGGCGTGTGATCGGGCCACTTCTGGGTGGGCTGATCGTCACGATGGGCTCCTGGCGATGGATCTTTCTGCTCAACATTCCATTCGGTGTGTTGGGCATCCTGCTGTCGTTGAAATTTGTGCCGGATTCGCGCTCGGAAAAGTCTGGGCCGTTCGACATGACGGGATTCATTCTGATGGCGATAGGGCTTTCCGGCATCGTATGTGGTCTGGAAACCGTTGGCCGGAATCTCGTCCCTATGAGCGTAACGATTGGAATCACGGCTATTGGGGTACTGGCAATGATCGTATACGGGCTCTATAGCCGTGGACGTTTCGATGTCATTATCCCTCTCAAGATTTTTGGATATAAAGCGTTTAGCATCACGACGATCGGCGGCATTCCGCTTAGACTCGCGGTCGGCTCGGCTCCAATCTTCGTACCGCTCCTGTTGCAAGTCGGCTTGGGATTGACCCCCATTCAATCTGGCTTGATGAGCGCCTGGCTGTCTGTCGGCGCATTCGGTGTCCGTCCAATCATGGATCGTGCAATAAGGAAGTTCGGATTCAGGCCGATCATGATGTTGGGCGCTGCGATGACGGGCGCGACATTCGCTTGCTATGGATTGTTCAGACCGACGACGTCGGTTGGGCTCATGTGCTTCGTCCTTTTCGTAGCGGGGATCGTTAATTCTCTGGGGATGATAACTATGAATACGGTTGGCTATTCCGGCATCCCTGATACTTTGATGAGTAAGGCCACGGCACTTTCGACAATGATGCAGCAGACCTCGATTAGTTTTGGCGTCGCAGTCTGCGCATCATGCCTGACGATCACCGCACAGGTTCATGGGCACAGCGCGGATCATCTGGTAATCGACGATTTCCCGATGACATTTTTCGTTGTCGGGGCCTTTACCCTGCTGTCGGTCGTGGCATTCGCCGGTCTTCCCAAGGAGGAAGGCCAGGAACTGCGCTAGATTACGATAAACGATATGAGCTATTCCTTTAAGTCACACGCCAATACACATCCGGGCTCGAGCGACTACGGTCGAGACCTGGCGGATCACTTCGGTGCCTTCGATGCGGAATTTTACGACCGGCGCTTGGCCGATCAAGCAACTGAACTGCAGGCGACGCCGCGAGACGAAGCGCACGGAAACTAACGAACGCGTAAGGTTGACGCTCGTGCGTGATCAACACGATTGGACGGTTCGGCAGCGCGAGAGGTACATTCAACGTCGAATAGCGTGGCGTGCAGTTCGAGCCGTCGCCAGTCGCTCTAACGTGACGAAGGCACTGAGTGGAGAATTCCGGTAGCCTCCAGTTGCGACAAGAGATGGATGCGCGACGGAAAAAAAAGCTCGATGCCTTTTCAGAACATCGAGCCCCTGTCGTTACGCATGCAACGAACTGAGTTACTTCCCAGGCTGACTCAGCTTGTCGTGATCAGTGGCGATAACCTTCGCATAGTCGTCGGATGCGAGATAAGCAGCCTGGTGACCGTTGACGTTCAGCGCTTTCTGGACGTTCGGGTCCTGCACTGCGATCTTCACGGCGTCCGCGATCTTATCGCGGACCGGCGCCGGTAGATCCTTCGGTGCCAACACACCTGTATGCGACGCGAAATCGAAGCCTGGGAACATTTCGCCGAGCGCGGGAACATTCTGAATCTCGGGAATACGGCGCGAACCCAAGACCGCGAGCACACGCATCTTGCCTGCCTTGATCTGCGGCACCGCCATTTCGTACGGAATTTCAACCATTTGCACTTTTCCGCTCAAGAGCGCTGAAATCTGGTCAGCGTCGCTCTTGTAGGCGGTATGAATCATTTTGACGCCCGCACGCTTCTGGAACGCCACCATCGCCAGATATTCACGCGACGTGGTGCCTGTCGATCCAAACATGTAGCAGTTCGGATTGTCCTTCAGACGGCTGATCAGATCGGCGTAGTCCTTGATGTCGGTGCCGCTCAAACCGGCGCCGTTGCCCGCGACCAAAACCAGACCCGCGTGACCGGTGACTTGTGCCACCGGAGTCAAATCCTGGCGTGCGGCGTCCACTTGCTCGGTATCGCCGACGAGAAGCGTCAGCCCGTCAGCGGGCGCTGCTTTTGCTGCCGACAAAGCGGCTGCGTCCGCCTGAATTTCGACGACAACCTCGGTGCCCAGCGCCTTGCTCAACGCGGGCGCCAGTGCGCGGGCAACCATGTCTGAATTCTGGTTCGGTCCGGCAGCGATCAGCTTGACCGGCGCCGACTTAGCCGGTGCTTTGGCGACCGAAGCTTTGGCGGGTGACGTCTGTGCCGCGAAGCCACAACTCGACATCGTGATACCGGCGACCGCGGCGAAAGCGAGTGCGGCACCGAAGATCTTTCGATTCGTGTTCAAGTAACGTCTCCTGTGTGTTGGGGTTAGAGATGGGATGGTCGCAATTTTGTATTCAAAAAAGACTACCATTGTACCAGGGCAAACGCGCACGGTTCGGCACGAGTGCGAGCGCAGCGACGGTTAATCGCCACCACGCCGCCCCCGCGGATTCCGTATTGCCCCAACCAATTGCGACGCGACCGGGGGAAGCCCAGGGTTTTTACCGGAGCATGGTTCGTTGACATCGTAGGCTGTCGTAAATACTATTTTGACTGACGATAACGAATTCTAATTGGTGCGCGATTACCTCGGGGTGCGGAGAGAATCCGGTTGGGGCTTGTCACGCATCTCGGATCCAATGGGGTGTTGCTGACGCGCCCTGCGCGAACTTTTGGGCCGCCAAGCAGTTCACGGCAAATGTGCTGCCGGGGGGCAGCGCCCGATCTGGTCAATCGATTCGCCGGCAACAACGCAACACCCTGATCGCCAACGTGACGAGCTCGGCCATTCGTCACGCTGAGACCGGCTCCCCTCTCTATTCGGCCGGTGCCTCCGCACGGCTCGCACCGGTCATGGCTCGCACGATTCATGAGTTGCTTCGGGTGTTCAACGGCGATCCCGACGCCCGCATTGGATGCTGCACAACTTCAGGAGGACAAGCGACCAGCGAAACGATTCACCGCCAGTCAGTTTCAAAGACCACAAATAACAATCAGGAGAATGTATGAATCATCAGGGGGCCGGGAGGAAACACCGATGGACCGCGATACCGTTGGCATGCGCATCGGTTTGCATCAGCATTACGGCCGCGCATGCGCAAAGTAGCGTGATGCTTGGCGGATTCCTTGACGAAGGGGTCGCTACCTATCGTGATTCAGGTGGGTCACGTTTGTTTCAAATGCAGGATTCCGCTATTTTCCCCACCAAGTTCTTCTTCCGCGGGAGCGAGGACATGGGGGGCGGCCTGCGCGCAAACTTCAGCCTCGACTCGATGATCAGCCTGAGCACAGGGGGGCTTGATCCGCAGTCGCGCGGTGCGATGTTCGAGAACTCGTCGTGGGTCGGACTCAGTCAAACGGGGATTGGCAGCTTCCGCCTCGGGCGGCAGAACGACTTCGCCTTCGACTACTACCTGATCGGCGGTATCGATCCCGCAACTGGCATCGCTGGCGGTATGCTGAACTTCCGCACCGGCAGCTTCGGTGCCGATCTGCTCGGCGTTTCGGGTCCGGCCCAGATTGCTGGTGCCGTCCCAGGCGGGCCGTTCGCACCTATCACAAGGAACGGTCAGATTACTGGGTTAGCGGCCATCAACTGGGACCGTGTCGGCGGCAAACGGATGTCGAATGCCGTCAAGGTGGTTTCGGAGGAGTATGCCGGGGTGTCGGTTGGCTTGATGTATAGCTTCGGCGGCACGGCGGGGGACTTCAACAACGGGGCCGGAAAGAGCGCCGCAATCAATTACAGGAATGGGGAAACGCGTGCTGCCGTTGTTTACACCGAGCAGAACTACGCGCCGGTCAACAACGGGCATAGTGGCATCGCCAACCTGCTCGCCGGCGCAAGGACGAAGTACGCCCATTTCACGGTCTCGGGGTTGTACAGCCAGGCGCGCAATACCCATACGGGTGCGAGGATTTACGCGCTTGCGGGTGGCGTCGGGTATGACTTCTCGCCCGCCTGGAACCTCGGCGGCGCCTACACCTACGAAAATGGTAACGAGTTGCTGAAGAACGTGACGATCAACCAGGCCGCATTGCAGTTGACATACACGTTGTCGAGACGCACCTCGCTGTATGCCGCCGGTGTATTTCAACGCACCAATGGCGCATATGCTGCCGAAATTGGGAACATCGTGGCAAACGGCAATATCCAGTCAGTTTTTCAGCTTGGCATGATGCATCGATTCTGATGCTGCATTGAGAACGGCGGCGGTGAAAAGTTTTCGTCATCGCTGCCGTGATGTTGACGGGTATGTAATAGCAAACTCACCCGATCGAGCGCAGAGAGTACCACGAGGTTCTTTTCGTCTACTATGATAGTATGCAATTTAGAATTATCGGAGGGGAGAAAAAACGAAGTCGGCAAGGTTCGCCCCTCCAGTTGAGAGCAAATCAGCGTACCTGACACGTGGTTGCGCGCAGAACCGACTGATCAACCATAGTACGAGGTGGTGTTCTGACGTATAGGCGCAAACTCGGCTTCTGGTTCCGATCACATTTGAAGGAGCGGCAGACATGAAGGGCGAGGACGACCTACCCCTAAGCCAAGCAGTTGAAGCCCGAGCTTTAAATTGGCTAACCCGTATTGTCGAAGTCGACAAGTCGATCTCGGAGTCTGCTGATCGACATCTGAAGTCATCGCTTGGGATTTCATCCGCACAGGCTAAGGTCATTGTATGCCTCGCTGGGCGGAAGTTCATGACGCAGGTTCAACTCGCCCGCAGGCTGAATTACGACATGGGGTCGCTGGCCCGACTCATTCCGCGTCTCATCGACGCTGGAATTGTAATGAGATCCCAGCATCCAGACGACTGCCGCTGCTGGTGCGTTCAGCTTACGGAAAGCGGAGTGGCCATGGCCGCGAAGATCACAGCGTTTCTCGGGGCAACCGACCAGAAATTGATTAGCCTATTAACCGAGGACGAAGCGGATATTTTCATGGTGTTGCTCAAGCGCCTACTCGCTAATTCGGCAACTCATGGGCCAGCCGATGTCGCGGCAGTTGCCTCGACGGTCAACCCGAGGTCCTTCGGCGCCACTGGCGCACCGGCGTGAACGACACCGTTCCCTCCTTTGCAGCGCAACGTGGCCGGCGCGCTATCTAGTTCTGCGCGTTCTTGCCTACGTCCTTATCGACGTCAACGTCTCGCGCGTGCGCTCGATGATCGTCGCTGTCGATGCGGCTATCCGGAGGCCGCACGCATGAGCAGGAAAAAGCCGAGAACAGAGACCATTGTTGGCGCCCCGTGCTGCGTTGATTTCACGTTAGACGTCGATGAATCTCGCGAGCCCGGCACTAACACATCGGACCGGAATTCACAATCATGCTTGCCCCCTATCCATACGCAGGGGATTTATGCCGAAATCAAAGGTTATACAATCAATGTAGGCAAAAAAACATGCTAATGCTCTTCGCAATCTCAAAGTACGCAACCGGCTGTTTGTTAGCTTCGCAATCGTTATCCTGCTGTTATGCAGTGCTGCGGGATTTGCGCTGTTCCAGGCGCATCGGATTGAATCGCATCTTCTGGACATCAAACAGAATTGGATGGAGTCAATCAAAACGATTGCTGATCTTCGTCTGGCCCTCAGTACGGATCGTCGCGCCACGCTCGGTCTGGTCTTGTCTGATTCCAAACAGGCCAAAGATACCAATGCGGCGATCCGGACCCAAGCCTTGGATCAACTGAGAAATGGTGTCAATCACTATGAGAAGAATGCGCTGCCGGGCGAGGATCGTCAGTATTTCGAGAACGATAAGAAAGCAATTGCTGCCTATGCGGTGATCAACAAAGAACTCTACACTCTCGCAATGACTGAGAATCCGGATCTTGCAACCGCGCGAGTGCTCGCCAACACCAAGATCTTTGATGTCTTCAAGTCCACGGAGAACACGCTCAGCGCCCATATGGACTTCATCCAGAGGAATGCGGATGAGGCTGCGGAAAAGGCCATTCATGACTATGACATGGCCCTTATGCTGACCTTCGCAGTGGTCTGTATCGCTATCATTGCGACGGTATATGTCTGCAACACGGTTGCCACGTCAATCGTGTTCCCGTTAAACGACGCCGTAAGAATTGCCGAGGCCGTTGCGTCGGGGGATTTGACGTCGCAAGTCAGGGTGCATTCCGATACTGAACTCGGCCAATTGATGCGTGCACTGCGCAGCATGAATGAGAGTCTCGTGGATATCGTGAAGCAGGTCCGCTCCGGTAGTGAGGCCGTATTGACCGGCGCATCGGAAATCGCGGCAGGTAACGAGAACCTGAGCCAGCGCACCGAGGAACAGGCGGCGTCCCTGGAGCAGACGGTAGCTTCGATCCAGCAGTTGACGGCGACCGTGGAGAACAACGCGGCGAATGCCAGACAGGGCCTCAAACTCGCGCAGACTACCTCTGATCTGGCAAACGGCGGCGGAGAGGTCATGAAAGTGGTCGTGACCACCATGACAGGCATTGCCGACCAATCCAGAAAAGTCGCCGACATCATTGCGACTATCGAGGGTATCGCCTTTCAGACCAATATTCTGGCTCTTAACGCGGCGGTTGAAGCCGCACGTGCTGGCAACGAAGGTCGTGGCTTCGCCGTCGTTGCCCAGGAGGTCCGCACGCTGGCTCAACGCTCGGCAACGGCCGCCAAGGAAATCAAGGAATTGGTCAGCAATTCGGTCACCCGCGTTGACCAGGGATCTCAGCTGGTAAACGATGCCGGGTCCAAAATCAACGAGGTGGTGAATGAGTTCGCCCACGTATCGACTCTGATGGAGGAGATCACCCATGCATCCGATGACGGCCACCGGGGCATCATGGAGATAAACAAGGCGATCGGCGAAATCGACACGGTGACCCAGCACAACGCAGCCTTGGTCGAAGAGGCCGCGGCCGCTGCCCGTGGCGTTCATGCGGAAGCTGAACGCCTGCAGTCACTGGTTACCAACTTCAAGATCGCACGCGCCATTTGATTGACGGTCTTCGGACACCCACGCGGTTGGCTCCTCACAATGCCTTTCACTGAGTGAGTAACGGGCCGATGGCAAAATTTCTAATCCGCGAAAGGATAAAAAAGCGATGAAAATAGCAAATGAATCACCCTGGAAATTTGTCGTCATGTGGATGAGGCTATATTTCGCATTCCACTATCTCTCTTCCGGGCTGAATTTCGTAGTCTTCAGATACATTCCAGATTTCAGCCACGCAGGAAAAGTGGGCGCCTATATAGGCGCTATGGCAGATATCGGCTTCTACCAGATGGTCAAGTACCTGGAAGTTGTGCTTGGGTCCATGCTGCTGCTGAACATCGGGGTGCCGCTCGCATTGGTCGTAATGGCTGGCATCAGCGTCACCATTGTCTTCCTCAATCTTTTCGTTTCGCCGGATCCGCGCGAACTGTTCACCGGCTTCCAGGAGTTGCTGTTGAACGGAGGACTCTTGCTTGCGTACGGAGGGTACTATGCAAACTTCTGTCGCGTCAAAGCAGAGCCTCTTTGGTTTTGGGACGGAATGCGGAAGCGGAGGAATTTCGACACAAGGAGCCAATCGTGAATAAAGATTTTCTGGTGGTTTTTTCGATCATTGCCGTTGTAGTTTTGATAGTAATTTCAACGTCCACCATTTTCTTTGCACGGCACTTGCGCTTGTATGACTATGGGCCCCCTTTGGGGGCGGGGCTAATCACCTTGGCGGCAATGCTTCGAGCCGCTGCGATGAAACGATAGCCGCTGAATGCGCGTTCATTTGAAACGATTTACGTTTCCAAGCGATTCTTCAAGAAAAAATGGCCTCTGTCTGGAGGCCATTTTTTTGTGCTGCTCGGCCGGATCGCGCGAGTTCCATCCGACATGGACGAAGGCGAGCTCGAGCTGCGGCATGAGGCCTTGCGCAAAGAATAAAGACTTTGTAGGCTGGCGCTGATGCCTGTCGGGCATGAGCGGAGCGGGGGCATATGAGTTTCGACGGCCGTGGCATCGAACCGCTAGCAACACGCTCATGACGTTTTCGCCAACCGCGGCTATCGTGCCGCGCACACAACAAAACCGGCGGGGAGACCTTGACGACCGATCAGGCAGCCAACCGCACCGCAACCGCGGCCGCAACAATGCCCGCGGCTTTCGACTACACCCACTTCGACACCTACGCCACGGCGCCGCGCGCGCAATTGCCTATGTGGCGCGAGCGCGTCGGCCATTTTCTGGACGTGCCAATCTCGCGCCGGCAACTGGCCGACGGCTTTCGCGGCAGCATCGACACCTATCGCGCCGGCGGCATGGCCTTCACGGATTGCCGCACCGATCCGGTCGAGCAAACGCGCTCGGTCGCGCGCATTTCGACCGACAACGTGCGCCAGATCGTGTTTCATGTGGCCGTCGAAGGGACCTTCGAGACGACCACCGGCCTGTATCCGAAGCGCGTCGCGCTGCAAACGCGGCCGAGCATCCTCGCGCTCGACATGAATCAGCCGATGCAGATGACGCGGGGGCCGTGCCGCCTGGTCGCGCTGTTCTTGCCGCGCCATCTGATCGATCCGGTGCTGCCGGAAGCGGAGTCGATACATGGCCGCATGATCGAATATCAAACGCCGCTTGCGCGGCTGATTCCCGCGCATCTGGCCGATCTGTGCCGCAGGTTGCCCACGATGGACGCGCCCGCGGCTCAGGAAGCGTTCCATACCTGCGCGCTGTTGATGGCCGCGGCGTTCGGCAAGGAGACGGGCTTGACCGGCGGAGCGCGGGCGGTGGCACGCACCGCGATGTTCGCGGCGGCGCGCCGCTATATCGACGCGAATCTCAGCCATCCTGATCTGACGGTCGACAGCGTGCTGGCCATGTCGCAGCTGTCGCGGCCCACGCTGTATCGATTGTTCGAGCCGGAGGGCGGGCTCCACGCGTATATTCGAAACCGGCGCCTGCGCGAGGCGGCCGACGAACTGCATCGCCACCCGCGCAGGCCGGTGATCGACGTCGCGTACGGCTGGGGCTTCAATAGCGCGTCGGATTTCAATCGCGCATTCAGACGTGCGTACGACATGTCGCCGGGCGATTTTCGCGCGGCCGCATCCGCAATCAATTCAGGGAGATGACAACGTGGTGAAGATCGATCCGGACCGGCTGATGGCCGACCTCAAACGGCTGCGCGGGTTTGGCGCAACCGGCCCAGGCGTGGTCCGGCTCGCGCTGTCGCCGGTCGATCTGGCGGCACGCGAATGGCTGGTCGGCAGGATGACGGAGGCGGGGCTCGACGCGCGCATCGACGGCGTGGGCACCGTGTTCGGACGCTCGCGCAAAAGCGGTCCCGCGCTCGTGATCGGTTCGCACACGGACACGCAGCCGACCGGCGGCTGGCTCGACGGCGCAATGGGCGTCATCTACGGGCTCGAAATCGCCCGTGCGCTCGCGGAGAACGACGCGACGCGGCACCTCGCCGTCGACGTCGCGTCGTGGATCGACGAGGAGGGCACGTTCTCGGGCCTGCTCGGCAGCCGCAGCTTCGTCGGCGAGGCGGTCGACGAATCGATTCGCGGCGCGACGAACCGGCAGGGCGAACGTCTAACCGACGTGCTGGCGGCGGCGGGCCTCGCGGGCCGGCCGCGTGCGCGTTTCGAGGCAGGGCGCCAGGTCGCGTATCTGGAGCCGCATATCGAGCAGGGCGGACGGCTCGAAGCGATCGGCAAATCGATCGGCGTGGTCACGACGATCGTGGGGCTGCGCGAATCGCGGCTGCGCTTTACCGGTCAGCGCAACCATGCGGGCACGACGCCAATGGCGATCCGCCGTGACGCGGGCGCGGCGCTCGTCGCATTCATCGCGCGGATGAACGACGCGTTCGCGCAACTCGCCGACGCGGATACCGTCTGGACCGTGGGCCGCATCGATCTCGATCCGGGCTCGATGAGCGTCGTACCCGGCGCTGCCGACATGTACCTGCAATTCCGCGACGCTAACCCGGCGCGGCTTCAGGCAATGGAACACGCGCTCGCGGAACTGGTGCGCGACTTCAACGCGCACAACGCCGTGAGCGTCGAATCGCAGACGATCGACGAGCCGATCGAGCCCGTCTGCATGGACGCCACGCTCGCGGAGCACATCGCGCGAGCCGCCGAAGCGATCGCGCCGGGGCAGTGGCTGCGCATGCCGAGCGGTGCCGCGCACGACGCGCAGGTGATCGCGCGTTGCATGCCGGCCTGCATGATGTTCGTGCCGAGCATCGGCGGCGTGAGTCACGACTTCATCGAGGACACGGCCGAGGAGCATATCGTGCTCGGCTGCCAGGTCGCCGCGACGGCGGCGGCTTCGATGCTGTTGCAGCTATCGGCGGGGCATTCCTGAGGGCCGCGCTACTTCCACTTGTCGCCTAGCGCGTCGAGGCCGGCTTTCATCAGATCCTCGGGCAGCATCGCGATGCGCAGCTCGCACTCGGCGTCGAGCTTAAGGAACCACGGTTCGGCGAGCGCGGGAATCGCCGATGCATCGGCGACATCGACAACCGCCACCGCGCCGCGTTTGCCCTGCTGCTCCGTGAAGTAGATCGCTTCCGGCTTCATGTCCTCGAGGATCTTTTGCATCAGCTCGCCGATTCGGCCTTCGCGCACGAGTGTGCCGAACGGTTCGTTCGGTATTTGTATGTTGAGAAGCATGCGCATGTCATCCTCCTGTTCGATACCCAACGGGCATCTTAAGGATAGATGTTGCATGCGCGGCCGATGGCGTTGATCGCGGACGAAGCATCGGCGATTACGGCCGAGGGGTGGCGCGTTGTGCTGGGTCTGCGCTGCTTCAGCTGCCGAACAGCGACCCCTGCGTTCCTCGGCTCGGCGGGTGATGCGCCGGTTTCGCGGGTGCATCGTCCTTGACCGGTCGCGCCGCTTTTCCCTCCGGCGCGGGTCGTGGCGCGTCATCGGCCGCTGCCTCGAGCGAGGTCTGCCCCGCCTCCAGCGAAAGCAGCAGCATCTTGTTGGCGAGGCCGCCGGCGAATCCCGTCAGCTCGCCCGACGCGCCAATCACGCGGTGACACGGCGCAACGATCGAAATCGGATTCCGGCCATTTGCCGCGCCCACCGCGCGCACTGCATTGAGCTTGCCGATCTGCTGGGCGATCTCCGAGTAGCTGCGCGTCTGGCCGAACGGGATGGTCAGCAGCGCGCGCCAGACCTGCTTCTGGAACTCGGTGCCCTGAAAATCGAGCGGCAGATCGAAGGCATGGCGCGTACCCGCGAAGTACTCGCGCAGTTGCCGCTCCGTTTCGACGAGCACCGCGAGCTCGTTCGCTTCGCTCATTTCGCCGAGTCGCACGCGGGTCGGCTTGTCGTGTTCCCATAGAATCGCGGCAAGGCATTCGCCTTTCGCCACGAGCTTCAACTGACCGACCGGCGAATCGATCAACTTGTATGCGTACGTCACTTTCTCAGGCTCCTGACAGGATGGAGGCGCAAGGCTCGCGAGACGGACGTGCTTGAACGACCGGACGCGGAAAGCTGTATGAAGGCTGCGCCGATACTCGGGAGTGTCCCGCTGGCGTCGCCTGAACGCCCTCCAGATATTGCTGTCTCATTCGCATTCGACACGGCCGCGACGATCATGAGCATCGCGGCGATCACGTCACTGTACCGCAGAGAACCCCAGATGGCCTTTGACTCAGTAAAATCGACAGCTTCGGTACGACGCGCTGCGCGCGCTACCCGATCTTCTTTCCCACGACTGTGACCACGACTTTAGAACAACTGCGGGCCGGGCAACTGGCGGGTACGCGCGAACTCAAACTCGCGTGCGGTCTCAGCGAATTTCCGCGCGAGATTTTCGATCTTGCCGATACGCTCGAAGTGCTCGACCTGTCGAACAATGCACTGACGACGCTGCCCGACGATCTGCCGCG
Source organism: Paraburkholderia sp. EG304 (assembly GCF_046543485.1). Taxonomy (NCBI): domain Bacteria; kingdom Pseudomonadati; phylum Pseudomonadota; class Betaproteobacteria; order Burkholderiales; family Burkholderiaceae; genus Paraburkholderia; species Paraburkholderia sp. EG304. The sequence goes on along the minus strand of NZ_JBKGUA010000020.1, from coordinate 125,316 downwards.
CCTGCGCAAACTGCGCATCCTGTTCGCGTCCAACAACCCGTTCACCGAGCTGCCAGGTGTGCTCGGCGAATGCGCGCAACTGAGCATGATCGGCTTCAAGTCGAATCACATCCGCGAGGTGCCGGCGAGCGCGCTGCCGCCGCTGTTGCGTTGGCTGATTCTGACCGGTAACGACATCGAAAGCTTGCCCGCGGAACTCGGCCGCTGCACGCAACTGCAAAAGCTGATGCTCGCCGGCAACCGGCTGCGCGCGCTGCCTGAGGAACTGGCCGCATGCACGCGGCTCGAACTGCTGCGGCTCGCCGCGAATCGTTTCGACGCATTGCCGCGCTGGTTGCTGCGTCTGCCGCGGCTTGCGTGGCTCGCGTATGCGGGCAATCCGTTCAACGCGGCGCTCGAACGGGCGGCGTTCATCGACACACCGATCAGCGGCATTCGCTGGGATGCATTGCGGCTCGAACGGCCGTTGGGCGAGGGCGCATCGGGCGTCATCTATCGTGCGGCGCTGCATGCGGACCACGAACCGGCGCCGCGTGCGGTCGCCGTCAAGCTGTTCAAGGGCGCGGTGACGAGCGACGGTTTGCCCGAGTGCGAAATGGCTGCTTGCATTCGCGGCGGCGAACATGCGAACCTGATTCCCGTGCTCAGCAAGGTGATCGGGCATCCGTCGGACACGCATGGCCTCGTGATGGGATTGATCGATCCACGCTTCGCCAATCTGGCCGGTCCGCCGAGCCTCGCGTCGTGCACGCGCGATATCTATCGCGACGACGCGTGCTTCGACCTCGAGACGGTGCTCGGTATCGCGAGCGGCATCGCGAAGGTCGCGAGTCATCTGCATCGGCGTGGCGTAATGCATGGCGATCTGTACGCGCACAATATCCTGCACGGCGGCGCGGGGCGCGCGCTGCTCGGCGATTTCGGCGCGGCGTCGTTTTTCGATGCCGGCGATCGCGAGCTCGCTATCGCGTTGCAGCGGCTCGAAGTGAGGGCGTACGGCTGTCTGCTCGAAGAACTGCTGGAGCGTTGCGACGCGCAAGCGGACATCGCCGGGCAACTGGCCGCGTTGAAGACGCGTTGTCTGAGCGAAGACATCGACAGCCGCCCGCTGTTCGACGAAATCGTCGCCAGCGTCGCGTCGTTCGATCGGCACATCCGCGACCAGTCCATCTGCAACCAGCACCTCCGCGAAGGAGTCAAGCCATGACGCAGAACATGCGCCGCCGCGTGCTGCTCGCGGGCGCGCTGGCCGCAACCGGTCTCACCGGCATCGCGCGATTCGCGAACGATGCCCATGCCCAGGTACCGTCCGGCACGAAGCCGAAGATCGCGCTCGTGCTCAAATCCATGTCGGACCCGTTCACGGTCGCGATGGTCGATGCCGCGCGCAATTACCAGCAGCACTTCTCGTCGCAATTCAGCCTGACGATTCGCGGCACGGCCAAACAGACCGACACCGCCGCGCAGATCCGCATGGTCGACGAGATGATCAGGGCGAAGATGAACGCGATCGTGATCGCGCCGACCGACTCTAAGGCGCTGATCCCGGTGATCGCGCGCGCGATCAAGGCCGGCATCATCACGATCACGATCGACAACCCGCTCGACGACGCAGCGCAAGCGGCCGCCGGCATCTCGGTGCCGTTCGTCGGGCCGAACAATCGCAGCGGCGCGAAGCAGGTCGGCCAGTATCTGGCCACGCGGCTGAAGCCCGGCGATCAGGTCGGCATCATCGAAGGCATTTCGGTGAGCAGCAATGCGCAGCAGCGCACGGCCGGCAGCCGCGACGCGATGGATGCGGCGAAGGTGCAGGTCGTCGCGGTCGAGTCGGGTAACTGGGAGTACGGCAAGGGCCGCGACGTGGCCGCGAAGATGCTGGCCGAGCATCCGCAGCTTCGCGCGCTGTTATGCGGCAACGACAACATGGCGATGGGCGCGGTCGACGCGATTCGCGACGCGGGCCGCGGCGGCGGCGTCTACGTCACCGGCTACGACGCGATCGATGCGATCAAGCCGCTGCTCGCCGACGGCCGCGTGCTCGCGACGATGAACCAGTTCGCCGACCGCCAGACCGTATTCGGCATCGACTTCGCATTAAAGGCGGTGACCGAGCGGCGCAAGCAGCGCGAGCTGTCGAGGGTGATCGAGACGCCGCTGCAACTGGTGACGGCTTCGAAACGTTGAGGCGGGGCGCGCGGTTGCGCCGCCGCCGCGCGTCGAATACGGGTAGCAGGCCACGTGCCCGGTCCGCGCCGCGACTTGATGCGCTTTCGGAATTAGGTGGTGCCGAATTGTCAATAGCTCGGGTTTCTGTGGCGACTTAAGATCGCGCCAACGTGGACCAGTCGCGATGAAGTCCGCAAGCGCCCGGTACGCGAACAAGAACGCAAGAGCGACGCAAAACAAACAACGGAGACACGCACCATGGCTAAGTCCATCCTGAACCGCCTGCTCGGTTTCACCCTCGGCGCCGGCATCGCGTTGACCGCCTTCAGCGCTCATGCGGGCGCCACGCTCGATCGCGTGATGAAGAACGCCACGATGATGGTCGCGACGAGCGGCAAGTGGCCGCCGCAAGCGTTCCTGAACGACAAGCACGAATTCGACGGTTTCGATATCGACGTCGCCAAGGAAATCGCGCGCCGGCTCGGAGTCAAAGTAACATTCGATACGCCGCAGTTCAGCCTGATGACCGGCGGTCACTGGCACGGCCGCTGGGATCTGTCCGTGCTCTCCGTCACGCCGACCAAGCCGCGCGCCGAATTGCTCGACTTCCCCGCGATCTATTACTACAGCCCGTATGTGTTCGTCGTGAACAAGGATTCGAAGGCGAGGACCCGTGCCGATCTGAACGGCAAGGTGATCGGCGTCGAGGCGGGCACCACGTCGGAAGACTACGTGCGCAACCGCCTGAATATCGCCGGCCCGGACGTGCCGCCGTTCCAGTACATGACGCAGCCGCCGAAGGAAATCAAGACCTACGCGGACTCGATGCTGCCTTACGACGATCTGCGCCTCGGCGACGGCAAGCGCGTCGACGCAATCGTGACGCCGGTGCAGACCGCGCTCAACGCTATCAAGAACGGCTATCCGGTGAAGATCATCCCTGGCGACTTTGCGTTCCGTGAGCCGCTCGCGATTGTCGCCGACAAAGGCGACGCCGAGTGGGACAAGAAAGTCGGCGACATCGTCGCGCAAATGAAGCAGGACGGCACGCTGACCAAGCTCAGCATGAAGTGGTTCGGCAACGACTATACGAAGCAATAAGCGCGACTCCGGGACGCGGCGGTCGATGCCGCCGCCGCGCCTGCTGCCGCGCCCGCCGCGCAGCCATCAATCGCCACCAACAACAAAGCGGCACTCCATCACGAGATGGCTTCCTACCTCGATACCTATTACACCCGCACGCTGCGCACAGTCGAGCCGCGCGCGGCGCTGAGCGGTTCGCTGCAAGCCGATGTATGCGTGGTCGGCGCCGGCATGGCCGGCATCACGACCGCGCTCGAATTGCTGCGCCGCGGCCGCTCGGTAATTCTTCTCGAAGCGCAGCGGGTGTCGTGGGGCGCGTCGGGCCGCAATGGCGGCGTGGTGAGTCCCGGCTATTCGACGAGCTTCGGGCGGATCGCGCAACGCGTCGGCGTCGACGACGCGAAGTCGATCTACCGGATGTCGATCGAGGGCGTCGATATCGTCGCCGACAATATCCGCCGACTCGGCATCGACGAAGCGCAGCCCGTGCATGGCGTGCTGCGCGTGTCGCGTCACGAGAACACCGCCGAGATGCAGGCGCAGCAGGCGTGGCTCGCCAACGAGTTTCAGTACGACGTCACGTTCAAGACGCACGACGAGATTCGCGAGTGGCTCGTATCGGACAAGTACCGCCATGCGCTTTATAACGAACGCGGCTTCCATTTTCATCCGTTGAACTATGCGCGAGCGCTGGTCGCGGAAGTCGAGCGGCTGGGCGGCCAGGTGTTCGAAGACTCCGAGGTGTTGTCGCTCGATTGCTCGTCGGCGATCAAGCGGCTGAAGACCGCGCGCGGCACGGTAACGGCGCGCGACGTGGTGTTCACCTGCGGCGGCTATACGGGCAACGTGGTGCCGCAACTCGCGCGCAGCTATCTGCCGATCTCGACCTACATGCTCGTCACCGAGCCGGCGCCGGATCTGATCGCAACCGCCATTCGCACGCGCGCGTCGGTCGGCGACAGCCGCCGCGCGAGCGACTATTACCGCCTCGTCGACGGCGGCGAGCGCATTCTGTGGGGCGGCATGATCACGACGCGCAAGTCCGAGCCGGACCGGCTCGCCGAGCTGTTGCGCCGGCGCATGGTCGATACCTATCCGCAGCTATCCGAGCTGAAGGTCGCGCTCGCGTGGTCCGGACGCATGTCGTATGCAAGGCATCTGATGCCGCTGATCGGCCGGCTGAATACGGGCGTCTGGTACTGCATGGGGTTCGGCGGCCACGGCATGAATACGACGGCGCTCGGCGGCAGGCTGATCGCGCAGGGCATCGCGAACGAAACCGACCGCTATCGTCTGTTCGCGCCGTTCGGTCTCGAATGGAACGGCGGGCCGGCCGGCACGGCGGCCGTTCAATTGACGTACTGGTACTACCAGCTGATGGATTTCATGCGCGAACGCGCGGCCTAAGCGGGCTCGAACACGACGGGCTCGAACACGACCGCCCGTCGTTCGTCGCGCGCTCGGCGGATCTACGGAGGAACACATGTTTGCAGAAGATGCTGACGGCGTCGAGAAACGCAAGCCGGGCACGATTCTCTTCCTGCTCGCGGTGTTGCTGATCGGCGGATACTTCGCGGTGCAGCACGCGCCGGACTGGATGGCCGGCATCGACCACGGCGTGCCCGCGCTCGGCATCGACGCGGCCTTACTGCAGAAGCTGCTGGGCGGCGCGGTCGCGATTGCCGTGCTGGTCGCCAATTGCTATCTGTTGCTGAGGCTTTCGCTGCGCTGGCAGATTACCGTCGTGTGGTGTGAACTCGCGTTGCTGGTCGTGCTGTTCTTCTCGACGTTCAATCTGAGCATAGACTTCATCGAGCGCAAGATCGGCTATCTGGTGCTGCAAGGCGCGACCACCACGCTCTATATCTCGGCGATCTCGATCGCGCTCGCGTTCGTGCTCGCGCTAATTGGCGCACTGGCGAAGCTTTCATCGAACGGGATCGCGATTGGCATCGCGACGTTCTACACGTCGCTGTTTCGTGGCCTGCCGCTGCTGATGCAGATCTTTATTCTGTATCTCGGCCTGCCGCAGCTCGGCTATGTCGTCGATCCGATTCCCGCTGGCGTGGCCGCGTTGTCGTTGTGCTATGGGGCCTATATGACGGAGATCTTTCGCGCCGGCATTCAAAGCATTCCGAAAGGGCAGTGGGATGCGGCACGCGCGCTCGGTCTCAGCCACGGCATGATGATGCGGCTCGTGATTCTGCCGCAGGCGCTGCGCGTGATCATTCCGCCGACCGGCAACCAGTTCATCGCGATGCTGAAGGATAGTTCGCTGGTGTCCGTCGTCGGCGTGTGGGAACTGACCTATGTCGCGACCACCGAGGGGCAGCGCGAATTCCGTCACATGGAGATGCTGATCAGCGCGTCGGTGATCTACTGGCTGCTGTCGATGGTGCTCGAAGTGATCCAGTCGCGGATCGAACGCCGCTTCAGGAGGTCCGCGCGATGACGCCGGTCGCGGCGTTTTTTTCCGTGTCATCATGTCTGGTCTGTTGGAATCCAATCACAACGAACTCCCGGACCTGCCATGTCATTCCATACCTGGTTGCTTTTCGCCGCTGCCTATCTGCTCACCACCATTTCGCCGGGACCGAACGTTCTGCTGGTGATCCGCAACTCGGTTCGCTATGGAAGCCGCGGCGCGGCGGCGAGCGTTGCCGGTAATCTGCTCGCACAAGGAGTCGTCGTCGCGCTGGTCGCGCTCGGTGTCGGCGCGGTATTGACCACGCTGCCGCCGCTCTTCGTCGCGATGAAACTGCTCGGCGCGGGTTATCTGTTGTATCTCGGCATCAGGCAACTGCGCGGCGGCGACAGGCAGGCAACGCAGGCCACGCAGCCCACGGGCGTCGCATCGCCCGCTTATACATTCGAGCGCAGCAAAGTATTCCGCGAAGCCTTGCTCGTGTCGGGCAGCAATCCGAAGACGATGATCTTTCTTTCGGCGTTCATGCCGCAATTCATCGACCACGAGCGCGGCCTGCCGGAGCAGTTCATCCTGATGTATCTGACAATCGCGGTCACGGTCGCGCTCGTGCACACCATTTATTCGCTCGGCGTGCGCGGTATCCATAAGCGCGTTGGGGCCAGCCGTTGGATCGCGGCGATCAAGCGCGGCAGCGGGCTCGTTTTCGTCGCGCTCGGCATCAAGCTATTGACCGCGCAACGCGCGTAGTCCATCACGATGAACTGCAAGAAAATGAGCCGAATGCAAAGCGTCGTCGATGTGAACGTGCTGTTTCTGAATGGGCAGGGCGAGTGCCTTTTCATGCAGCGCGCGAATACCGGTTTCAGGGACGGCCAGTACGCGCTGATTGCCGGCCATCTCGAACCAGGCGAATCGATCGAAGAGTGTGCGATTCGCGAATCGAAAGAAGAAGCGGGCGTGACGATTGCGCCCGGCGATCTCGAATTCAAGCTCGTGATGCGGCGCGACTCGGACACGAACCGCATCAGCTTCTTTTTCGCGTGCCGTTCATGGCAAGGCGAACCGGCGAACATGGAGCCGCACAAGTGCTCGGGCTTCGTGTGGGCGAAGCCGGACCAGCCGCCGGCGCCGATCGTCGACTATGTGGCGGCCGCTCTCGCGCATATCCGCGAGGGGGTAATGCTGGCCGATTTCAAGCCTTGATTGCGCCATTCCGTTTCCGAAGAATAAGCACGAGATCCAGTTTTATTGGCTGAGTTACTGCTTATTTCGTCACTTTTAATGACGATTCCCTCCGCGAATCAAACGCGCAATCTCCCGCTTCAATAGAGCGACGGAACGACCGCTCATTGACGCCGCGCCAATCCCCATTGCGCCGGAATTTGTCGCTTGCGCCAGTTTTGCGTTATCGTGCTGCACCAAAAAAATGGCGGAGCTGGCTAATTGCCGGCTTGGCCGTATCTCAACTCATCCTGAATCGATGAATGGCAATGTTTGATCAGTATCAGGAATCCCCAGCCATCCGGTTGGCAAGGTAAGTAAAGAGGAGATGTATCGTATGTCGTTCAAGCTTCACAAACTGCTGCCGCTCTGCGCAGCAGTCGTCGCATTCGCGGGCATTGCCGGTACGGCAAATGCGGATCAGGTCGTCAAGATCGGTCACGTCGGTCCGTTGACGGGCGGCTCCGCCCACCTCGGCAAAGACAATGAAAACGGCGCGCGCCTCGCGATCGAGGAAATCAACGCGAAGGGCCTGACGATCGACGCTCAGAAGGTCACGCTCGTGCTCGACGCGCAGGACGACGCAGGCGACCCGCGCCAGGCGACCCAGGTCGCGCAGAAACTCGTCGACGACAAGGTCGTCGCGGTGGTCGGCCACCTGAACTCGGGCGCGTCGATTCCGGCATCGAAGATCTATAGCGACGCGGGCATCGTGCAAATTTCGCCGTCGTCGACGAACCCGGCGTACACGCAGCAGGGCTTCAAGACGACCTACCGCGTCGTCGCGACCGACGCTCAGCAAGGTCCGGCACTCGCCGCCTACGCCGCGAAGACCCTGAACGTGAAGACCGTGGCCGTGGTCGACGATTCGACCGCCTATGGCCAGGGCCTCGCGAACGAATTCGAAAAGACCGCGAAGTCGCTCGGCCTGAAGGTCGTCTCGCACGACGCGACCAACGACAAGGCCGTCGACTTCCGCGCGATCCTCACCAAGATCAAGGGCGAGAATCCCGACGCGATCATGTACGGCGGCATGGATGCGACCGGCGGTCCGTTCGCGAAGCAGGCGCGTCAGCTGGGCCTGCGCGCGAAGATGCTGTCGGGCGACGGCGTGTGCACCGAAAGCCTCGCGGACCTCGCCGGTCCGGCGGCCGGCAACGTGGTGTGCTCGCAGGCCGGCATGGCCGTCGAGCGCATGAACGGCGGCGCGCAATTCGCGGCGAAGTACACGAAGCGCTTCGGTCATCCGATCGAATTCGACGCACCGTTCACGTACGACGCGGTGTATATCGTCGTCGACGCAATGAAGCGCGCGAACTCGACCGACCCGGCGAAGGTGCTGGCCAAGGTCTCGGGCACCGACTACAAGGGCGTGACCGGTCAAACGACGTTCGACGCGAAGGGCGACCTTCAGCACGGCGTGATCTCGCTGTACGACTACAAGGACGGCAAGAAGACGCTGCTCGACGTCGTGAAGATGTAAGAGCGCGGACGCATTAAAAGCGTTGAAAGCACGAAGGGCCGATGAAGCATCGCTTCATCGGCCCTTTGCTTTGACTGAAGCCGGGTGGCGCAAATCGGTTACACGACCGTTGCACCGATTAATATGTTTTACGACCTAATTGAGCAGAAAAAATATATTGGACGTCTTACTGGCGTTCTTGCACTATTCGTCTCCAGCGCCGACTCCGCGCTGCGATCCCCACGCCCGCGCGGGCGCTCATCAAAACCGATAACAGCAATACCTGAGGATACAGATGCCCAACTATCGCTCACGCACTTCGACTCATGGCCGCAACATGGCCGGCGCCCGCGCGCTGTGGCGCGCGACCGGCATGAAGGACGACGATTTCGGCAAGCCGATCATCGCGGTCGTGAACTCGTTCACGCAGTTCGTGCCGGGCCACGTGCACCTGCGCGACCTGGGCGCGCTGGTCGCGAAGCAGATCGAAGCGGCCGGCGGCGTGGCGAAGGAATTCAACACGATCGCCGTCGACGACGGTATCGCGATGGGTCACGGCGGCATGCTGTATTCGCTGCCGTCGCGCGAACTGATCGCGGACTCGGTCGAGTACATGGTCAACGCGCACTGCGCGGATGCGATGGTCTGCATTTCGAACTGCGACAAGATCACCCCGGGCATGCTGATGGCCGCGATGCGCCTGAACATTCCGGTCGTGTTCGTGTCGGGCGGCCCGATGGAAGCGGGCAAGGTCAAGTCGCCGACCGACGGCCAGGTGATTGCGAAGATCGACCTGATCGACGCGATGATCAAGGCCGCGGATCCGAAGATCAGCGACGCCGAAGTCGCCGAAGTCGAGCGCAGCGCGTGCCCGACCTGCGGTTCGTGCTCGGGCATGTTCACCGCGAATTCGATGAACTGCCTGACCGAGGCGATCGGCCTCGCGCTGCCGGGCAACGGTACGGTCGTCGCGACGCACGCATGGCGCAAGGGCCTGTTCGAGCAGGCGGGCAGCTTGGTCGTCGATCTGTGCCGCCGCTACTATCAGGAAGAAGATGCCTCGGTCCTGCCGCGCAGCATCGCCACCAAGCAGGCTTTCGAGAACGCGATGACGCTCGACGTCGCGATGGGCGGCTCGACCAACACCGTGCTGCACCTGCTGGCCGCCGCACAGGAAGCGGGCGTCGATTTCACGATGTCGGACATCGATCGCATCTCGCGCAAGGTGCCGTGCCTGTGCAAGGCCGCGCCCATGACCGACAAGTACCACATCGAGGACGTGCATCGCGCGGGCGGCATCATCGGTATTCTCGGCGAGCTCGCGCGCGCGGACCTGCTCGATCTGTCGTGCGGCAATGTGCATAGCGGCACGCTCGGCAACGCGATCGCGAAGTGGGACATCGCCGGCGGCGCGGGCGAGGAAGCGCAGAAGTTCTTCCGCGCGGCGCCCGGCGGCATTCCGACCACCGTCGCGTTCAGCCAGGAAGCGACCTACGCGACGCTCGACACGGACCGCAAGAGCGGCTGCATCCGCAGCAAGGAACACGCGTATTCGAAGGACGGCGGCCTCGCGGTGCTGTACGGCAACCTCGCGGAGAAGGGCTGTATCGTGAAGACCGCGGGTGTCGACGAATCGCAGTGGCTGTTCTCGGGCCGCGCGCGCGTGTTCGAAAGCCAGGACGATGCGGTCGATGCGATTCTCGGCGACAAGGTCGTGCCGGGCGACGTAGTGGTGATTCGCTACGAAGGTCCGAAGGGCGGTCCGGGCATGCAGGAAATGCTGTACCCCACTTCGTATCTGAAGTCGAAGGGTCTCGGCAAGAGCTGTGCGCTGTTTACCGATGGCCGTTTTTCAGGCGGCTCGTCGGGTCTCGTGATCGGCCATGCGTCGCCGGAAGCGGCGGAAGGCGGCACGATCGGTCTGGTCGAAGACGGCGACGTGATCGAGATCGACATTCCGCAGCGCAAGATGCATCTGGCGGTGTCGAATGAAGAGCTCGCACGCCGTCGTGCGGCGATGGAAGCGCGCGGCGCCGATGCATGGCAGCCGGCCAATCGCGAGCGTGTGGTGTCGCAGGCCTTGCAGGCGTATGCGGCGCTCGCGACCTCGGCCGATCGCGGCGCGGTGCGCGATATTTCGCAATTGAAGCGCAAGTAAAGCGCGGATCAGCGCGGCGGCCCGGTTCGCGGTGACGCGGCGGGCCGAACAAAGACCGGTATGCGGGCGACTGCATGCCGGTTTTTTTTGCAGTGGCAGTGCCCCGCGCGGAGCCTTCCTTAAGCCGGAAAACTGGCAACGAGGTCATCGGCAGGCTGCGAAGACCCCGCCACCATCACGCAGTTTCTGCCGTTGGCTTTCGCGGCATAGAGCGCCGTGTCGGCTCTCGCCATTACCGACGCAACGGTATCGCCATCGCCGAATTCGTCGACGCCAGCGCTGAGTGTGCAGGCGGCGTCGCCGGTCGGAGCACGCGCAACAGACGCCGCGACGAGTGCGCGCAACCGGTTCGTGAGACGGGCCGCTTGCTCTTTGCCGGTCAGTGGCATCAGCAGCGCAAACTCTTCACCGCCGATGCGGCCAAGGACGTCGGTTTGCCGTAGTTCGCGCGATATCGTCAACGCAACATGCGCAAGGGCCTGGTCGCCGGCCGCATGCCCGTATCTGTCATTGATGCCTTTGAAGTTATCGATGTCCAGGATCGCGATGGACAGCTTTGATTTCGCCACCTTTGCCAACTCGAACAGCGCCTCCGCGCGCGCGATGAAAGCGCGCCGTCCGAGCGCGCCCGTCAGATCGTCGATGGTGGCGAGGCGTTCCATCCGCTCCGCCAGCCGGTCATGAGCCAGCATCACCATGCCGACCGACAGGCATGGCAAAGTCAGGATGGCCATGCCGAGAAACGCGACGTTTAGCGGCGTTTCCTCCAGAAACACCGATTCATGCGCTAGCCCCGACCCATAGACGACACAGCGTACTGCGTGGACGACCGCCCCCAACACCGCGGCAACAGCCACGAAGTGGTAGCCGTATTTCGGTCTGCCCGCAGGCCGGTACCGCTGCACGACCCAGGCGATCACAAATCGGATGTACGCGAGAAAACCCGAGATCATCGCGCCCCGGGCACTGACATCAGGCCGCACGTAGGTCCAGTAAACGAGTCCCGCCAGGATCGCGCACAGCGCGCCGTACTCCCAGATCACCGATGGCGGCCGATGAAAGAATTGCCGGAAGCCGTGAATCGCGAGGAGCGACGCGGCGAGCAGCAATACGCTCGCGCCCAGTACGACGAGATCCGACCTACGGAACAGGAGGAGCGTGGCCGTGACGGCCAGCAGACCACTCGCCACGCACCAACGACGTATTCCTGGAACCTGAGTGTGAAACAGCGAGCCTAGAACGGCGACGCTCATCAGGCAGGACAGAATCGCAATGCCGATCAGCGCGTTCGGGATGGACATGGCAGCGTAACAATGGGTGTGATCCATGAAGGCGCCTGGCGCAATATGAGGTCGCACCGGTTACATCCGCTGCCTTCGCGCAAAGCGCATATCGTACCGGAAGAATTTTTCGCTTCGGATCGATTTTCAACGATTTTCGCCCGACGTTTTCCTTTCGAAACGCTGTCCACACTTCTCGGACCTCGACGCAACGGGGCGGTCGTCATGCCCGGGCCGGAGTTCGGCCTTATGCGAACTTCGCGTAACGGCCGGCTTGCGTCTATGCTTGACTCACTTGTTCGGCTGTCTACGACGTCGACGAGCTCTTCTGCAGTCTTCAATAATCGCCCGTTCACCAAGGGCAAACCCAACAGGAGAAAACCAGATGTCACGATCCATCACGCGGCGCGCTTTCATGGTGTTCGGTGGTTTGGCCTTAGCGGGTACGCTGACTTTGGCGCAAGCGGCGCCCGTCTCGTTCGAGGTGCCTTTGACGGGCGCTCAACAGGTGCCCCCGGTGCAGACGCCGGGCAGCGGCAACGCCAAGCTCACGTACGACTCCAGCACTCGGGTCGTCACCTGGAACATCACCTTCAGCGGATTGACGAGTCCGACCACGATGGCGCATTTCCACGGACCCGCTCCGGCCGGTAAAAACGCCGGCGTAAAGGTCTGGATCTCGCAGAAAGGCTCCACTGAGGTGACGAGCCCGATGACCGGTCAGGCCACGCTATCTCCGGACGAAGCGAAGATGTTCGAAGCGGGTGAGATGTACATCAACGTCCACACGAAGAACAATCCGAACGGCGAGATTCGTGGCCAGGTGACGCCGCCGAAGGGCGGCTGAAGCAGGCACGGCAACCGCGCCCCGAGTTCGGGTGTGCGGTTTGCTCACAGATAAGCCGCAAGCAGCATCACCACGGAAACGCCGACGCCGAGCGGCAGCAGCGCCAGCAGCGCTGGCGCTTGGCGCGGCGCGTCCACGGACGAGGGCAGCAGTTTGTAGCCGGTCAGCATCGGACGCAGCAGGTTGTGTCCCTTCGCGACTGCGTAGACGGCGATCACGAGAACGTGCAGCGCCATGGCCGCGAGCAGCACGTACCAGAGCAGCCCATGCAGCGCCGAGATTGCGTTGGCGAGCCACGCGGGTACCAGTTCGCTCAACGGGCCTTCGTCGGCGATGTCGTTGTTGACGTAGAGCCCGCTCAGCGTCTCGGTCAGCAGCAAGGCGAGCAGAAATAGAACCATCCAGCCGCCGGCTGCATTGTGGCCGACCTGCACATCCGGTTCGCGATGAAACAGCCGGCGCAAATGACGAAGCGCGGCCGCGGGCGATGCCACGAAACTGCGAAAGCGCGCGGTTTCGCTGCCAAAGCAGCCCCATAGCAGCCGGAAAATCACCAGGGCGAGCAGCGTCTCGCCGACGCGCACGTGCCAGTCGATCCAGTTCAGCTTCAGGGTGATATAAGCCGCAGCGACCAGCGCGACCACCAGCCAGTGAAAGAGTCGCACCGGCGCGTCCCAGACCAGCACCGGGCGGGACACTGGCTGTGTCGGCCGCGTGACGGGTTTGTGTGCATCCATGTGTTGGGCCTACGTGCGCGATCGGCGGTTTGGCGATGTGTGGACTGGCGGTAGCGGGCGATTAAGCATACCTCTCACTGATGCCTGACGTACTGCGCCGAATGCGCTCGAACTGAACTTCGATAAACTGCACTAGCGGCGTAATAGCATTTCGGGCTTCTGCGCCTTGGCGAAAATCGCCCAGGCGCTGGGCGTCAGGGTGCTTGCCGAAGCGCAGGAAGAACGGCTGATTGACGCGCTGAATCCACGATGACATGGTCAGCGTGCTGCGAAGCTATCGCGCGAATCCGAAGCTGCTGCCGCCGTTCGAGCCGCGCTTGAACGGCTATGTGTCGGCGGCGGATCAATCACAGCTGACGCTGCCGTCGTCGAGCGTCGCCGGGATGCCTGCCGGAACGCACGAGATCATCGTCGGCGACCAGGAAATTCACGTCGCCATTGCCGGGTTGGAAGGGGCACGGCTCTACCGTGTCTATGACTTCAGCCGTTACGAGAAACACTTCAAGCAGATGATCAACGTGCTGATGGTCGTTACGGGGCTTTTTGCGCTGCTGACCATCTGGCTTTCATTCGGCGTCTCGGGACTGCTGGTACGCCAGGTTGCCGGCCTTGCCCGCCAGGTCAATGCGCTTCGGCACGAAAACGCGGCGCTGATCGATTCGGGCAGGTATGACGAAGCCGAAATTGCAGGACTGGTCGAGGCTTTCAACGACTATCACCGACGCATGGCCAACATGATCGCGCGAGAAAAAGACTTACACGCAATAAGCAATGGCAGTGGTCGTTAACAAAAAACCGCCACGAGTCTCGTGAACTCGTGGCGGTCTTCCGACAGTCGTCGGTCTATACGACGATGGTTGATAGTCGAGGCGTCAATCAGTAGTCCCACTGCACCGGGACGAAACGGAAGCTTTCGCCGTGCTTCGCAACGTGACCGATGGACGGGAACGCGACATGCGCTGCTGCCAGCAGAGAGCCGGTTTCAGCGGCTTCGTTGAATAGCGCGATTCGCACGTCCACAGCCTTTTCAGGATCGTGCTCGAAGCCATTTTGCCAAGCAGGATTATCGAAGCCGACCTCGAAAATTGCGTCGCCTACGAACGTCAGCTTCTCGCCCTTTGATGCGACGTCGACGACGCAGTGCCCCGGCGTGTGCCCGCCCGTCACGCGTGCCGACACGCCCGCTGCGATTTCGACGGTTCGATCGAATCGCACGATATTTTCGCCGTAGAGTTCCACGAACTTTGCAGCAGCCTTGCGAAGCGCCGGAGGAACCGATTCCGGCATCACCGTCTTGCTGAAGTCCGGATTTTTCCAGAACTCCACTTCCGCGGCCGACACGTGAATACGCACGTCGGGGCGCAGCTTGGCCTTGACGCCAGCAACGTTGAGCCCGCCGACGTGATCCATGTGCATATGCGTAATCACGATATCGGTAATCGCAGCCAGGTCGATGCCAGCCGTTTCCAGGCGCATCACCGAGCGACCGGCGCGCGAAAAGTATTCGAAGCCGTCGCCCACGCCCGAGTCGATCAGGATCAGGCGTTCGCCGCTGCGCACGAGCGCGATATTCAGCGCCCAGTCGAACATGTCACGTTGCAGGAAACGGCCATCGAACCATTCGTTGCGGTCCGCTTCGCTCACGTTAGTGGACATGGTGGAGGTGGGCAGCGGCAGAATGCCATCGCTGATCAGCACGACGTCGATGTCACCCACGCGCACGGCGTAGCGCGAAGATACGAGTTCGCCTGAATCTTCCTTGCCAAGGTTGGCGATAACCGGCTGCACATTGCGGGTAGTTGCGCTCATCTTCAATAGTCCTGTTGATTAAGTGGGGTAAGCCGCACTGGGCGACGCGGTTCACGAGCACGACCACGAGTTTCGCGCGCTTCGTTGTGCTCGCGTTTCGACTGATCGTCAGAGCGATTTTAGTTAGGCTGGCGAACGTAAGTAGTGTCGCAAATGCGTTTATCGTGTTGTCCGAATGGCAACAATCGAAGCCCATGTTGATTGATGTTCCGCGCGCAACACTGTGGGTGCCGGCAACGATCTACCGCAGGAAGCAGCACGTACGTACGATCGCTCGTGGATGGACCGCCGTCGCCGCGCACGCCGAGTATGGCGCCATACGCGGCGGCAATCTGTAGAGGCAACATCCCATGGAGAAACTACATGAAGTTCATCGTCATTGGCGGTACGGGACTTATCGGCAGGAAGGTGGTGAAGAACCTGCGTGAGCGCGGCCATGCCGCCGTCGCGGCTTCTCCAGCAACGGGCGTGAATACGTTCACGAACGAAGGACTGCGGGTGGCGCTCGAGGGGGCCGACGTCGTCGTCGATCTTGCCAATTCACCTTCGTTCGAGGACAACGCCGTTTTGGCCTTCTTCGAAACGTCGGGCCGCAACCTGTTCGCGGCGGAAATCGAGGCCGGCGTCCGGCATCACGTCGCGCTTTCTGTCGTCGGCACCGGCAGGCTTTCGCAAAGCGGCTATTTCCGCGCCAAGATCGCGCAGGAAAAACTCATTCGCGATTCGGGCGTGCCATACACGATCGTGCATTCCACACAGTTCTTCGAGTTCCTCGGTGGCATTGCGCAATCGGGCACCGAGGGCGACAGCGTCCGGCTCTCGCCCGCTTTCTTCCAGCCAATTTCGTCCGACGACGTGGCCGTGGCCGTGACGGACTTCGCGGTTGGCGAGCCGCGCAACGGCATCGTGGAAATCGCCGGGCCGGAACGCGTTCGACTTGCGGCAATGGTGCGACGCTATCTACAGGCGACGCATGATAACCGTACGGTCTTCGAAGATGCCGACGCGCGTTACTTCGGCGCGCAACTGCAGGACGACACGCTTGTGCCAGGTCCGCATGCGCGGCTGGGCTCTGTCGATTTCGACGCGTGGTTCCGGCAGGCCCAGGCGGCGAAGTAAACGCGACCCATGAAGGCGCGTTATCAGAGGTCTTAGCGTCGAGCTATTCCACTCGTCGATTAGCGCTCCCCCTGTTTGCCCGTCTGGTAAGGCGGGCTTTTTTTCTGTTCATACCGGAGTGCCCATACGCACGATCAGATGTCGCGCGTGTGTGGAATGATCACCGCCTGGCCGTGCAGTGTGCCGTTCGCGTCGAGTAGCTGCCACAGTGTGGCTTGCTCGATCATGAAGCGCTCGCCAGACTTGGCAACACGCACGCCCCGGTAGTTCGTCTCGTAGCCGAGCCGCTGCACGCGTTCGAGGAATTGCTGCCGTTCCTCACGATTCGGGGCCTCGGCGGAAAGCCGCGACGGCAGCCTGGTGATTTCATCCCAGCTATATCCAAAGCGGCGCTGTGCGGCCTTGTTGCCGTAAATAAAGACCGGGTCGGGATCGGTATTGTGCGCGAGTACCGCGAATGGGGCATGTTCATAGAGCCATTCGGTCGCTTCAGCAACGGGCATGACGTGCGGAACCAGACTGTGGCCGACTAGCCGGGCGTAACTGTCGGAAAGGAGTTGGTAAAAAGACGGATTACGGTGAAGTGGAATCATCGGATTTATATCGACGAAGAACATTGGGGACACTGGATCGCGGAATCCTGATCCAGATTGTCCATGATTGGTGCATCCAGGTCGACCAACCGAGACCTGACGGGGACAACGGTGTTGAGCGGCCGGTCGAAACCATTGCCGCACCAAAAAGCCCGCCGAAGCGGGCCTATGTTAAACGTTAGCTGCGCACGAAGGCGAGCAGATCCGCGTTGAGGACCTCTGCGTTCACCGTCAACATGCCGTGCGGAAAAGCCGGGTACGTCTTCAGTGTCCCGTTCTTCAACAGCTTGATCGACTTCAGCGCCGCGGCGGCGATCGGTACGATCTGGTCGTCGTCTCCATGCAGTACGAGCGTCGGGACGGTAATCGCCTTGAGATCTTCCGTCTGGTCAGTTTCCGAGAAGGCTTTGATACCCTCATAATGCGCTTCCGCACTACCCATCATTGCCTGCCGCCACCAGTTTTGGACCACACCCTGGTACACGGTCGCGCCGGGACGGTTGAAGCCGTAGAAAGGACCGGCCGCGACGTCGAGGAAGAACTGGGCTCGATTGTCTGCAAGCGCTTTCCGGAAACCGTCGAAGACTTCGACTGGTAGACCTTCTGGATTTGCGTCAGTCTTGAGCATGAGCGGAGGCACGGCACTGACCAGGACGGCTTTGGCTACTCGTCCCGCCGGCTGCCCGTGTTTCGCTACATACCGGGTTGCCTCGCCGCCGCCCGTCGAATGGCCGATATGCACCGCGTTATGCAGATCGAGTGCTTCAACGACGGCAAAGGCATCGGCAGCGTAATGGTCCATGTCATGACCGCCCGAGACCTGCGACGAACGACCATGGCCGCGCCGATCATGCGCGATGACGCGGTAGCCTTTCTGCACGAAGAACAGCATCTGCGTATCCCAGTCGTCGGAAGATAGCGGCCAACCGTGATGGAAGACGATAGGCTGTGCGTCCTTTGGACCCCAGTCTTTGTAGAAGATATCGACATTGTCCTTAGTCCTGACGTACGGCATGGTCATGCTCCTTTGACGTTATCCGCGCTAGGAGACGGATCATCGTGATCCGGCGCCCGCGCAACAGAGGTCACCGCTTCGGCACGAACGCTCGCAAAAAGCGGACGAAGCAAAGCGGTGTGAAGACAGGCATTGGGACGGAACAAAGACGTACCGTCGGAAACATCGTAGCAGTCGCAAGGGTATGCGAACCATGCTTAATGTTGCCGGACATGCAACACGGTGAGCCGTCCCGCCCGCCTCACGGTCCTCGGGCTACAGGGCAATCGTTTGCTGTTCGAGATCCTCCGTTCGCTCGCCTAGCATCGATCGAACATCGCGCTCGATGTGCGCGCACAGCGTCGAAATCGGCACGTCATTCGCGCTTCCTTCAAACGGGTTTTCAGTGCTGTCGCCCACCTGTTCGAGCGAGGTGTACATCCACGACGCGGCCACGCTGAACGGCACGACGAGCCATATCATGTTTCCGTGCATAAAGCCGCTCACGCTGTCGTTGAGCCTGTCGAATTCTCGCAGTAGGCCAAACGGAAAAAGCAGGCAGAAGAAGCGGACGAATAGCGCGCACACGGTTGCGTATTGACGGGGATACGGAAATTCCTTCAACTGTTCTGCCTTTGCTTGCAAATCAATGAAATCGCCCAACGCGCGTTGAAGTTCCAGATAGTACGACGGATGCAGTTTTCCCGCCGCGTGAAGCTTCTGCAGACATGCGCCTTGGGCGCTCAGCAGGCTTGTCGCGGCGCTCGGGGAATCGAGCGTCTGCTCGGTCTCCAGCACAGTCAAATATTTGCGCAGCGCTTCTTCGAGACTCCTTTCCCATTCGGGCACCCTGTAGTGCCGACGGTATTCGGTATTGAATCGCTTGCTCATGCTTTCCCACACGCGCGGGCGGCGCAGCGAGTAACGCAATGCAGTGAGCCAGGCGAGATGACGGTCGATCAACTGCCGGCTGGTGCTGTCGTCGTCCAGAAAATCGCGGGCAAGCTGGCCCCAGCGCCGGCTCGCGCTCACGATGCCTGTCCAGATCGTTTGGGCATCCATCGCCCTGTTATAGGTCTGAACGTTCTTGAAGCCGACAATGAACGACGTGGCGGTGCCAAGCAGAACGACGATCGTGAGCGGCACTGACAGCCACGCCATGCCGCAAAACTTGAAGAGAATGACGGGCAACGTGCCCCAGATGATGAGGGCATAGATTTGCCTTCTCGTCCAGAACAGGAACTCCGATAACTTATAAGATTTGCCGAGGTGCATGGCGCGGCTACCTGGTGACGCGGTGACGTTCGCCCGCGATTGACTCATGCGTGGACAGTCGCTTGAGGGCTCAGGCGGGATAAGGCCTTTCGACTCGCACGTGAAAGATGCAACCAGGCACGCAGAGCATGACCTGTGCATCCATCATCTGACGCTCCGTGGGGCTACCTCGGCTTGTCGCTAACGTGAATCCGCGCGGGACGCAGTTCAATTCGGCGCACTCTGGTACGTTGCGACGAAGCGCGCCTGTGCGACGATCTTGCCGTGCATCTGAAACGCAACGAGCGCCGGACTCGACGCAGCACTGACGTCGATATGTGGCACGTCAAGTGCGTACGCAGTGACCACATAGCGATGCGGCTTGCCTTGCGGCGGACAGGGCCCGCCGTACTTTGATATGCCGAAGTCAGTCAGCGTTTCAATGGCGCCAGCCGGCAGCAGTTGTCCGTTGCCGGAGGCGCCTTTCTGAAGCGACGTCTGCGAGGGCGGTATGTTGGCAACCGCCCAGTGAGTCCAGCCCAGACCTCCCGTCGGCGCATCGGGATCGTGGATGGTCACGACGACGCTGCGGGCTTCGGCCGGTAGGTGCGACCAGGACACACCGGGCGACACGTTCTCGCCGTGGCAACCGAATCCGCTGTACACCTGTTCATTCCTGAAGCGGCCATGATCGAGGTCGGCAACTTTGAGGGAAAACGGTTCAGCGGCGGCGACCGCGGGCAGCGTTGCGAGTAGCGCGCATACGCAGACAGCTTTTCGTGGCAGGACAAAGAGTCCCATGTCAGCCTCCTGTGATTGAAGAAAGTGCAGTGACTTCGCTGTCAGACGGTATCGCGCGCCGGTGCGCGGTGGAAGCCGGGCCACGGAAACCACTGTGTTGCCTCATGCGCAACAAGCACCTGTCCCGTGAGCGTGATGCAATTCCAGAGGGTGCCCGCTCAGTGCGGATGTCTGGTCAACGAGGGCGCGAGGGGGGACTGGCGTTCAACGGGACGATGGGCGATTCTCGGTTGTTCGAATCGATCCAGATCCAATGCAGGACTGCGGCTGGTTACTTCGCGCGATCACACAAACTGTGCGCGGCTTGAAGGAAGGATGCGCGCTTATCTGACGTGCATAACGCTAACTGGAACGCGTGCTCGTCACCGCCTCGATGGCAGCTGTCAGTTCTTTGGCACTCAAAGGCTTGGTCAGAAACGCACAGGCGCCCGTGGCTAGCGCTTCCTGCTGCAGTTCAGGCTTCGGATAGGCGGAGACAAATACTGTTGGTATGGACCGTCCGGTTTCGATCAGACGCAGAGTCAATTCGAAGCCCGACATGCCGGGCATCTGTACGTCCGAAATGATGCAATCGGGCTGCGTTTCTCCGGTACGTGCGATCAGGTCCGCTCCAGACTCGAAGGTCAAGACAACGTAATCGAGCGATCTGAGCAGGCTTGAGAGTCCAGATCGAAACGAGGGATCGTCATCAACGACCCAGATTACCTGTGGCGAGCGCAATTATCCTTCTCCCAGTCCGCGCCGGCTGCGACGGTTTGGCCGCCCTGTCGTGTGTGCGCAAACGAAGGATACTCAACGTAGAGCCCGGTTGAAAGCATACGCGGGTATATCGAGAGGTCAGTGCGGGTCGTGGGTGGAATGCGGGAGGCGAGTGAGCTACGCACTGCAGCGGGCGGTGCCGGCGATGTCGGCACCGCCTCGCCAGAATCCTACATTTAAATTACACTTCGGGAGGCAGTTTAAATCTTGGTGCGCGACCGATGCGTTGTGCACATCAGTACAGGAAAGGAACGCGAATGGAGAAAAATACCTTTCCAGCCTTGGCTAACACCGACGGTGCAATTGTCTATGTAATCGACGACGACGCGTCGCTTCGCTCGTCGCTCTCGAGCTTACTGCGTTCGTGCGGATATTCGGTGCGAACCTTTGAGGGGACGCGCGATTTCATTTCGGCCGAAAAACCAGGTGTTCCGAGCTGTCTGCTACTGGACGTTCGCCTGCAGGGGGAGAGTGGTTTGACGTTCCAGTTGAGCGCGAGAAGGCATCAGGTCGACATGCCAATTATCGTCATGACTGCCCATGCGGATATTGAAATGTCGGTGGAGGCCATGAAAGCCGGCGCCGTTGATTTCCTGACCAAACCTGTCCGGGAGCAACGTGTTATCGACGCTGTTTCATCGGCGATCGGTCGTCATGCCGAGCAATTGGAAAAATCTCTGACAAGGGTTGCGCTGCTGGCGCGTTATAACACGCTTACCGCGCGGGAGCGTGAAGTGATCTGGTTCGTTGTGAAGGGGTTTTTGAACAAGCAGATCGCTGCTGAAATGAACTTGAGCGAAATCACCATCAAGATGTACCGTGGCGCCGCGATGAAGAAGCTTGAAGCGTTATCGCTTCCCGATCTGATCAGAAAGACGGACATCATCAAGGGTTGTGTCTCGACGAAACAGGAATGGTGATAGCGCAGCTTCGCGAAGCCTGACAGCGCGGCGCTATGTTCTCCCGCCGGACCGAACAGGTTTCGCGTGCGTAATTGTAGTGAACCGATCTCCGCGTATTTGTGACATCGCGGACAAACAGTTGATCCGGTTTTTCATGAAACAGATCATCCTGATCGATTTAGTATTTCATCTCTGCCGCTCTGGATTTTCCCTCATCTTCGATATGGGTATCTAACTAGCCGAACTTGTCGAGGAAGTAGAATAATCCATATCCGATTGGAAATTGTGACCTTGATCATCATGCGTTGAATTTTGATTTAGTGCTTCACTCTTATTGCCATGATTTTTCTGAAGGACCAATTTGTCCTACAGAAAAACAGCCGCCAGGAAGGAAAGAACGATGCTTAAGGATTTTGAAGGTCGTCTCGCTGTGGTCACGGGAGCGAGTTCCGGAATTGGGCTTGCGACTACCCGTCGCTTATTAAACAATGGGGCGCGCGTGCTGGCGATGAGTCGAACGAAAGGGGGTTTGGCGGCATTGCAGTCGACATTCGACGAGAGGCTCGTATGGATCAAAGGGGACGTCACACGAAGTGACGATCTCGAGTTGCTTTCTGCGGAGGCCCAGCGGCTGGGTCCGATCGACTTTCTGGTGCCGAATGCAGGCATCGCTATATTGGACGACGGTCTTGAAGCCGCGGCGTTCGAGCGTCAATGGGCAGTGAACGGAGCGGGTGCGCTGAACACGCTTTCAGTGGTGCGAGAACAGTTGGCGAAACCTGCGTCGGTTGTGTTCATCGGGACGTTTCTGTCACAGACAACATTTCCGGGGCTGGGCGCGTATATAGCATCAAAGGCGGCGGTCAAGGCGCATGCGCGGACGCTCGCAGTGGAACTGGCACCACATGGCGTCAGAATCAATCTGGTCTCGCCGGGACCAACCGCTACAGCAATCTGGTCCTCGTTGGGCTTGCCAGATGATCAGCTTTCCGCGATTGCCGAACGTGTCAATCGGCGTTTGCTTCCTGGCCGCTTCCTCGAGGCCGATGCGGTAGCCGACACAATCATGTTTTTGCTGTCGCCGGCGTCTCGCGGGATATATGGTCAAGACTTGATAGTCGATAATGGCTATACGTTGGCCTAGGACATTTATCTTCGGCCACGCGTCTGCACTCAGACGGCTATTCCGCTGAAATACATTTGGGACCCAACATCGCATTCGAACTGAACGCGATGTTGCGTTGCTGTCTCTCGGTCGGCTGTTCAAGCCTTGTTCAAGCGCGCCGAGAATCGATTTGTCTTATCCTGACGCACCATTCCATCCGCCTTCGTCTCGCACACGACAAGGTGCGCGTTTGCATGGCCATCCATGCGCAAACGGCTTCGAAGCGGGAGCTCGACATCAACTGCGGTTTCAGACCGGCGAACGAGTGGGTAACGATAGACCCGCAGGCTGACCCGCGGCCTTTCCCGGGCGCTTGAAACGGGTGGCGAGCGCGAGATGCGGGCCGTCGAGCCTGTGGTCGATACTCCGACGCTCGCCCATGCCTTGCCCTCCACTCGTTAGGCCACGCTCCTACACTGTCTATAACCCCGAGTTCATCAAAAACGTCACCTCTGCTTCGTTCGCACGCGAGACCGTAATGACCGCACCGTTACCGGCATTGACCATCGAGATCGATCCGCAACATGAGTTGCCGATCTATCTGCAAATCTGCGAGCGCTTCCGGACTGCGATCGCCGCGGGGAATCTGCGCCCTGGAGACCGCGTGCCCGCATTGCGCGGTCTGGCCACGCAGCTGAATACCGCACTCGGCACGGTTGAACGCGCGTACACGACCCTCGTCGACGAGGGCTACCTGCAGGTGCGCGGCGCGGCGGGCACCTTCGTATCGCCATCGCTTCCGGTGTCGGCGATGCGATCGTCAAGGCTGCAAACCGCTCGGTACTCGCTCGACAGGCCTCGCGCGGTCGCAGGCGGAGTAACGACTGAGCCGGTCGCGCCGCACGGCCGTCAATCGGCGCTGGATCGACCGGTCGTCCCCTTCAGCGGCGAACCGCTGCCGTTACAACCGGGCTTGCCTGCGCTCGACGCTTTTCCGCGCAAGGTCTGGAACCGGCTGTTCTCGTTTCGCGTACGCAGCGGTGAACGTGCGGCACTCGCTTATCCAGCGCCGGCCGGCTACCAGCCACTGCGCGAACACATCGCTACCCATCTCGGACTGTCGCGCGGCGTCACCTGCCTGCCCGAACAGGTGTTCGTGACCGGGAGTTACCGCGCGACGCTCGAACTCGTGATACGCAGTCTCGCATCCGCGGGCGATCGCATGTGGTTCGAAGATCCCGGCTATCTGCTCGCACGCAGCTTTCTGGCCGATGCCGGCGTGCGGCTCGTGCCGGTGCCGGTCGACGGCGAAGGGATCGACGTCGAGCGCGGCATACAACTGGACGCGCAGGCACGCTTTGCACTCGTTACGCCGTCGCATCAGAGTCCGCTCGGACACACGCTGTCACTCGCGAGGCGGATCGCACTGCTCGATTGGGCGGAGAACGCCTCTAGCTGGATCCTGGAAGACGATTACGACAGCGAGTTCCGCTACACGGGCCGGCCTTTGCCGGCTTTGAAGAGCATTGACCGGCACGGTCGCGTGATCTATTGCGGCACCTTCAGCAAGGTGATTTTTCCGGGCTTACGGCTCGCGTATGTGGTCGTGCCGGAACGGGCGATCGAGAGCGTCGAGCGGGTGACGCACAGCATGAACGCAGGCGCTTCGACATTGCTGCAGGCGGTTGCTTCGGATTTCATCGGGCAGGGACATTTCGCGCGCCATCTGAAGCGTATGCGCGCGTTGTACGAGGAGCGTCGGATGCTGATCGTGGACGCGTTGAAGGGGGCGTTCGGAGAACGGCTGATGGTCGATCCGCCATCGGGCGGAGTGCAGTTTGCGACCCGATTCGCCGAAGGCCCCAATGGCGCAATCGACGATGTCGCAGTTGCCGCGCGCGCCCGCGAAGCCGGACTTGCGGTTCTGCCGCTTTCGAGCTGGTACGCGGATGGCCGCGCACCGCACACTCCGCGCGGTCTGGTGATGGGCTTTGCGAACGTTGCCGATGCGCGGGAGGCCGAGCGTCTCGCGCAATTGTTGCGAGCCTGCCTGGACGACTGACATCACGAATCGATCAAGCGTTGCGACCGTTTAAATCATGGAACGGTCCGGATCGCGTGCAACGCTGCCGCCGCCGGTCGGACACTACGCTGGCATCGCCGCAATGCAGTTCATAGCCTCGCTCGCATTGGCGCGGTCCAAATTATTCAGATCAAGCGCCCGGATCTGCTCAGTCATGAAATCGATAAAGACGCGGACCCGGATCGGCAGGTGTTCACGGCAAAGGTAGCAAATGTAGTAGGCGCGCTCCTTCGACACATGCTGGGTCAACGTCATCACAAGCTCCTGGCGCCTCGCGCAGTCCCAGATCTGATGCGCCGGCATCTGCGCAATGCCGCGACCACCGAGGACGGCATCGCGTACGAGATCCGCGTCATTGAACGTCAACTTGGAGGGCGGGAGGAATTTTTGAGTCCGGCCCTCCACCATGAACTCCCACTCGACGACTCGCCCAGTTGAATGTTTCATGTTGATGCACTCGTGCTGGCCAAGCTCGCCGAGGCTGGAAGGAAGTCCGTGCCGCTCGGCGTAGGCACGCGACGCGCAAACGATGAGCTGCATCGGAATCAGCCGCTTTGCGACGATGCGGGAGTCCGTGAGGTGTCCATCGCGGAACGCAACATCGATCTGGCTACCGGCGAAATCCACCGGTTTGTCATCGAGAAGCAGTTCGACCGAGATGTCCGGGTAGAGCTCGGCGAACTTCAACAATAGCGGCGCGACCACATTGCGCCCGAAACCGATGCCCGATGAGACCCGCAGCAAGCCACGAGGCGGACCGTGGCGCAGGTCGAGCATGTCGTTGACGGCCCCGACGATATGAGCCACACCAAGATTGCAGTGCTCAAAAAAGCGCTCTCCCTCGCGCGTCAGGCGCGTGGTTCTCGTCGTTCGAAGGAATAGGCGTGTGCTGAGCTGCTTCTCGAGCCGCTGGACACTGCGCGAGACGCTCGAGCGTCCAACTCCAAGTCGCTCGCCCGCTTTGGCAAAACTCCCTTCTTTAGCAACCGCCATGAACGTGACGATGCCTGCATAGCTGCTCGCAAAGCAGTTTAAGAAAGGATCGGCGTGGTTCAGAAAATCGGCAGAAAAGGCGGGTGGCGAGATATTCAATTGATTCATGAAACGCTCCAAAGCTATTCGACTTGCGGACGTTGAGACGCATGGGCATGTCGTCCCGCGCGAACGGGACAGAGCTCCACAGCGACGTTTCCCCAAGCCAAGTTACTTCGCACGCGTACCTCATACCAGTCTACGATCGTACGGACCCCGCATACCTTTGTTTGGTCAAGTGTTTCGATTCAAAATCGACCGTCGCTAATTGATTATCGAAAAAATTAGAGAGGAGGAAATCGGAGCCGGATTCGATAACAACGCTGTATTGGACATCGGGTAAGAGGGCAAATCCGACACTTGCCATCGTGCGTGATTGCAGAGCAGTAAAAGGCTTACCTTGCATGACGCCGAAATGACGCGAACGACAGTGGACCGTTCCCGATACCTACGATGAGATGACGTTACGGTGGTCTCTACTATACGAAGGTATGAGCGTTCCAATCCGGTAAGTAGCTTATGCCAATTCAAAGTAGGGTGGCGACGTGGGTCTATCAGGGATACCGTTGACCATGACGATTCAGCCTGCATTTGCATCTGTTCAGCACGGAGATCGGACTAGCAATAGGAAGAAGGACCATGAAATCTGCCTGACTGTGACCCGCCCACACCCGCAACACCGATTCGAGTAGAGCGCCAGCCGATCGATACCGACGGCAATCCTCTGATGTGTTTGTGCGGCGAGCGGTCCCGAAATGCCGAAATGGCGTATGACGCGGCGCAATCGAATCCGTCGATTCGCCTCTCGCAGCCGCCTGACGAGCAGCAATCATTCCAACTTGGAGGAACCCGTATGGTATTGGAACAATCGGATATTTGCGATCCATGGGCGAGGACCGTCGGGTTGCTGGGGCAATTGTCGAACGAGCTACCCGTAAACGGCGAAACGAGCGTTGCCGCTTTGTTCAAGCGGGAAGTGCAGAACGTGTCAACGGTACCGGTCGTGGGCGTCACGGTACGGCTGCTAGAGCGTTCGACTGCCACGAGAGTTACGCTCGCCTGGAGTGATCCCTTGCGTTGTGCTTACCATGATCAGGAGTGGCATCTGACTCGCGCACGCCACTCGGGAGTTTGCGCGATAAGTGGAATGAAAATCCGCCGGGGTGAGATCGTTTATCGCCCTCGGGCAACGCGCCCGAGGATGCCGGTTAACGCGAATGCGATGATTCATCCCATTGCGTTACAGGGCGATCAGTGAAGTCACTGGAATGACAACGCCAGGATTCGATCGATGGTCACTGTTCGTTATCGGCTATAGGCGGGGTCCATCACAACCCATACGTTATCGATGAAGCAAGCATGCTGTGATTGTTGCTTTTCTGGAAACTCAGAAGCATGCACTGCTGATCTTCTATCGGGGACAAGGCATTCATATGATGGTGAGTCAGATCCGATCCGCCCGGTAGATGGCTCGGTTGAACGCCGCGAAATGCTCTGAGTTTTTTGTTCTTTGCGATGCACTACTTGCCATCTGAATGAAAGCAATATTCGGCTCGCACACAGAGCTCTGAACTTTCTATATTTTTCCGTGAGACTTGTCGTGCATCGCGCATTTACTAACGCGTCGCTCTTCGTGTTGCTATGCCTCGCAGCAGCGTGCGTATTCGCCCAGTCACCGGCTTTGTCGTCCGCGATGGACGAGCGTATGCGCGCCTGCACGTCGTGCCATGGTGTACAGGGGCAGGGGCGCAGCAACGACTACTTCCCCCGCATTGCCGGCAAGCCTGCTGACTATCTGTTTAATCAGCTGTCCGCGTTTCGCGACGGCGCCCGGACCTATCCGCCGATGAGTTACCTGCTGGCGTTTCTGACCGATGAAGATCTGCGCAGGATCGCCCAGTACTTCGCTGGCTTTCAGCCTCCGTATCCCGATCCCGATACTGCCGCGGTGCCGCCCGATGTGCTCGACCACGGCAAGCAACTCGTGATGAACGGCGACGCGTCACGCAAGCTGCCCGCGTGCGCGGCGTGTCACGGAGCCCGCCTGACCGGCGCGAAGCCCGGCGTGCCAGGCCTGCTCGGTCTCCATGCGAGCTATATCGCCGGGCAGATGGGGACGTGGCGCTCGGGCACGCGACACGCAATCGCGCCCGACTGCATGCATGAGATCGCCGCGAGGCTGAATGATCGCGATATCTATGCGGTTTCCAGCTGGCTCGCGCGGCAGCCTCGGCCCGACGATCCCTGGCCGTCGCCGGCAGGCGGTTTAAAGCTGCCGCTAGCATGCGGGAGCCAAATGCAATGAGGAATCGAATTTCCCGTCCCGCTTCATGCGTCGTTACGTTCGTCGCTGCTATAGCCGCGTCGATGTTCGTTTGCACCACGGCGAGCGCGGAAACTCGGCAGGCGGCATCCGCCGATGCCAATACGCGGTCGGGGATCATCGCGCGTGGCGAATATCTCGCGCGCGCGGGCGACTGTATCGCCTGCCATACCGCGCCGCGTGGCAAGCTTTTCGCGGGCGGGCTCGCGATGGAAACACCGTTCGGCACGCTCTACTCGCCCAACATCACGCCCGATCCGCAGTACGGAATTGGCCACTGGAGCAAGGACGAATTCTTCAGGATGATGCGCACGGGCAAGTCACCCGACGGCAAGCTGATCTATCCGGCCATGCCGATCGCGCAGTACACGAAGGTCACCCGTGAGGACTCGGATGCGATCTATGCTTACCTGCAATCGATCGTGCCGGTACCGAAGCCGAATCGGCCGCATGAACTGAAATTTCCGTTCAACCAGCGCGAACTGCTTATCGGGTGGCGCACGCTTTACTTCCGCGAAGGGGCCTATCAGCCGAATCCAACGCGGTCAGTCGAATGGAATCGCGGCGCGTACCTCGTGGAAGGCCTCGGCCACTGCACGATGTGCCATACGCGGATCAACATGCTCGGCGGTTCGTCGCGCAGCGAAGAGTTCGCGGGCGGCCTGATCCCGGTGCAGCAGTGGTATGCCCCGTCGCTGACCTCCGACAAGGACGGCGGCCTTGGCGACTGGAGCATCAAGGACATCGTCCATATGCTGCAGGCGGGTCTCTCGGAGCGTGGCGCGGTGTATGGCCCGATGGCGGAGGTGATCTACCACAGCCTCCAGTACCTGAGCGACGACGACGTCAGGGCGATGGCGATCTACCTCAAGGCGCTGCCGGACAACAAGGGCCGCAAGAACGGCCCCTCCGCGGCGACCGACACGAAGGTATTCGCGCGCGGCGCACAGGTGTACAGCGACAAATGCGCGGTCTGTCACGGCAGCGATGGCAAGGGGAACGTGCCGAAGTATTCGCCGCTGGCCAGCAACCAGTCGATCGAAATGGATTCGGCGGTCAATCCGATTCGCATCGTGCTCAATGGCGGCTTCCCGCCGGGTACGCGGCGCAACCCTGAACCGTACGGAATGCCGCCGTTCGCGCAGGAATTGAGCGACGACGACGCAGCCGCGGTCGTGACTTACATTCGGACCGCGTGGGGCAACCACGGCCTGCCGGTCACGGCGAAAGAGGTCAACGAGCTGCGCAAGGCGCCATTGCGCTAGACGAGCACGACGGCGCTCGGTATCCGGGCACCGTTTCGTATCACCACCTCCTCACTGAGCACCCCATGATGGAGACCAACGACAACCGCAAAGATCCGCTGCTGGACGCCACGATCGAGCTCATCGTCGCCGGCGGACCGCGCGGCGCGATCGCGCTGGCCGGTGCGGCCACCGTGATCGTGTTCGCGATCTGGTTCGCCTTCTATTTCCTCGCATTCCTGCCGCGCGGCCCTATCAGCTGATCATGTCGACCGAAACCTCGCACCAACCCAATCATGATGGCCGCTCGGTCGCGATGCGCGTCGAGCGTCGCTGGGCCGTCTTCGCCGGCGGCCTGATCCTGCTGCTCGTGATCGTGATGATCTACCTGGGCATGCACTCGGCGATGACGTCACCGTCGCGCGTGGAAACGATCGACCCGAGCCGACTGCAGATGTCGGGGGAATTCGTCGAGAGCAACCTGGGCAGCGCGGTCGAGCCGGATGGCTCCGTCACGGTGCGCTTCATTGCCCAGCAATACTCGTTCACGCCGCAATGCCTGCTGATGCCGGCCGATACACCGGTGACGCTGCGCGTCACGAGCGCCGATGTCGTGCACGGCCTCGAGATCATGGGCACAAATGTCAACGCCATGATCGAGCCAGGCTATGTCTCGACGCTCGCCACCGTTTTCCCGAAGCCGGCCGAACACCTGATGCCGTGTCACGAGTACTGTGGCTTCGGCCATCAAACCATGTGGGCTCACGTGAAAGTCATCGACAAGGCCACGTTCTTCGAGGCCGCCCGCCACTCCCGGAGGCTCAGCTGTGTTTCTCGCTAAGCGGCTCGTGCTCGCGCATTTCTGGCTCGCCTTTGTCTCGTTCCTTGTCGCGCTCGTGCTTGGCGCGTGGCAGATGCTCGTGCGCAGTCCACTGTTCGCGTGGGTGGGCAATCCCGAGATCTACTACCGTTCCGTGACGGCGCATGGAACCGTTATGGCCTACGCGCTGCCGACGCTGGTCGCAATGGGGTTTGGCTACGCAATCTGCGAGCTCTCACTCAGACAGCGGCTGATCGGACTCAAATGGGCATGGGCGGCCTTCATCCTGCTCGCGGTGGGCGCCTTGATGGCACTCGCGCCCGTTGCGACGGGCCATGCCTCGGTGCTGTTCACCTTCTATCCGCCGATGATCGGTAGTGTGTTCTACTACCTCGGCATCGTGCTCGTGGTAGTCGGCTCGTGGATATGGGTCGCGCTGATGTACGTGAATCTGCGTGCATGGAGGCGCGTCAATCCCGGTCAGCCGATTCCGCTCGCCATGTTCGCCAATGTGGCGGGCGCGTATCTTTGGGCGTGGACGGCGGTAGGCGCGGCACTCGAGATCCTGTTCCAGATCCTGCCGGTGGCGCTCGGCCTGAAGTCGACCATCGATGTGGGTCTCGCGCGCGTGTTGTTCTCGTGGACGCTGCACGCCATCGTTTACTTCTGGCTCATCCCGGCCTACACCGCGTACTACACACTGGTGCCGCGCGCCATCGGCGGGCGGCTCTACAGCGATTCGATGGCCCGCATCGCGTTCGTGATGTTCCTGGTGTTCGCGATGCCCATCGGCATTCACCATCTGTACACCGATCCGCAGGTCGGCACCGGTTTCAAGTTCATACACCAGGTGTTTACGGCGATGGTCTCCGTGCCGACACTGCTGACCGTGTTTACGATTTGCGCGTCGGTCGAGATTGCGGGTCGCCTGCGCGGCGGCACCGGACTATTCGGCTGGCTCACGGCGCTGCCGTGGCGCAATCCGATGATGCTCGCCATTGCGTTCTCGTTCGTCATGCTCGGATTCGGCGGCGCCGGCGGGCTCATCAACATGAGCTACCACCTTGATTCGACGATCCACAACACGCAGTGGATCACTGGCCACTTCCATCTGATCTTCGGTGGCGCGGTCGTGATCATGTACTTTGCGATCGCCTACGACCTCTGGCCCCAACTCACAGGACGCAAGCCCGATGAGGGCTTGATCCGCAAGCAGCTGTGGCTGTGGTTCATTGGCATGCTGGTGGTGAGCTTCCCTTGGCACTACGTCGGTCTCCTGGGCGCTCCGCGTCGCATGGCTTATTACGATTACACGAACCCCGCTATCGCGCCGCAGGCAATATGGGTGGCAGTCTCGGCATTCGGCGGGATCGTGCTGCTCATTTCCGGTGCGCTCTTTGTCTACATTCTCGCGAAGGCCCAGTTCGGTTCGTCGAACCGTACGCATGAAACGCCGGAACCGTTCGAGTTCAGTGTCTGCGTGCACCCGGTCGAGCGCGTGCCGGTAGCGCTCAAAAGCTTCAGGCTGTGGATTGCCCTGATGATCGGCCTCACCGTCGTCAACTACTCGGTGCCGATCGTGCAGCTGCTGCGTCTGCCGAACACGTCCGTTCCGGCCGTTGCCGTGGGAGCACCGCGATGAAACTGGAACGCGTGTTCAGCCTTCGCAACCCGTGGTTTACCGTGAGCGCCGGCGGGACATTTCTCGTCGCTGTCCTCGCGATTCTCATTGGCTTCGTCTGGTTGCCATCGATGCAGCGCGACTTCACGGCGAACGAGTTGTGGAGCGCGATCTGCAGCGCGGCGGGTGTGCCGTCGTCGGGGTCCAAGGGCAGCGACATCGTGCCTGACGCACCGCCGAGCAATGTCGTCGTGCTGCCGCCGCTGCGCGCCGTTCGCATCGACGCGGTCTCGAGCGGACGCGGCGCCACGCTCGCCACGCAGCGTTGCTCGATGTGCCACGGCGCACAGAGCCCGGCCGGGATAGCGGCTCCGGCGCTCGCCGGCCAGTATGCCGATGCGATCTATAAGGAACTGCGCGACTTTCAGAGCGGCGCACGGGAGAGCGCGATCATGCAGCCGATCATCGCGAGCCTGAGTGACCAGGACCTGCACGATGTCGCCGAATACTATTCGAGCCGGCCACGCCATACGCAGTTGCAGGAAGCGGGCAGCCGCGATTACGGCGCCGCACACGCGCTTGCGATGCAAGGCGCGCCGATCCGCAATATCGCTCCTTGTGCAGCGTGCCACGGCACGATCGACCGCAAGGGCGCGACGCCCTCGCTCGACGGCCAGTCAGCCTCGTATCTTGCCGCTCAGATGCGCGCATTTGCTGGCGGCACCCGGCATAACGACATCGGCGAGCAAATGCGCAACGTCGCGCGGCAACTTCGACCCGAAGAGATCGACGGTCTCGCAAAGTATTACGCGGTTCAGCGGTGAATGCGCGATTTTGGCGACCGACTGCGCAGCCGGATTTTTTCAGGCAAATCCCCGACGACTACGACGGAACGCCGGGATGCATGGGTAGCCTGAACTGAACGCGCGCGCCGCGTGGGCAGCACCCACTGACCCACAAGCGGCCGCGGTGCGCATCGATGATCGAACGCGAGATAGAAAGTCCCATGCCACGGTGGCCGCCCGCGTGCAGACGAAACGCCGGCGGCGATGCGCATCTGCTCAACGCGAACATTCCACCCCGGAGTGCCGGTGCGCGACACCCCGGCTCACGCGAAAAGGTCACACAGTCTGATTGGTGCTGCCCGAGCAACATCGTGAGCCGGTTGCCGCGTCTACCGGTTGGGATCATGGGGTCCTAAGATGCCTTCGTGCGGGTTCGATGCTGCTGAACGCATCCCCCACGCCACACATATCTGCTCATTTCAACCAGGAGGCATCATGTCGCAGCGTATCAACTACATCCAGCAATCGCCGGAACTATTCAAGAAGTTTCTGGAATTCAGCAATCTGCTGAAAGAGAGCGCGATCGAAGAATCGGTTCGCGATCTCGTATCGATTCGCGCTTCGCAACTCAACGGGTGTGCGTTTTGCCTCGACATGCACGTAAAGGAAGCGAAGATTCACGACGAGCGCGAATTGCGCATTCATCATCTCACGGCCTGGCGTGAATCGACGCTGTTCGCTCCGCGTGAACGCGCCGCGCTCGCCTGGACCGAAGTGCTCACGAAGCTTCCGGAGCAAGGCGTGCCTGACGATATCTACGAGCGCGTGCGCACGCAGTTCAGCGAAAAGGAACTCTCGGACCTGACGTTCGACATCATGGCGATCAACGCGTGGAATCGCGTGAACGTTGCGTTCAGGACCGTGCCGGGTTCGGCCGATAAAGCGTACGGCCTCGACAAGGCGAATCTGAGCTGAGCGCATCCTCTACACGTTTCGTCGGCGCCGGTCCGCACGCACGGACCGGCTCATACTGGAGCACACGAATATGCTTCGCCTGAAGAAAGCCCCACTCGTGACCTTGCTTGCCGTGGGCGCGTCGCTGGGCATCGCTCACGCTGGCACGCCCGCTGAGGCCATTGTCACTCCACTGATGACGCAACGCCTTGGCGATTATCCGGGCAAAGAAGCCTTGATGATTAGCGTCGAATATCCACCGGGCGCCGAGGACCCCGTGCATCGC
Source organism: Paraburkholderia sp. EG304 (assembly GCF_046543485.1). NCBI lineage: Bacteria > Pseudomonadati > Pseudomonadota > Betaproteobacteria > Burkholderiales > Burkholderiaceae > Paraburkholderia > Paraburkholderia sp. EG304. Next base: position 91,450 of record NZ_JBKGUA010000020.1, on the reverse strand, counting down.
CATCACGCGCACGGTTTCATCTATGTGCTGGAGGGATCCATCGTCATGCAGGTCAAGGGTGGCAAGGAAGTAACGCTGACGCCCGGCCAGACCTTCTACGAAGGTCCGAACGACGTGCATACGGTGGGGCGTAACGCCAGCCAGACGCAGCCGGCGAAGTTCGTCGTGCTGCTGCTCAAGAACCAGGGCGCGCCGGTCTTGGTTCCCGAGAAACAGGGCCATTGACTGTCGCGACGGCGACATCCGCCAAAACGTTCGCACGGGTGATCGCGTCAGCGCACGCGTACCACCCGTTCGTCGCTTGCGTTGTATAGCGGCCCGGCTCCGGCCGGCGCACGTCTCTTTTGTTTCGCGACTCAGCAGCGTGCTGCACGTGACGGTCTTCCGATCCTCTCGACCCCGGCATTCCGCGCCAGATTGCAGCGCTGCTGCCGAGTGACCGTCATACACCGATATCCCGAGATTGACGAGCTCACGCCATTGCGTCAGCCCGTCACCCAACACACGTTCAAACGAGGCGGGTCTGATTGCGCAGGCGCAGTCTGGCGCCGCCGTATTGTCCAATTGCCCGCGCTCGAACCACGCATAGCCTATAAGGCCACGAAGTGCAGCACCGCGGTACGGCGTTCGCAATAGGTATTCATGACCTAATCAGATTGTCATTTCTTGTACCTTCCGATTTCGCCGCTGAATTCGTAAAGTTATCTTTTCGACGCGAATCCCGGCGATTTCAACCAGTCATTCGAGTCATGCGATTTGCGATGAACACAGGCACACTTTCCGCGCCGAACCACGAACTCTGGTTTCAGAAACCGAGTTCGCGCATACCTGAAACTACGACTTGCAGTTCGTTCGCGGTACTCGGGACACCGCGGGCGTGAATCCTGAATTATGAGTATTTGGGCGCGCGATCCTACTTAACCGGGGAACCGTAGGGTGGACACATTAGGTACCCTCAGCATATTTGTACACGCGGCGGAGACCCGCAACTTCACGCGAACTGCTCAGCGGCTCGGCCTCTCCGCGTCAGCGATTGCAAAATCGATTGCCCGTCTCGAAGACCGGATGGGCATCCGCCTGTTTCATCGCAGCACCAGAAACGTAATGCTTACCCACGAGGGCGAAATGCTCCTGGAAAGCTGTCGACGCATCATCGAAGAACTGGAGATGATCGAGGAGCGCTTTACCAGGAGAGGAAAGGCTCCGAGCGGCAGGCTACGCGTGATTGCACAGATTCCCAGTGCCTATCTCGCCCCGGTACTCCGCAAGTTCATCGTTGCCTTTCCAGAAATAGAACTCGATATCGAGTGGGGAACTGGCGCTGCCGGTTTGATAGAAAGCGGATTCGATGTTGCAATCTGTCCCGGCCTCGATACAGACTCCCGACTGATGTCGAAGCACCTTGGGTACTCCAAGGTTTGTATTGCGGGTGCCGCATCCTATTTCGAGCGCTGCGGAATACCTGCGACACCGCAAGACCTTGCGCATCACGTCTGCATTCATCTGAAAGATGCCGGAAAGCTGATCCGATGGCCACTCGGGCTCAGCGAATCGGACGCCGGCGAGCCGCCTGTCTCTATGGCGGTTTCGATGCTTGGCGCGCTGGTCAATCTGGTGGAGTGCGGGTCCGGCATCGCATGCCTGCCGGAATTCGCGATCGAGCGGCAATTGAAGGATGGCTCAATGCGGCGCGTGCTGGGAGACCATGTTTCTGGCAGTTACCAGTGCGTGGCAGTGTGGCCATCCAGTCGGCATATGGCGACGAAAATACGGGCATTCGTGGACTTCGTGGCTAATAACCTATTCGGGGAGGCGAAGGGCGACGAAGCCTGACGCTAGCCTTTGGCCTGCCAGCGACGCGAGCCGCTATCCGGCACGTGTATGCCTTATGCCTCCAACGATAGCGGCTCCGTGATGTCCATGCGATCGGTTCGTTCGCATCCGGCGTTGCAAGTGACGTCGGCCTACGTGATCGCCAGGATGCGAGCCGGCGCCCGCTAAGTCATCTTGACGCTCCCGGAAAAGTACGCATTACTTGTGCGTTTGCAGCTCCGATCGAGTTGCGCTCTCTCCCGATGCATCCAGCGCTTCGAGCGCATTTCGAACACCCGCGCCATACAGCGGGTCTGCCTTCGTACAGTGAGCTATGTGCAACTCCCGGACCGGGCGTGAAACGCCGCGCATTGCGCGTGCGGTGTTCTCGAACAGGGCTTTCTGTTGTGCTGGCGACATTAAACGGAACAGATCGCCGGGCTGGGAATAGTAGTCCTCGTCAACTCTATGGTTCCAGTGGGCGGCTGCTCCCTCAATGGAGAGCGGCGGTTCGCTATAGTCGGGCTGATCGAGCCAGGCTCCGCGCGTATTAGGATTGTAGGAAGGCGTGCCACCTCGATTGCCGTCGACACGAAGCAAGCCGTCTCGATGATAACTGTTGTAGTGGCTGGTACCGCGCGGAGAATTCACTGGGATCTGATGATGGTTCACCGTTAGTCGGTATCGCTGCGCATCGCCGTAAGAGAATAATCGCCCCTGCAACATCTTGTCCGGGGAGAAGCTGATGCCCGGCACAACGTTTGCGGGATTGAACGCCGCCTGTTCGACATCCGCGAACCAGTTTTCCGCATTTCTGTTGAGTTCGAATTCGCCAACTTCAATTAGCGGGTAGTCCTTTTTCGACCAAACCTTCGTGAGATCGAACGGATTGACCTTATAGGTGGCGGCCTCCTTTTCCGGCATGATCTGGAAATACAGTTTCCAGCGCGGAAATTCTCCTCGTTCGATGGCCTCGTAAAGATCACGATGATGCGTCTCGCGGTCGGCCCCAACCAGTGCGTTCGCCTCCTCGTCGGTTATGTTCTGAATGCCTTGCTGTGTCGACATATGAAACTTGACCCAGAACCGCTCGTCATTCGCGTTGAGGAGGCTGAATGTATGGCTGCCAAATCCATGCATATGCCGGAAGCTGCGCGGAATACCACGATCGCTCATGACAATCGTGACTTGATGCAGCGCTTCGGGAAGCTGGGTCCAAAAGTCCCAGTTGCTGTCGGCATTGCGCAGGCCGGTTCGCGGATCACGCTTGACGGCGTGGTTGAGGTCCGGGAATTTGAGCGGATCACGGAGAAAAAAGACCGGTGTGTTATTGCCGACGAGGTCCCAGTTTCCTTCTTCCGTGTAGAACTTCAGGGCAAATCCACGAATGTCGCGTTCGGCATCGGCCGCGCCGCGCTCACCCGCAACGGTCGAGAATCGCGCGAACATTTCAGTTTTCTTGCCGACGGACGAGAAGATTTTGGCTCGTGTGTATTTGGTGACGTCATGCGTCACGGTGAATGTACCGAATGCCCCGGATCCCTTTGCGTGCATGCGACGCTCAGGAATCACTTCCCGGTCAAAATGCGCGAGTTTCTCAAGGAGCCAGACATCCTGAAGCAGGGCAGGACCTCTGGGTCCTGCGGTTTGCGTGTTCTGGTTATCCGGCACCGGTGCGCCAAATGCAGTCGTGAGCTTGCCCATTGTGACGTCTCCAGGAATGGGTTGATTGGGGGATAGGGGAACCACCGTGCGAACAGGCCTGGATTCAGCGCAATTACGTTGCCCGGCATTGCAGGCATCATGCGACGCAATACCTGGCGGAACATCCTGCAAAAAAGAACGTAATACAGAAACCGAACGGTTTAGTTGAATCGATCGGCTATTACGTGCCCGTTCTCGAGCATGATAATTTGAGCAGTGAGGTTCGCGCGCTGGAGCTGCGTCGTGAAAATGCAACGAAGGTAAGCACGACCCCGATCTCTACCAGCGTCGAAAAGATGAAATCTATGACTGCAGTCGTCGTTATTCGCTATTCGGCTTTATGTCGCCACGGACGATCACGACAAAACCGCGCGATGCCGGGGTAGCTTGAACTGAACGAGCGCGCCGCATGGAGAGCACTCGCTGACCCACAGTCGGCCGCGGTGCGCATCGATGATCGAACGACAGATCGAAAGTCCCATGCCAAGGCCCGTGGACTTCGTGGTGTAGAACGCGGTGAATGCGCGTTCGGCGCCGTCCGGACCAAAGCCCGGACCCGAGTCGCGCACCGTCACGAGCACGCACGCGCCGTCGACTTCACCGGTACTGATATGCACCTGTCGCACCCCATCGATGCCGCTCATTGCCTCCAGCGCATTGATGATCAGGTTGAGCATGACCTGCTGCAGTTCCACACGGTCGCCTTCGACGAAGGGCAAACACTCTGCAAGCTGCATCACGAGCAGGGCGCCGCATTTCCTTGCTTCGCCCCGCACGAGTTCGACGATCTCGCGGATCGCCTCGTTGATGTTCACCGGCTCCTTTTTCCGTGGCGCCTTTCTGATCAGTTGCCGCAGCCGCCCGAGCACCTCGCCGGCGCGGTTGCCATCCCTGAGGATGCCGTCGAGCGCCAGGCCGACCTCGGTGAGGTTGGCGGGCTCGCGGTTCAGCCATCGCAATCCGGCTTCTGCATGGGCCACCGTCGCGGCGATGGGTTGATAGACTTCGTGAGCAATCGAGGCCGCGAGCTGCCCCATAGTCGCCACGCGGTTCGCGTGCGCCAGATCGGTCTGTACTTCGCGGTAGCGCTGCTCGCTCTCGCGGATTTTTTGTTCCGCCTGCTTCTGCTCGGTCAGATCGAGTACGAACGCCAGGCCTTCCCGGCCGCTTGCGTCGAACGCAGCGAGGCCCACAATAATGGGAACGCGACTGCCGTCCTTCCTGATGTATTCCATTTCGAACGGCTTGGTGCGTCCAGTTTCCGTTAACTCGATGCGCGCGCGGATCGCGTCGTCATGCTTTTCCGGTGGCGTCAGATCCAGCCAGCGGACGCGGCCGGAGACCAGATCGTCGCGGTCATAGCCCACCATGCGCAGAAATACGTCATTGGCTTCGAGGATATTCCCGTCGGCATGCCAGACATTGATCCCGATGATGTTGGCATCGACGAGACGCCGGATCTTTGCTTCGCTTTCCGCGACATCGCGGTACAAACGGGCATTTTCGAGCGAAATCGCAGCCTGCGAGGCCACGAGCTTCAGCACGGCGATCCGGGCCGGGCTGAACACGCGGGCAGTGAGGTTGTTCTCGAGGTAGAGCGCACCCATGAGCTTGGCTGCGTTCATCAAGGGCAGGCAGAGAACGGACCGGGCGCGATGCAGACGGACGTAGGGATCCGCGGCAGCCAGGGGATCCGTTGCGGCATCGTCCAGAAAGATAGTCTCGCGCGTACGCAAGACCTGGTTGAGGATCGACTCCGGCAACATCGCTGCGGTGAGCGGCGCGTCGGAGAGCTGCACGTGGACCGCGTCGCCGGCGGTGGTGGCTTCCGCAGCGATCCGATGGCCGCCCGCATCCGACAGGATCAGCAAGCCCCGTTCGGCGCCCGCCTGCTCGATCGACGTGCGCATGACCATGCCGAGCAGCTTTTCCAGATGGATCTCGCCGGAAGCCGCCTGCGACACCTTGATCACGGTCGCCAGATCGAGGTGCTCGATGGGTGCCGCGATCGTATTCGTCGGTCCGGTCGCCGCCGCCTCGTCGGTTCTCAAGTACGGATACTGTTCCTCGAGTTGCCGCGCCTTGCCGATGGCGCCCCAACGCAGATAGCCATTGTGGGCGTCCTGCATGCAAACGCGCGCAAACTTGCGAAGATCGCGTGCGGCATAAAAGCGGGACGCAAGTTCGTTGGCCAGTGCCTCGACGTGCGCGAAATCGCTATCCTGCGCCAATCGGATGGCTTGCTCGTAGAGCATTTCGGCGTCGATCACGCGGTCTTCGATGCGGGCGATCTCGGCGCCGACCAGCGCGGTATGGCTGGCGAAGTTCTCCGCGCAGAGATCCGCCCAGATACTCAGTTGCTTATGATGGGCACGCAGCGTGTCAAGGTGCTGCGTACGCTCGCCAGCCGGGATGGCGTCGATCCGGCCAGCCCACGCCAGCGCGGCATAGAAGCAATATTCAGCCTCCTCGGTGAACGAGTACATGACCCAGCCTAGCTCATTCGCCTGTGCAGCCGCGTGCGTGGCCGCCTCATAGTCGCCGGCAAGATAGCGTGCCTGTAGCTTCCGAATCCAATACATGCACACGTACGACACGGAGGTTTGAGACAGGTGACGTTCTGTGTGAAGCTCGTCGAACTCGGCGCAATCGAAGCTGCCGAACCCCGGTGTCAGGCCGCGGAGCGTCCGGATCAGTGCGAGCTGCAGCCCACTAAAGGCTGTGACCATCGGAAACTGCACTCTCTCGCAGTATGCGATGCCGGATTCTGTCTCCCGGTGCGCCTCGGATAGTGGTGCGCCGGTTACAAGCAGGGTCGAGACGACGTGATTGCGTGAGAACGCCCCCCACGGAATATCGCCGGTCCGATTGGCCATGTCGAAAACGCGGTGCATCTGCTCTGCGCAATTGCGCATGGGTTGAACCAGGCGCGCAGCATACATGTAGTAGGACAGATACGTGCGCGCTTTGTAGCGTTCGAGGCCACGCCGTTCGACCAGTTGGCAGCCGAGCTCGCCGAACTGGAAACCGGCCTGATAGTCGCCGAAAACGCGTCCGGCGAACCTCGGAAAATTAGCGTAGGCCACGGACGAGGCGTCGCTATTGCCGTGCTCGAGGCTCAGCGTGATTGCCTTGCAGATCGTCAGGCAAGCGAGGTTCCCGTCGCTGTGGAGGGCAGGCGGGACTAGCGAGATCACTGCATCGATGGTTGCGAGGGCGACCGCGTCCTGCATCGGCGGCAGATCGATGAGCTCCTCGATGGCCCGCTCCCCGAGTAGCGGCCAGATGCGCTCGTATTCGCTGCGCACGGCCGCGTCGTCCGGATGCGGTGACCAGTCGATGCCCACATGCCGAAGGAAGGCGAGGCACACAGCGACCCCGATCTCGCGCTTGCCGAGCATCAGGAAGACATCCATCTGCAAGCACGCGACCCGGGCGCGCTCGACGGTGGTCGTAGCACGCCTCGATAACTCCGCCAGTCGCGTTTCGGCAGCCAGCAGTTGTCCCGTCAGGAGCTCGCACTCGGCCCGGTTCAGCTCCAGTGCAAAGGTCAACTCATGCCGGCGTTCCCGGCCATTGTCATTCAACAGATCGGCGCCGGCGCTGAAATAGGCGAGCGCCGAGGCATAGGCTGCCGACGCCCTGGCGCGCTGGCCGGCGCGCAGATTGAGTTCGGCCAGTTGCTCGCGTTCATCCCGTTCGGTGATCAGCGCAGCGCCGCGATTGAGCTGCCCGACAATTTCGAAGATCGCTTCCTCGCGTTTTTCCGCCGGGGCCTGCGCGATGAGCAGGCGGCCGATCCGCAGATGCGCGTCGGCGCGCGAAGATTCAGGAATCAGGGAATAGGCGGCCTGATGAACCCGGTCGTGAACGAACGCGTAGGCGCCTTCGAGCCGCACGGCCAGTTCCTGACGGACTGCCTCCCACAACACGCCGTGAACCCGCATCTCCTGCATGCCGAGCACGGCGGATAATGTCGCGATGTCCGCGGTGTTCCCGAGACAGGCAAGCTGCTGAAGCGCGTGCTGTATCGCGGGCGGCAGGCGCGTCAGCTTGCCTGCCATCAGATCCACGACGTTGTCGGTGTAACCGCTGGCCTGGATGCGTTCGGTATCCCAGCACCACTGCCGCGCATCGTGATCGAATGCCAGCAGACCGCCTTCGGCCAGCGCGTGCAGGAACTGGATCACGAAGAACGGATTACCAGCGGTCCGGTCGGTCACGAGGCGCGCCAGTGGCGCAAGTTTTTCAGGCGCACAGTGCAGCGCGTCCGCGATCAGATTCCCGATGTGCGCACCGGTCAGCGGCGCGAGCCGGATTTCCCCGATCTTCGCGCCCGCGCTGCGGATCGCCTGGAGCCGGGCCGTCAGCGGATGGGCGGCATCCACCTCGTTGTCGCGATAGGCGCCGATGACCATCAGATAGCGCAGTTCCGGCTGGATCAGCAGGTCCGCGAGCAGGTCCAGGGTCGCTGCATCGAGCCACTGCAGGTCGTCGAGAAACAGGGCCAGCGGATGGTCGGCCTGAGCGAATACACCGATGAAACGCCGGAACACCTGCAGGAAGCGCTGTTTCGCCTGTTGTGGTTCGAGCTCCGGGACCGGGGGCGGCTCGCCGATGATCAGCTTCAGTTCGGGGATCAGGTCGCTGATGAGCGCCGCATTGGGTGCAAGCGCCTCGGCCAGTCTTGTGCGCCAGCCTGCCAGCTTCGTGTCGGACATGCCCAGCAGCATGCGCACCAGGCTTTGAAATGCCTGGATCAGCGTGGCATACGGAATATCGCGCTTGTACTGGTCGAACTTGCCGGATGCAAACAATCCCCGTGGCGGCACGAGGATCTTGTGCAGTTCATTGACCACCGACGATTTGCCGATGCCCGAATAACCGGAAACCAGCACGAGCTCGGGCACGCCATTGCTGAGAATCCGGTCGAACGTGGTGACCAGGGTATCGACTTCGCGCTCACGTCCGTAAAGCTTCTCGGGGATCATCAGCCGGTCGGGGGTGCCGTGCTCGTCCAGCGCGAAGTCGTCGATACGCCGCTGACCCTCCCAGTCCGCGAGGCAACGCCGCAGATCATGCTCGACACCGGCAGCGGTCTGATAGCGCTCCTCGGCTGTCTTGGCGAGCAGCTTCATGACGATGCGGGAGATGACGGCGGGGATGGCTTCCACCCGCGCGCCGGGTGACAACGGCGTTCTGGCGATATGGCAGTGCACCCATTCCATCGCGTCCGTGGCGGCAAACGGCAAGACACCCGTGAGCATCTGGTAGAACGTGACGCCGAGCGCATACAGATCGCTGCGCGAATCGATCGAGCGATTCATCCGGCCGGTCTGCTCGGGCGCCATGTAGGCAAGTGTTCCGGCGATGGTTTCGGGTGGCTCGGGCGCCTGGCGCTCGCGTGGCAGGCGCGAGGCCAGGCCGAAGCCGGTCAGTCGCGGCTGTCCATCGGTGCAATGCACGAGGATATGCGCGGGCTTCAGATCCTTGTGGACCAGGCCGCGTTGATGAAGCTTGCCTAGCGCAGCCGCAATGCCGCAAGCGATTTCGAGGAAGTACCCGATCTCGAGTGGTGTGCCGAGCAGACGCACGAGTGGTTCACCACCTGGATCTTCGAATGCCAACGAGACCTGTCCGTTCTCACGCACCAGCCTTAGCGGCCGTACCGCCCACGCACTGTCAAGCTCGTCCTTCAGCCCGAACTCGTGGGCAAGACGATCGAGACTGGCGGGCATCGGCTGGTCAGCGGCAAGCCGTGCGAGCAGCACACTCTGGCCGGCCACCACCGGGAACTGTTCTCGCGAGAAAATGCGCTCGCCGTCGTCCCATAGAACATTTCTTTTCTGATCCATCGGAGTCGCAACGAGATAGGTCAAATTCTGCGGATACAGGCACTTCGGAAGAATACACGTTCCTTATGGCGGCGTCATTGGTAATGCGGATCATTATCAACGGGGGCGCAAGTAGCAGCATCATGCGTGAATCCTTTCCCCGGCATCATTCGCACGTACGGCAGTGACAGCGCGATCAGGTCCTTTTCGATCTCACCTTCGGGTGCGAACGTGGTGCAGCTACACGGACGGACGCGGCAGGCGTGGCCTTCCATCCAACCAGTTGTGCCGTGACGAAATCCATGAATACCCTTGCGCGCATTGGAATGTCCCGTCCAAAGGCATGAAGCGCATGCACGGGCACGGCCGCCAGCGCCTCGTCCTGCAGCACGGCGCGTAACCGTCCGGCAGCGAGGTCATCTCGCACGGCGATCGCCAGGATCTGCGCAATACCCAGTCCATTCAACGCTGCCACCCGCATTGCGTCGCCGCTGTCCGCGTCGAACACGCCGTCGACAGCGACAGTCGTTCCATCTGCGAAGATCACGGGATACGCGCGCCCGTTGAGGCGATAGCGCACGTGTCGATGCGCGATGAGATCCGCGATCCTCCGCGGTGTTCCGTTTTCACGCAGATAAGCCGGCGCAGCCACCAGCACCAGCGGCAACTCTGCAATGGTGTGCGCATGCAGACCGCTATCTCCTAGCCATCCTGCTCTGATCGCGATATCGAAGCCATCGCGGATCAGATCGACATGGCGATCGCTGACGCTCACATCGAGCGCGAGTTCCGGATGTTTCGTCATGAGTTGCCGGGTGAGCGGGTCCAGCAAAAGGCGCCCCAACTCGCCTGGCAGGCTCACGCGCAATCTTCCCGTGGCAGTTGCGGGCGATCGCAGAACTTCGTCTGCACTCTCCAGGCCGCGCACGAGCGGAGCGACTCTCTCGTAGTACGCCTGCCCTTCCACGCTCAGGAGGAAGGCGCGCGTCGACCGTTGAAACAACCTGACGCCCAGGCGCTTTTCGAGCCTCGCGATGCTTTTGGACACTGCGGAAGGGGTGGTGCCTAACGTTTGCGCTGCACTCGTGAATGAGCCAGTCTCGACGGCGCGGACGAATGCGGCAAGACCATTGAAATTTTCGACAGACATGATGACAGAACGGAATAACTGAAATGATCATCGTGTGACTTTAGCGCCTTCGCAGCCATTGCTACATTCCGGCTGTACGCCAGATCGGCGAAATAGGACGAGGAAAGAAAATGAATCGGCTCGCAAATAAGGTCGCTGTCGTCACAGGCGCGAATAGCGGAATTGGGTTGGCGACAGCCAGGCTGTTGGTCGAGGAGGGTGCGAATGTGATCGTGGTAGGCCGCCGGGCAGATGCGGTCAATGCGGCCGTATCCGAACTTGGAGATAGGGCGATCGGGTTGACGGGCGATCTCGCGAACCCGCAAACGCACGATGAGGTGGCCTCGCTGGTTTCCCGCCGTTTCGGCGGACTCGATATCTACTTCGCCAATGCGGGAATCAATACTATTGCGCCCTCGAGCGATGTGAGCCACGAATCGTACGACCTTCACTTCACGACTAACACCAGAGCCGTCTTTTTTGGCGTCCAGAAAATCGCACCGTTGATGCGCGAGCACGGCGCCATTCTGCTGACCAGTTCGATTGCGAGTTCGAAGGTGTTCGAGGGGCACGCCGTCTATGCCGGCACCAAGGCCGCGATCGAGGCATTTGCGCGGAGTTGGGCGCTCGAATTCCAGGCACGTGGCATTCGCGTGAATGTCATCAGTCCGGGACCGGTCGATACGCCAATTCTCGGGAAACTCGGCATCGGGAGCGCCGAACGGCCCGCATTCGAGGCGGCCGTTGCAGGCCGCATTCCACTGGGTCGCCTCGGCCGTCCCGAAGAATTGGCGCGCGCGGCGCTCTTCCTTGTCAGCGACGAAAGCAGTTTCATCAGCGGCATCAATCTGAACGTCGATGGCGGTATGTCGCTGATATGAGTTGACCCGAAGTGATTAACGGCTCGTGAAATGAACGGCAAACAGCACATGCTCGTCCCGACTGGCTTGACGAGGTCTCCCCCGGCTTCGAGCGACGACTCGCTCGCATCCAGTTTCGCCACCAGCTATGCGGGCGTGATCTCCTTCCTCGCGGTAGTGAGCGAAGGCAGCTTCGCCAAGGCTGCCAGTCGGCTCGGCATCGGCCGCTCGGCTGTAAGCCGCAACGTCCAGAAACTCGAAGCGCAAATCGATGCGCGGCTCCTGCTGAGGACCACGCGCAGCACGGCATTGACACGCGAAGGCGAACTTTTCTATCAGAACTGCAACCCCGCTGTCGAGCGCATCGTCCAGGCTCTCGCGGATATGCGCGAACTTCGCCAGGGTCCGCCGCGCGGCCAGTTGCGCGTCTGCTCGACGACGGGCTTCGGCCGCACGATCGTCGCGCCGCTGCTCAGCGGCTTCTGTACGGCGTACCCCGATATTGCGCTCGACTTCATGCTCAAGGACGGCCCCGTCGAATTCACAACGGAGCGTATCGACGTCGCGTTTCGTGACGGCAAGCTGGACGACAGCCAGGTCGTCGCCAAACAGCTGATCCCGATGCAGATGATCGTGTGTGCGTCGCCGGAATACGCGCGCGCTCACGGTTTGCCGCGCTCCGTCGAAGACCTCGAGATGCATCGCTGCATCAATCTCCGTCTTGCTTCGGGCCGTATCGCCGGATGGGAATTCAAGGTCGGCGGCGTGAGCCGTAAAGTGGTCCCTAAGGCCGTGCACGTTCTCAACGATGCGGATCTGATGCTGCAGGCAGTGCTTGCGGGCCACGGCGTTGCCCAGCTCGCAGCCTACCAGGTGAGCGAACTGCTGCGCGCGAAGCGTCTGTACGCGTGCCTTGCGCAGTATGCGCCCGACGACCGCGGTCATTATGCGTGCTATCTGAGCCGCAAGCATTTGCCGTCGCGCATTCGGGTATTTATCGATTACATGACCGAGCAGATCCGCGCGCTCGATCTGCAATGTCCAACTGAAGTCGTTCGTCCAGCCTGTTGTCCTTGATTGTTGATGCGATGACAACACGGCGAGCCCGTGCTCGGGGCTACTGCCGCTCGCACATGGCGCCTAGGATTTCACCTGACGTGGAGCGCTGTTCCGGACGCTCACATTGGCATGCGAATCCGACTTAGCTTGAAGAACACGCAACGATGTAAGAGGAGCCCGAATATGGAGGCGCAGTCGAATATTCTCGATCCGTGGCTGATGACTATTGGCATCCTTGGGCAACTGTCGGGTGAGAAGAGCTCGGGAAGCAACGTTGCATCGGAGTGGACACGATGGTCGGAACGTTCGGCAGGAAAGCGGGCAGACGGACTCACAATCCGCTTTTTGGAGCGTGCCACGACAACGAGCGTCACGCTCGCGTGGCTGGACCCGTTGCGATGTGTCTACGGAAACCAGGAATGGCACCTGATTCGTGCTCGTCGCTCAGGAGTATGTGCAGTCAGCGGTCGCCAGATCCAGCTGGACGAGTACATTTACCGGCCCCAACGTAGGCGCCCTCAGGCCGTGAACGCAGACGCGATGATCCTTAAAGACGAATTGGAGAAGCGCTTGTAAGCGAATGCGGCAAGCGCTGCCGGGAATCGGGCTGACCGTCTTCGGGTCGCGTGCAGGCAACACTACAGGAACATGACCATGGGACAAGAAGAGGCCGGCGTTTCGGTAGCCCCAGATGCGCCGGTGCTGGGCGATGACACAGACGTCGATGGCTTCGCCGTCCCGCGGCGCACCTCATGGACGAGACGCCTCGTCAAAATCACTGCATTGTGGGCGCTCGTCGAATTTCCCATGGAATTCTGGGTCGCGCCAGACGACATGCAGCGGCTCGCGCTTGCGCTTGCCACCGTAATCTGGCTTCTTCTCGCATTTTATGTGCTCAGGGGCAGCGCGGCGGCGCGCGGCACACTTGCCTTCCTGTGTGTGTTGAGCGTTATCGCCATCGCGCCGGCGCTGCCCGCCGAGTACGCGGGGTTTCGTGTCGCGTTCTGGTTGTCGTTGGTCGAATGCGCACTGAAAGGCCTGTTATTCGTCGCTTTGCTGTCATCACGCCATACCGCCGTGTCTGGATGATGTTCGGCGCATGCCGCACGATATCGCCTTATTTCTTCACCGCTGGCCCCCGATATGCGAGCGTCCGGACATTAACTCTCGACGGTCGTCAGAACGCAGGCTACAACGTCGATTGCGATGCTCGTGATGAGCGGGGGGCGCGGGATCTTCGTGCTTCCCCCTCCACCAATCTGGAAGGCGATCAGAAAGCGACTCGACATCGGTAACTGGTATGCAGAAACGTCGAATTGCAGCGCACGGGGCATTCGTTGCCCGAAATGTCTCAGGTCCAGGCTGCCCACGGGATGGTCCAGTTCATCAAAGACATACCCAGTTGCCCGTACCGGGTATGCAGCGTCACTTTGCATCGTGACGTTAAAAGTCACCGTTGAGATGATCTGCTCATTTTCAATTTGAAATTGGGAAAAATAAGCGGCTACAAAGTCAACGTTCCAGTCGTCAGGACAGACGCAACACTCCTGGAAGCCGGACCATCCCGCTGGCGTAGCGGCCAGCGTGGAGGGCTTGAGTCGGGTGGCTTTGACAATCGGAATCTCCGTCAGCGAATTTCCAGCTTCCCCCGTCACACAAAACGGCCTGAAGACGGAGGGAGCTGATACAACCGAGGTGCTGTCCATATCGGTTTGGGGACTGTGGTGAGAGCTAGCAGCGCAGCTAGCGCCACACGAAGTACTGGAGGGTTCAGGTGAGCGCAAAGGCAGGACGCCGCCTGCCTGGGTCCTGTCCTGGCTACAAATTGATGAGCGATTGGTCGACGGTTTGCTGGGTCTTTATCGTTTGAGCGTTGGCCTGATAGTTCCGTTGCGCCGTAATAAGCGCTACGAGCTGGTCAGTCAGATCAACGTTCGAACTTTCCTGCATAAATCCTTGTAGCACACCGTGGTTGAAAGTGCCCGGCGTGCCGATTTGCGCAGCCCCTGACGCCAGAGTTGCGTAAAACAGGTTGCCGCTTTGACTTTGAAGCCCATTCGGATTGGCGAAAGTCGCCGTCGCCACTTGCCCAATGACGAGTGTCTCCCCGTTCGTGTAACCGGCAGTGATGGTGCCGTCGTCAGCGACGGAAAGTGTGCCGTTGTAAGCGGCCGCGGCGTATCCGTCGGGGTGATACCGGGTCACGCTGTCTGTCGTCGCGGCGTACTGCGTGGTGTTGCCGAGATCGATGGCAATCGTTTGCGGGCTGGCGCTGCCGTTGGTCGTGTTCATCTCGAACGAAAGCGAACTCGAACTGGTGAGTCTCCCTGATGAATCGAAAGTCAGTGTTCCGATTTGCGTGTACGGGGAAGGCGTCCCGGTTCCATTGTCAACGGTGACATCCGAACCTTGGGGCGCTATATAGGCACTCCATTGATTGGGGGTGGCCGGATCTTTCACAAGATAAATGCTGATCTGATGCTCGTTACCTTCTGAATCGTACGTAGTAGCCGTCGTTGCGAAGTTGTAGCTCTGGTTGTTGGTAGGGTCGAACGGCGTGACTTTCGGGGTTTCATCTCCCGCGTTGAGATTGAAAGACCACGCGATCGCGCTGGTCGGCTTCGGGGGCAGATTTGCCACGGTCGCAGTCGTTAATTGAATCAGTCGTGAAGTGTCGACGACACTATTCGGACCAACTGCGTATCCCATTAACGGAAGGCCATTGCTGCTGTTAATAATATTTCCGTCACTGTCTTGCTGAAATTGACCGTTTCTCGAGTAGACCAGAGTACCGTTCTGAGAAAGCAGAAAGAAACCATTTCCTCTAATGTCGAGATCGAGCGGATTACCTGTTTGGGTAGGTGTTCCTTCCGAGAAGTCCCGGACGATCGTCGACGTTGCAACACCGATGCCGATCTGATTATTCGTCGCGCCGAGCATCGCGTTAGCGTACATGTCGGAAAAAACCGCCGTGCCTTGTTTGAATCCCACCGTGTGGGCATTTGCAATATTGTTGCCGATGACATCAAGATCGTTTGAGGCGGCATGCAAGCCGCTTAGCCCCGTCTGGTAACTCATATGGTCTTCCTTGGTCGAACATCAGAGTGTGTGGTGATGTAATTCCGCCGGAGGCAGGCGGTTTCGCCCGAGGAATTCTAAGTGATGTGTTTTCCTATTATTTATGAAGCTTCGTCCAAATATTTGTTCCGTATATTCATAAAATAGCGCGGCTATTGAGAATTAATGTTCTGTTTCAGGCGGTTGCTGCGGATTTCAACTGATGGAGACATTTCGCGCGACATTTGAAGCGTAGGCGCGCGTTGTACGGGGAGCGTCGCATGTCCTTGCAGGACGAGTTATTAGACGCACGCGAGTGGGCGACCCGCATGCAAAAGAGGGCAAGGACGAGAGTCCTTGCCCTTGTGATCAGTGAAGTTCTAGCCGCGCTTAGCTTTGGATGAATGCGAGCAGATCCGCGTTGAATTTCTCTTTGTGCGTGTCAGTCAAGCCATGCGGCGCGCCAGGGTAGACAATTAACTTCGAGTTTCTTATCAGCTTTGCCGATGCGCGGCCGGCTGCGTCGATAGGCACGATCTGATCGTCTTCTCCATGAATGATCAGCGTCGGGACGTCGATCTTTTTCAGATCTTCGGTAAAGTCGGTTTCGGAGAATGCCTTGATCGAATCGTACGTGTTTTTGTGGCCGCCCTGCATGCCCTGCGCCCACCACGAATCGATCAAGCCCTGCGACGGCTTGGCGCCGGGGCGGTTGAAGCCATAGAACGGTCCGGATGGCACGTCTTTGTAGAACTGCGAGCGGTTCGCCAATTGAGCAGCACGCAGGCCGTCAAATACCTCGATCGGCAATCCCCCCACGTTTGTGGGAGTTTTCAGCATCAACGGCGGAACAGCCGACACGAGCACGACTTTTGACACGCGTCGAGTACCGTGACGGCCCAGATAGCGTGCAACCTCGCCGCCGCCGGTGGAAAAGCCAACAAGTACGGCATCCTTGAGGCCGAGCGTTTCGAACACCGTCGCCAGGTCGTCGGCATAGGTATCCATTTCATTGCCGTTCCACGGTTGGCTCGAACGTCCGTGGCCTCTGCGGTCGTGCCCCACGGCGCGAAAGCCGTGCGACGCCACTAGCATCATCTGCGATTCCCAACTATCGGAGCTAAGCGGCCAGCCGTGACAGAACACCACGGGGCGGCCTGCACCCCAATCCTTGTAGTACAACTGAGTGCCATCTTTCGACGATATGGAACTCGAGAAGTGTCGGTGGTTCGCTTTCGATGCCTGCGGTGAAGCGACGGCTGGGCTTGCCTGAACCGTACCCGGGAGCATGGCGGCCGCGGCACCGCCGATCAACAATTTTCGACGTGTGGGTTGTTCATTCACCTTACTGCTTTTCATATTCATCCTCGTTGTTGAGCGTCTGCTCTGAGCGGGTCTGGTTTCGTTGACCATGGCGATCGCACGAAGTCATGCTTCAGCAGCGCGAGAGGAATGTTAGGGGGGCATCCCGACGAAAAAAAGGCTGAAAGAAGGCAACGTCGTGTTGCATCCGGAAACATCAAAGGACGCGACGCTAATCGGCTCTTGAATGAGGGGCCACCCCGATCTGGCGCGGCCGAATGCAGTTACCGAAGGCAGGGTGTCGATATTGCGCCGACGGAAGTAGCGCTTCTCGAGGTTTCCGATAGAAGTATCTGATTCACAACGCTAACCGGATCGCTTGCTCGTCGCAGTCTCGATGGCAGCTGCCAGGTCGTTGGCACCCAAAGGCTTGATCAGAAGGGCACAGGCTCCGGTCGCGAAAGCTTGACGATGCAGTTCGGGCGTCGGATATGCGGTGATAAATATCGTTGGTATGCGCCACCCGTTTTCAATCAGGCGCACAGACAATTCAATGCCCGACAATCCCGGCATTTGAACATCTGAAACGATGCAGTCGGGCTGAGTATCGCCGGTATGTGCCAACACCTCGGCGGCCGATTCGAAGGTCACGACATCGTAGTCAAACGATCTGAGCAAGGTTGATAGACCCGATCGAACCGAGGGATCGTCGTCAACGACCCAAATTACCTGTGACGCGCGCAATTATCTTTCTCCCTGTCCGCGCCGATTGCGCGGAGTGGCCATCGCGTCCAGCGGATGAATGCGATCATACCCGACGGGTGGGCCGCTTAAAATCATACGCAGGTATATATAGGGGCAGTACTGTTTGTCGGTAGAATGTTAGTAGCCAGTAAGTCGTGAGCTACTGCCGGCGCTGCTTGTGATACCCGCTCCGACCGCACCATTAGCTTACAATTACATCTCATTCCGAAAGAGCGACTATTCCCACTGACGGACCTATGCATTGTGTACACCAGTACGGGGAAAGGAACGCGAATGGAGAAAAACGTTTTTCCGGCCGTGGCTAGCACAGACGGTGCAATCGTCTATGTAATCGACGACGATGCGTCAATGCTCTCGGCACTATCCAGCTTGTTGCGTTCGTGCGGATATTCGGTGCGAACCTTTGAGCGGATCCGGGATTTCATTTCGGCCGAAAAACCAGGGGTTCCAAGCTGCCTGCTACTGGACGTCCGCCTGCAGGGTGAGAGTGGTTTGACGTTCCAGTTGAGTGCGCGAAACCATCAGGTCGACATGCCAATTATCGTCATGACTGCCCATGGCGATATTGAAATGTCAGTGGAGGCCATGAAAGCCGGCGCCGTTGATTTCCTGACCAAACCTGTTCGAGAGCAACGTGTTATCGACGCTGTTTCGTCGGCGATCGGCCGCCATGCTGAGCAATTGGAAAAATCTCTCACAAGGGTTGCGCTTCTGGCGCGTTATAACACGCTGACCGCGCGGGAGCGTGAAGTGATCTGGTTCGTCGTGAAGGGATTTTTGAACAAGCAGATCGCTGCTGAAATGAACCTGAGCGAAATCACCATCAAGATGTACCGTGGCGCTGCGATGAAGAAGCTTGAAGCGCTATCGCTTGCCGATCTGGTGAGAAAGATGGAGATCGTCAGATCGGCGGAACGCGGACGGTATTGACGGTTAGGGTCCAGGCGGTGAAGTCGTTACGAATTCTCCCGAGGAGTTGCGGATCAAAGGCGGCCCAGATTCTTGATCCGACTGTCTGAGAGCGGAATCTCTCACGCCATCGTGTGTGTACTCCACCAGGCCGCACCCATGGTCTGGCACACGCGACTTCGATTCATTTTGCCGGTTGGACGCTCATCTTCGGCAAGAGCCCACCGGGGCAACGTCGATTGATGTTCTTCGATGCAACGCCGTGTTGCCCTCTTTCCACCTTCTTCTCGTGGGGACATCCCCCTAACATTCGTCTTGCGGTGCTGAAGCGTGACGTCTTGAAACAGCAACTGCCAGCGCTCGGTGCAATCATTGCAGCGAATGGCAAACGCGTTATGCGATCCAAAGTTCTCGCGGTGAATTGAAACAGGCCGTCTCAAGTACGAGGTTCAACCGAACCGTCGCGTATTTATTTTCCATCTGCGTATCGGAGCAGCTTTTTGCCGCTCGCCGGCGCACACCAATGAGGACATTTATGTCAGAACACGTTTACAAGAAGGTGGAACTGACCGGTTCGTCGAAGAAATCGATCGACGACGCGATCACCACAGCGATCGCCAAAGCATCGGAAACGCTGCGCAATCTGCACTGGTTCGAGGTCACGGAAACACGTGGCCAGATCGAGAACGGCAAGGTCGCGTACTGGCAGGTGACGCTGAAGGTCGGCCTGCGCATCGAGGACTGAGCAGCTGCCGCACAACTCGCTGGCGCCTGACGTCGCGCAAACCCGAACAACGATCCAGTGTGAGTGGAAGTTGGAATCGAAAACAATATCGGTGGCATCGCACCACGGCATTCATGCCGATGTCGCCGGGAACCGAAAACTTACGGCCCTCCGCACCGCCGCTATTTCAAGGAAGCACTGAATTGATGGGCTTTCTATTGGCGCGACGCAGGAAAGGAGATGCACGATGAGAATGGCTACTGGAAGACGGTCAATACTTCCAGGTCTGGTGATTCTTCTCGCAGGCTGTGCTGCTTGTGGCATGCCGTATGCCGGGCCACGCCTCGCCTCGACGGAGTGCCGCGACCTGGTGGCGCTCAGAGAAAACGCGCACCCTACCATAGAGCAACGCCATAGCGAACTCACTGCCCTCAGGAAAGCGGGCTACGCTGCGTCAGCGTGGTATGACGATCCATACTACCCGGACGATCTGCAAGCGGCACAAAGCCTGGTCGACTCCTGGTTCAAAACAGAGTGCCAGCAGCTTTAATCCGGCTGAGATAGACAGGCCGAGTACTGACAAAGGCATTCCGCGCACGGAACGAATAACCTGCTGCTGACGTTGGTACAGCGTGGATGGTCCAAGTGATCCGCAAAGCCCGACTCACTGGTGAGGAAAGTCATCCTCATTGCAACGAGGGCTTACTCGTCCTGACGCTACTTTCGCGACACATCCACACCAGAGTAGTCCGGATCGTTCTTTTCGGGGAAAAAGGGTATGCGCAACAACCATCCAATCACGCAGCGCGAGTTCGAAATCCCGGACAATGCGACGTCGTTGATGTCGACAACCGATGCGCAAAGCTACATTAGCTATGTGAACGCTGCGTTCATTGAGGCTAGCGGTTTTTCACGCGATGAAATTCAAGGTCAACCTCGTGACCTTGTCCGTCATCCCGACATGCCGCAGCAGGCGTTTGCCGACATGTGGGCGACGCTCAAAGGAGGAGAGCCGTGGAGCGCGCTGATCAAGAACCGGCGCAAGGATGGCGACCACTACTGGGTACGCGCGAATGCCATTCCGGTCGTGCGCAACGGCCAAACGTCGGGCTACAGGTCAGTGCGGACCAAACCCTCGCGAGAGGCAACCAAGACCGCCGAGTCCCTTTACCGTGCGCTTCGCGAGCACAAGGCGAGCAAGCGGCGCTTTCACAAGGGCCTGATTGTTCGCACGGGCCTGATGGGATGGACCTCTATCCTCAAGACCATGCCGGTGCGCCGGCGCATCCGGTCTGCGTTGCTTGCGGCTGCGCCGTTCCTTCTGTGCGCGGCCTGGCTCTGCGGCGTCAGGGAGATTTCGCTGGTGGCGGGGTTCTCTGCGTTTGCCCTTGGATGCCTGCTATGCTAACTCGGCCTCATGTTCCGGTGGCTCATCGACGACGTAAGCGAACAGGTCATAACAGTCCAGAGCGCGATCAACGAGATCGCACAAGGCAACAACGATCTCAGCGGGCGCATGGAGCAGGCGGCGTCGAATGTGCAGCAGACGGCGGCTTCGATGGCGCAGATGACAGCGACGGTGAAGAGCAACGCCGAAATCGCGATGCAGGCGAACATGCTTTCGGGTTCCGCTAGCGATGCAGCCGCAAAGGGCGGGAAAGCGGTAGCGGAAGTCATCAGCACCATGAATGAAATCACCGCTAGTTCGCGAAGGATTGCGGACATCATTGGCGTCATCGACGGCATAGCGTTCCAGACTAATATCCTGGCCTTGAATCCAGCCGTTGAAGCTGCTCGTGCGGGCGATCAGGGGCGGGGATTCGCGGTCGTTGCCGGGAAGTCCGTGCGCTTGCACAATGTAGCGCGAATGCGGCGAAAGAGATCACGAACCTCATCTCGACCAGCGTTGAGAAAGTCGAGACGGGGTCCAGCCTGGTCGACGACGCCGGTAAGACAATGGACGAGATCGTGACGCAAGTGAAGAGAGTGTCGGATCTGATCGCGGAGGTCAGAGCTGCAACGGAAGAACAAAGCAGCGGCGTCTCCCAGATCGATCAGGCCGTGAGCGATCTCGACAACATCACGCAGCGGAACGCAACGCTGGTCGAGAAAAGCAGTGCCGCTTCGGATAGCCTCAAGCAGCAGGCGACGAGACTTGCGGAGGCGGTGAGCGTCTTCCGATAAAGTTTTCGCGCGTTCGGAGTGCGCATCTCATGCGGCTTCGATGATCGATGCGGCTTCGCAAGCACGGAGTGTCGCAGGTCAGCTAACGCTTTATTGATCAACCCCGCACACACCGAAACCCCGCATACACATACTGATAGTGCGGCTGAAACCAGTTGCGAAATTCCGGCCGCAGCATGCACAGCGCGGTACGCGCCGAACCGCCCTTCAGCACGTAATGCTGTCCATCGAAGAAGTTGGCCGAATAGCCGGGATAGAACGGAAACGCTTCGAACCCCGGCAGCGCTTCGAATAGCGTCGAGGTCCATTCCCAACCGTTGCCGAACTGCCCTTCCGCACCGAACGCGCTGACGTTGTCCGGATGCGCATCGACGGGTCGCGGGTCCCAGCTGCGGAAATCGAAGTTCCCCGATGCCGCGTGCGGCGCGCCGTGCGCCGCGCGTTGCCATTGCGCCTCCGTCGGCAGGGCTTTGCCGGCCCAGCGCGCGTAGGCGCTCGCTTCGGCGTGGCTCACGTAGACGGGCCAGTCGAGCGGCAACGGCACGTCGTCGAACATCGTGCGCAGCGTCCATGCGGTGCGGCCGTTTTCCAATGTGCGTTGCGACCAGCCGGCCGGATGCTCGATGCACTCCGCTTCCTTCCACGCCCAGTCTTTCGGCGACCACCACTTCGGCTCGCTATATCCGCCGTCTTGGAGGAACTCGAGGAACGCACCGTTCGTGACCATGTATCGATCGATCTCGAACGCGGGCACCTCCACGCCCATTTCGCCGAATTCATTGTCCCAGCCGAAACGGCCGGCCTCGCGCGGCATGCCGAGCACGGTCGTGCCGGCGGGCACGCGGACCATCGACGACAACGCGTCGCGCTGCTCCGTGCATGTCACGACCGGCTCGCGCAACGCGGTGTTTTTCTGCGCGAGCGGCAACTGATGGAGCATGTACGCGAGCGTTTCCGCGTGCATCAAGCGATGCTCGATCGCGACGTTCAGCAACTGCACCGCCGCTTCGTCGTGCGCCGGGTTGCCGAGTTCGGCGAGCGCGGCGTCGATCTGCCGGCGCGCGCGCGTCGCATACTCGCGCACGGCGTCGAGCGACGGCCAATCGCTGGGCTGATCGGTGGGAAAGCCGCCGTCTACCGGATCGATGCCGAACGCGAACAGCTGGTCGAGTTCCGGTGCGAAAGCCGGCAGATCGAACAGACGCTGGTCGAACAGATTGCGATCGAACGCTTCGAGATGGCCGATATAGAACACCACGCGATGACGCTCGCGGATCGGCCGTTCATAGAGGTAGTCGGGTTTGACGATTGCAAACAGGTCATCGGTTACTTGACGCGCGTCGTGCAGGCGCTGCACGAGCAGATGATGCGGGGCAGGGTCGCGATTCATTGGGGCCGGGTCTCCATGCAACACGGTCGCCGTGGGGGCGGTCTGAAAACTTTACCCCCTTGCAGACGGCGTGCCAAGACGAACCGCGCGACCGTTCAGCCCGGGCCAACCGCTCAGACCTGCCGCAAGCCTTCCAGATCGACGATGTGAATATGCTTGCCCCGCGTGTCGATCAGGCCACGCTTTTGAAATCTTGACAGGGTGCGGCTGACCGTTTCGAGCGTCATGCCGAGGTAGCTGCCCATGTCTTCGCGTGTCATGCGCAGGTTGAATTCCGACCACGAGTAGCCGCGCTGCGCATTGCGCTGCGACACGTCCAGCAGGAAGGCGGCGACGCGTTCGTCGGCGGACAGCGAGCCGAGCACCATCATCTGTGCGGCCTCGCTGACGATCTGCGCACCCAGCAGCTTGTGCATGCGCTCCTGGATCGAACCGATTTCGCGGCATAGCTGCTTCAGCGCACTGTATGGGACGATGCACACCGTGCTGTCTTCCAGCGCGACGGCGCTGCACGCATGGATGTCCGCGCTGATGCCGTCCAGCCCGAGCGGCTCGCCTGCAAGACGCAGGCCGGTGACCTGCTCGCGGCCGTCGCGGTGGACCATCACGGTCTTCATCGAGCCGGAACGCAGCGCGTAGATGCTGTCGAAGCGGTCGCCGCTGCGATACAGCGCTTCGCCGCGCGGCACCGAGCGCGCCGAACAGATCAGCGTTTCGAGCTTCGGCAGTTCCTCCGCCGACAGCCCCTGCGGCATGCAGATCTGACGCATCGAACAACTGGAGCAGCGCGCGGCGGTGCGTGCGGTGGCGCGTCCCGCCATGGACTCGCGGCTGCCGCTCGCGGCAGAGCCGGCGGAGCGGGTCGAGGAACGGGGCACAGCGGTGGGATTCAGCATGTTCTGCGCGCGATTGAAATTGGTAGTGGTGAAATTGTCCCACCCGTTATGACCCTCAACAGGCGGCAAAGTGACGCGTTCGCTGCTTCGCTTTCCGAGCGGCGGTGGTGCCTCGACGAAGGTGGAAAGGTGAGCCGCCGCGGCTTATGTCGACGTCATGGCTCACCGTCTTGCGCGTGATGACCGTGTCAGACGGGTTGCTTGTCGGCGCCCGCGGCGGACGGCACCAGCAGAACCGGCAACGTGGCCTGGCGCACGCACCGTTCGGCGACGCTGCCGAGAATCAGCCGCTGGAAGCCACGCCGCCCGTGCGTGCCCATCACGAGCAGGTCGGCGTTGAATTCGGCGGCGGCATGCAGCACGATCTCGGCGACATCGCCGAGCGACGAAGCCTCGGAAACTCCCGGGTCGCCCTTCACACCTTGCTCGGCCATCACTTTCGAAAACTCGGCGCGCAGCTCCTGGCCTTCCTCGATCAGGCGGTTGCGCAGGATCGACGGGTCGTAGCCGGGCGCCTCGAAGTACATCGGCGTGTTTTCGACGACATAAAACGGCCGCAGCACAGCGCCATTGGATTTGGCGAGTTCGAGCGCCGCTTCGAACGCACGGCGCGAGGTATTGCTGCCGTCGACCGCTACAAGGATGCGTTTGTACATATCGGCTCCGCGTCAAAAAAGCGTCTGCCACATTGCTAGCCGCGGCAGGGTTTATTGATCTTTTATACCAATGAAGCTTAGATGATTGCCGGAAAAGATGCACTCGACCAGGATGTAAATCAAACATTTGCCAAATATTCAGGCCCGGCGCGGACAAAATGGCGGCCGCGGCGGCGCGCGCGAGTGGCCTTGCATGCTTGCAAACCGCATAAGTTTGCTGAAGCTGAAACAAGGTTGGCCTTACAATCAGGCCATATTCAGACAAGCTGGCCAGTCCGCTGATGAACGATCGAAAAACTAAGGGCTTACCCGACCAGATCTACGGCGACATTCTCAACCGCATCCTCGAAGGCGAGTACAAGGAAGGCGAGCGGTTGCCGACCGAGCATGCGCTGGCGGAGCGTTTCGCCACGTCCCGGCCGACCGTGCGCGAAGCGCTCGCGCGACTGCGTGCCGACGGCATCATCTCGACGCGGCACGGCTCGGGCACGACCGTCGCGCGGCGCCCCGACCCCGATGTGCGCCGCTTCGCGCCACTCGAGACGCTGTCCGATATCCGCCGCTGCTATGAATTTCGCATCGTGACCGAAGCGGGCGCCGCCGCGCAGGCAGCGCTGAAGGCCGACGCCCAGGACATCGCCGCGATCCAGCATGCGTGGGACGAGCTCGAGCGCATCATCGAGGCGCAGGGCATCGGCGCGAAGGACGACTTCCTGTTCCACCAGGCGGTCGCGCGGGCGTCGAAGAATCCGTTTTTCATCACGGTGATGTCGTTCATCGAGGAACAGATCCTGTTCAGCATGAACCTGTCGCGCAATCTGTCGCTGGTCAAAACGGTGGAGCGGCAGCGGCTGGTGCAGGCCGAGCACATGGCGGTGCTCGACGCGATCCGCCGCAAGGACTCGGCGGCCGCGGGCGCCGCGATGCGCGCGCATCTCGAGAACGCGCTGGAACGGATGTTCGGTTCCTGAGCCGACGCGCGCGGGTGAAGGTGTCGAGATTTTCGGTGACGCCACGCTCCGGCGCTGCTCAAGCCGCGTCGGCGACCGGCCCGAATAGCGAGGTCAGCGTTTTCGCGCTTACCGCGACGTCGAGCGCGATGGCCCGCTCGACGCCGATCTGCAGCGGCGGCCCGAGCCGGCTGATATCGAGCCCGGCACGGCGCAGCATGCGCTCGATCGGCGTGGTGGTCACCGTGACGTAATGCGTAATGCCCATCCGCTGTGCGAAGCGCATCACTTCCTGAATTGCGCGGATTGTCATATCCGTGAAACCAAAAGACTGTTCCTCCCCGTCGGTTTCGATCGCCCAGCGGCTCAGTTCCCAGATGTGTCGGCCGACCGGCGCGGCTGCGCCATGCAGCAGTTGCGGGAAGGTGTCTTTGAGCATGTTCGGACCTTCGGTCGGCATCAGTCGCCAACAGCCGCGCAACCGTTCGTCTTCGCCCTGAATCAGCATGTAGTACGGCCCGAGCGCGTCGTAGCCGTCTATCTCCATTCCCGCGATGGTCGGAATTTCCCAGCCGAGCCGGCCGTGAAAGACCCGGGCGCGCAGCCGGTACATCTCGTTGATCAGTTCGTTGTCGAATTCCTGCCGGAGTCCAATACGGATCGTGGTTTGCATGACGTTCTCCTGTGCGTGTTGGGGGCTGCCAGATACGCAGGAAAACTTATGCATTCTGAATCTTTGCGCCACCTACCTACCTGGATAGGTGTGGATGCTTATCGGGTATCGCAAAATTCATCCACGTAACCGCCCCCAACCTACAAGGGTCCAAAATGGAACTCCTCGACAATCACTGGCAACCGCAAACCCACCTCCAGGCGCGCCCCTCGGAGGTCTCTTCGGCAGTGGATCGTGTTCTGATCATTGCCTACCGGAAGAAGAAAAAAGAGAGCCAGCGTCGTTTCTGGGCTCGCTTCGGCGTCACGCAGTCGCGCGGCAGCCGCTTCGAGTCGGGCGCGGAGATCCCGGCGCCGGTGTCGATCCTGCTTGGCCTTTACTTCATGAAAACCGTGTCGGATGCCGATCTGGGTCGCGCCGAGCGCGTGATGTACAGCCGCGACGCGGCCGCGCTGCTCAACCCGGGTCAATAAGCCCAAGCTGGGCCGCGATCACGGCGGCCGCGCGCCGTGAATTCACGCCGAATTTCGCCCTGATGTTTTTCATGTGGAAGTTCACCACGGCTTCCGAACAACTCAGGATGTGGGATATCTCCCACGTGGATTTGCCGCGTGCGGTCCATTTCAGGCATTCGCGCTCGCGCGGAGTCAGCTTCGGCATCAAGCTCTGCGCATGCGAATCCAGATGCTGTTTGCTGGTGTCGATCACGAGGTCGCGCAACAGCACGAGGTTCGGCAACGCGGCGTTCACATGGCGCCTGAACCCGTCCGACGGCTTGTCGTCATTGACGAAGCACATCATGCCGGCTTCCTGATTCGGCCCGTGAATCGGCAGCGTCACACCCGCACCCAAGCCGTACGAGCGGGCTTCCTCGTACAGGGCTTGCTGTGGCGGGGTGGCGAAAATTTCCGGCGTCCAGATCAGCGGCGCGGAGCGTGACAGGCAGTGCGCGACCGTCGGGTCGATATGTACCATGCCCTGTTCGTCATAGGTCTGCCGCCATGCGGGCGCGTAAGTGCTGCGCAGGTAAGCGTCCTCGAGACGCATGGTGGGCCGGGGCAGCATCGCGACCAGTATCCTGTCGAAGCCCCACGTTTCGGCGAGGCCCGTAATCGCGCCGAACCATTCCGCCTCGTCGGCGGCGTCCAGTAGCGGTGCCATCTGCTCGATAAAGTGTAGCGACAATTTCTTGGCTCTCTCAGGCTCGCAAACATCCCATTCGCGGTTATTGGCAGACAAACTTCGGTCCGCTCTTTTGGTCCGCATAATCTATCACTAAAAACTCGAAAGCAATGCGCTGGCGCTCCGCGGGGTAAACGATAGCAGCCATGTGATAGCAGGGACGGCGTTGCCTATTATTATGCTGATTGAAATAGACCTTTAACCCGCCCGGGGTGTCGGGCGAGAAATGCGGCTAATCCGCATCCGGCTACCGCATTTTAATATGTTTCATTGACAGCATTATTTCTTTCGTGCTTCGGAATTAATCGCATTTATTCGATTATTTGGGAAAGCGGGTTATTTGCGCGTCGAGTCGGTCTTGGCAAAAAAGCGCCTGCGCCGTTTCCATGCGGGCTGCGGCTCCATTGTTATACAAAAGGAAATTTCGGGAGCGGCTCCCGGGCAATTCGCCGGCGGCGGCATGCTGGTGCGACCGCCATGCGCAGGTTGTTTGACGACATTGTGATGCCGATGCTACCGTGAAACCTCCGCCCAGCACGTTTCGCGCGTCAACCATCATGAACGAATCTCCGCTCCGCGACGGCGAGTTCGCCGCGTCGGTCATGGCCGTGCCGCCGCTCGCGCGTCGCGCCGACTACACGCTCGACCCTGCCCAGAATTTTGCGCTGATCCGCCATATCGAAGCGGGTGGCGTACGCACGCTACTGTATGGCGGCAACGCGAACCTCTATCACGTCGCGGTCAGCGAATACCGCGAGCTACTGGACCTGCTCGCCGAGGCCGCGAGTCCGGGTACACGCGTGATTCCGTCGCTCGGTCCCGACTACGGCAAGATGCTCGATCAGGCGCGCATCCTCGCGCAGACGCGTTACCGCACCGCGATGGTGCTGCCGCTCGGCGGCTTTACGACGTCCGAGGGCGTCGAGACGGGCCTCACGCGGATCGCCGACACGGCCGGCATGCCGCTCACCTTGTATATCAAGAGCGAAAACTACGTCGCTGTCGATACGCTCGGGCGGCTCGTCGAGCGTGGCACGTTGAGCGCGGTCAAATACGCGATCCCGCGCGACGATCCCGCCGACGATCCGTATCTGCGCCGGCTGCTGCAATGGGTGCCGGCCGCGAAGATCGTGTCGGGCATGGGCGAGCGGCCAGCGCTCGTGCATCTGCGCGAATTCGGGCTGGCTGCGTGGACGACCGGTAGCGGCTGCATCGCGCCGAGCATGGTCATGGCGCTGCTGGGCGCCGTGCAAAGCGGCCGGAGCCCCGACGGGACCGATAGCGCGGACAACGACACCGCCCAACGTTTGTACGATGCATTCATGCCGCTCGAAACGCTGCGTAACGACATCTCGCTGATCCGCGTGCTCCACGATGCGATCACATTCACGGGCCTCGCTGACATGGGGCCGCTGCTGCCACTGCTCAGTTCGACGCCGCGCGAGCATCATGCGAAGATCGCTCAGACCGCGTGCACGCTGCTCGCTCTCGAGCGCGAGTTCGCGCCCACCCCATCGAACCGCTCCGACACGCAGGCAAGCATATGACCGATCACAGCAGACGCTATCCCGATCCCTCCATCCGCGTGTTCGATCCACGCTTCAAGTCGTTGATCATCGCGTCGGGGTCGGTCGAATGCCTGTATCAGGGCACGCGCTGGTCGGAGGGGCCGGTGTGGTTCGGCGACGGCCGCTATCTGCTGTGGAGCGATATTCCGAACGACCGCATCCTGCGCTGGGACGAAACGACTGGCGCGGTCAGCACGTTCCGTCAATCGTCGAACAATGCGAACGGCCATACGCGCGATCGCGAAGGGCGTCTCGTCAGTTGCGAGCACCTGACGCGGCGCGTGACGCGTACCGAGTACGACGGC
The DNA here is from genome assembly GCF_046543485.1 of Paraburkholderia sp. EG304. NCBI lineage: Bacteria > Pseudomonadati > Pseudomonadota > Betaproteobacteria > Burkholderiales > Burkholderiaceae > Paraburkholderia > Paraburkholderia sp. EG304. The sequence continues at coordinate 62,491 of NZ_JBKGUA010000020.1, read as the reverse complement.
TCGATCACCGTGCTCGCCGACCGCTATCAGGGCAAGCGCTTCAATTCGCCAAACGACGTGGTCGTCAAATCGGACGGCTCGATCTGGTTTACCGACCCGACCTTCGGCATCGAAGGCTTCTACGAGGGCGAGCAGCAGCAGTCCGAACTGAAGCCGTGCGTGTATCGGATCGACGGGCAGACGGGCGAGGTCTCGATGGTCATCGACGACGTGCTCGCCCCGAACGGCCTCGCGTTTTCGCCGGACGAGTCGCTGCTGTACGTGGTCCAATCGCGCGGCGAGCCGCGCAAGATCCGCGTATTCGATGTCGAGGCCAATGGCAAAGGCACGACGGTGTCGAACAACCGCGTGCTGATCGATGCGGGTCCGGGCACCCCCGACGGCTTTCGGGTGGACGTGCACGGCAATCTGTGGTGCGGCTGGGGGATGGGCACCGACGAACTCGACGGCGTGCGCGTCTTCACCGCGCAAGGCGAGCCGCTCGGCCATATCGCGCTACCGGAGCGTTGCGCGAACGTTTGCTTCGGCGGACGGCATCGCAACCGTCTGTTCATGGCGGCGAGCCACGGCTTGTATTCGCTGTTCGTCAATACGCAGGGCGTGCGCGGAGGTTGAGCAGTTGTCCGCTAACCAGACAACTTGTGTTGCAGCCACTGCGGATGCTCGGGTTTGCCCTTAATTCGCGTTACCAGGCATTGAACGGCAAGGATTTCACGTCAATCGAGCCGTTTTCGTCCAGGCCCCGCGCTCTGGACTATTTGCTTGACATCGGCTGTTGCGCTTCGCTATGTTCCCTTGGTAGAAAGATACCGTCCGCACGCAACACATCGACCAGCGGGCTTCCATACCAAGAAGCGAGGAGACGTAATGACTGTTTCGCACAGGCTGTCGTTCAAGCTGGTATCCGTCTGTATCGCCGCAAGCGCGGCGTTCGCCGTTGCCGCGCACGCGGCCGATCCGGTCACGATCAACATCGTCGACGTGGCCGGCGATCTTCAACTCACGCAGAAGGGCTTCGAGGCGTTCAAGGCCAAGAACCCGAATCTCGTCGCGAACATCACGTTCACGAACGCTCCTTCGCCGCAATTGCCCGGCAAGATCAAGGCGATGCAGGCCGCGGGACGCTCCGATATCGACCTCGTATTGACCGGCACCGACGCGCTCGCGGCCGGCATCGAACAGAACCTGTGGATCAAACTGCTGCCCGATAACGCGGCGCAGTTCCCCGGTGTGCTCGACAAGTACGCGCCGGGCCCGCGCAAGATGCAGGATCTCGCGCAGGGCTACGGGCTCGAGGTCGCGTATATGCCGGCTGGTCCGCTGCTCGAATACAACCCGGCCAAGGTCAGCGATCCACCGAAGACACCCGAGCAACTGCTGCAATGGTGCAAGGCCCACCCCGACAAGCTGATCTACGCGCGGCCGGCCAATTCCGGTCCTGGCCGCACGTTCCTGATGGGCTTGCCGTACGTGCTCGGCGACAAGGACCCGCAGGACCCGGTGCACGGCTGGGACAAGACGTGGGCGTACCTGAAGCAGCTGAACGACTGCATTCCGTACTATCCGGGCGGCACCTCGGCGGTGATGAAGGAACTGGGCGAAGGAACGCGCGACATGACCGTGACCGTGACCGGCTGGGACATCAATCCGCGCGCGCTCGGCATCGTGCCGGCCGAATTCCGCGTACAGCCGTTCGACAACATGACGTGGGTCAACGACGCGCACTACATGGTGGTTCCGAAGGGCGTGCCGAAGGAAAAGCTCGACGTGCTGTACAAGATGATGAACTTCATGCTGGAGCCCGCGCAGCAGGCATTGACCTACGACGACGGCTACTTCTACCCGGGCCCGGCGATCAAGGGCGTCACGATCGAGCAGGCGCCCGCGCATAGCCAGGAGGTGCTGCAAAAGTATGGCCGGCCGGAATACGCGAAGATGTTGAGCGATCGTCCGCATGCGATGCCGCTGAATGCGGCGGCAATGGTCGCGGCCTTCAAGAAGTGGGATACCGACATCGGCGCGCAGAAGACCCGTTAGGCCTTCACCATTGCGACGGAAAACGAGGCGAAACGCAGCGCGGCGTGAGGTAGCGCCGCGCTGCGTGTTTGCGGCGATCATCCGCGCCTCGGCTTAACTGCTGATGCGCCGCGCGCACCGCACGCGCGGCACTTGCGACCCCCGTCGTCTCACGCGGATCAGGAAACCGTATGAAGCATCACTTTGAGCAGTTGCGGCTCGACTCGGTGAGCCGCAGTTTCACGAACGCGCAAGGTCACGCGATCGCCGCGCTGCAGGGTCTCGATCTGACGATCCGGCGCGGCGAGTTCATCGCGCTGCTGGGACCGTCGGGTTGCGGCAAATCGACGGCGCTGAACTGCATCGCCGGATTGCAGCCGCTCACCGGCGGCGGCATCTGGCTCGACGAGCGGCGCATCGACGTGCTGCCGCCGGAAAAGCGCGGCTTCGGCATGGTGTTCCAGAACTACGCGCTGTTCCCGCATATGAGCGTGCTCGACAACGTCGGCTTCGGGCTGAAGATGCGCGGCGTCGGCAAGAGCGAGATCGCGCGCCGTGCACGCGAGGCGTTGAAACTGGTGCAACTGACAGGGCATGAGCAGAAGCTGCCCGGTCAATTGTCCGGTGGCCAGCAGCAGCGTGTCGCGATCGCGCGTGCGATCGTGATCGAGCCGCCACTGATCCTGATGGACGAGCCGCTGTCGAATCTCGATACGAAGCTGCGCATCGAAATGCGCGCGGAGATTCGCCGCATCCATACGCAGCTCGAACGCGCGACGCTGTACGTGACGCATGATCAGGACGAAGCGCTGTCGATGGCCGATCGCATCGTCGTGATGAGGGAGGGCGTCGTGCAGCAGGTCGCGACGCCGAAAGAGGTCTATACGCGGCCGCGCAATCTGCATGTCGCGCGCTTCATGGGCTATCGCAACGTCGCCGAGTTCACGCTGGAGGGCATGCAAGGCGAGGGCGTCGTGGTCAGTGCGAACGGCGTGCGGCTGATCGGCACGGCGATGGCCGGCTTCGACGGCAAGCGCGTGAGCGTCGCGCTGCGCCCCGAAGACATGGAACGTGCCCAGCCCGGCGCCGACAACGCGTTCGAGGCGCTGATCGACGCCGTCGAATACGGTGGGCACGATTCGCTGCTGCGCGTGAAGACCGCGTTCGGCGACGTGTGGGCGCGCGTAACCGGTGAATGCGCGGAGGGTGAGCGCATCATGCTGCGCGTGCGGCCGTCGTGCGTGCTCGTCTACGATGCCGAGGCCGCATGAACACGCCGACGCTCGTCCCCCCGCTTACTCCCCGCGCGCCGCGCGATGCCAAGGCCTGGCTCGTCGCGCCGGCGCTGCTCTTTATCGTCGCGCTGTTCATTTATCCGTTCGCGTACGGTCTGGCGCTGTCGTTCCGGCCGATGAACGGCGGCGGCCTATGGGCCAACTATCTGACGTTCTTCACCGACACGTCGATGTGGCCGACGATTCTCGTCACGCTGAAGCTGTCGGTGCCGGCCACGCTGATCAACGTCGGCGTGTCGGTGCCGGTCGCCTTTGCGCTGCGCCGCTACTCGCGTTATCAGAAGATCGTCACGACGCTGCTGGTGATTCCGGTGACGCTCGGCACGGTGCTGATCGCCGACGGCATGCTCACGTATTTCGGTCCCCACGGCTGGCTGCCGCAGGCGTTGCAGGCGCTGCATCTGTACACGCAAGAGGTGCGGCTCACGCACAACTTCACGGGCGTGCTGCTGTCGCTGATCGTGTCGGGCTTTCCGTTCGCGTTTCTGTTGACGCTGTCGTACGTGACCGGCATCGACCCCACACTCGCGAGCGCGGCGGCGACGCTCGGCGCGAGTCCGTGGCAGCAGTTTCGCCGCATCTATTTCCCGTTGCTCGTGCCGGGGCTCACGATGGCCGCATGTTTGTCGTTCGTGCAGGCGTTCTCGGTGTTTCCGTCGGCGGTGCTGCTCGGCGCGCCCGCGGGTCCGACGCGCGTGATGTCGATTGCCGCGGCCGAAGCCGCGTTCGAGAGCTACGACTATTCGCTGGCGTCGGCGATCGCGATGGTGATGGGCTTCGTGCAACTGCTGGTGGTCGCCGCGCTGCTCGGCGCGCGCCGCTGGTTCTATCGTGGTCCCGTGACGGGAGGCAAAGGCTGATGACGACCGATCGTCGCGCGACGCAGCCCGACTGGCCCGCGTCCACCTCCGCTTCCGCATCCGCGGCGCCGCAGCCGGGCGATGGCGCCCGCGAGCCCGCGCAACACGCGCGTCAGCGCGCGAACCTGCCGGGCCGCATCTGGCAGGTGCTGGTGTGGGCCGTGATGGCGTTTTTCCTGATCAACGTCGTGCTGCTGATTGCGACGGTCGCGGTGAATTCGATCGCGACGCGCTGGTTCGGCACCGCGTTGCCGCAAGGTTTCACGCTGCACTGGTATGCGCAGGCGTGGAGCGACTTTCAGCTCGCGAGCGTGCTGTGGGTGACCGTGCAGGTGGTCGGCGCGGTCGTGCTGCTGTCGGTGCTGCTCGGCGTGCCTGCCGCGTATGCGCTCGCGCGCGTGCAATTCCGCGGTAAGCGCCTTGCGATGCTGATCTTTCTGCTGCCGTTGATGGTGCCGCCCGTCACCTACGGCATTCCGATGGCGACCGTGATGTACAAGGTCGGCCTCGCCGGCACGCTATGGGGTGTGATTCTTGCGAACCTCGTACCGGCGCTGCCATTCGTGATTCTGGTGATGACACCGTTCATCGAGCAGATCGATCCGAATCTCGAAGCGGCCGCGCGCATTTTCGGCGCGAACACGTTCCGCTACTTCCGTTACGTGCTGCTGCCGCTGCTCGTGCCGGGTATGCTGGCCGCAGGGCTGCTCGTGCTGGTGCGTACGATCGGCATGTTCGAGCTGACGTTCTTTACGGCCGGTCCTGCCACGCAAACGCTGGTGGTCGCGTTGTATTACGCTGTGTTTTCGACCGGCGTGCGCGCGCCGCAATCGATCGATGCGATGGCGATGATCTATATGGCGATCACGTTGATCTGGGTGCTGATCGCACTACAATTCGTGAGCCCGACGCAGATCGTGTCTCGCGTAAAGGAACAGCGGCGCTGACGCGTGGTCGGCGTCAATCGTGGAGTAGACGTTGACGAAGAGAAAGACCGCCGAGGAATTGCGCAGTCATCGCTGGTATGGCGCGAACGATCTGCGTTCGTTCGGCCACCGCTCGCGCACCGCGCAGATGGGCTACAACCGGGAGGAATACGCGGGCAAGCCGGTCATCGCGATTCTCAACACGTGGAGCGAGATCAATCCGTGCCACACGCATTTCAAGCAGCGCGTCGAGGAAGTGAAACGCGGCATCTGGCAGGCCGGCGGCTTCCCGATCGAGTTGCCTGTGCAGACGCTGTCCGAGCCGTTCCAGAAGCCCACCACGATGCTGTACCGCAATTTCCTCGCGATGGAAGCCGAGGAGATGCTGCGCTCGTATCCCGCCGACGGCGTCGTGCTGATGGGCGGCTGCGACAAGACCACCCCCGCGCTACTGATGGGCGCGATCTCGATGGATCTGCCCGCCATCTTTCTACCCGCCGGCCCGATGCTGCGCGGCAACTGGAACGGCGTGACGCTCGGCTCGGGTTCCGACTCATGGCGATACTGGGCCGAACTGCGCGCGGGTACGCTGACGCCGGAAGAGTGGCAGGGCGTCGAGGGCGGCATCGCGCGCTCGCCGGGGCACTGCATGACGATGGGCACCGCGTCGACGATGACCAGCGCGGCCGAAGCACTGGGCTTCACGCTGCCCGGCTTCGCGTCGACGCCCGCGGCCGATTCGCGTCATGCGCAGATGGCCGCGAAAACCGGCATGCGTATCGTCGAGATGGTGTGGGAGGATTTGAAGCCGTCGGACCTGATCACCGCGGCCTCGGTCGATAACGCGGTGACGACTTGCGTCGCGCTGTCCGGCTCGACCAATTCGGTCGTGCATATGATCGCGCTCGCACGGCGCGCGGGCATCGAGTTGACGCTCGATCGCTTCGACGAGATCGCGCGCCGCACGCCCGTGCTCGCGAACATCAGGCCGACCGGCGCCTATCTGATGGAGGACTTTTTCTACGCGGGCGGTTTGCGCGCGCTGCTCGCGGAACTGGGCGAGCTGATCGACGGTTCGCAGAAAACCGTGAACGGCCGCACGCTCAGCGAGAACCTCGCGGGCGCGCAGATTTTTAACGACGACGTGATCCGCCGCCGCACGAATCCGCTACTGCGCGACAGCAGCCTCGCGGTGCTGCGCGGCAATCTCGCGCCCCGCGGCGCGGTGATCAAGCCCGGCGCGGCCGAGCCGCATCTGCTCGTGCATACGGGCCGCGCGGTCGTGTTCAGCGACTACAACGACATGGCCGCACGCATCGACGACGACGCGCTCGACATCGACGAAAGCTGCGTGCTGGTGCTGCAGCACGCGGGGCCGGTCGGTGCGGGCATGCCCGAGTGGGGGCAACTGCCGATCCCGCGCAAGCTGCTGCAAAAAGGCGTGCGCGACATGGTGCGCATCTCCGACACGCGGATGAGCGGCACGAGCTATGGTGCGTGCGTGCTGCACGTGGCGCCCGAGGCGTTCGTCGGCGGGCCGCTGGCGTTGGTGCGAAACGGCGATCTGATCGAGCTCGATGTGCCGCGCCGCAGGCTGAATCTGCTGATATCGGACGAAGAGTTCGCGCGCCGCAAGGCCGCGTGGGTCAAACCGGCGGCGCGCTTCGAGCGCGGCTATGGCGCCCTGCATCAGGCGCATGTGATGCAGGCGGACCAAGGCTGCGATTTCGACTTCCTGCGGCGTGGCGGCGCGAGTCCCGAGAGCTCGGGCGAGCCGGAAATTCACTGACGCTCAATACCCGACGCGATAGACGCGCCCCGTCTGCGCGCCTTCCACGCTGCGCAGATAAGCAAGCGCCGCGCGTTGCGCGCTGACGGGCTCGAAGCCGCGAAAGAACGGCGCATAAGCCTCCATCGATTCAGTCAGCACGGTCGGACTCACGAGGTTGATGCGCAGCCCGCGCGGCATCTCGATCGCCGCGCCACGCACGAAGCCTTCCAGCGCGAGATTGACGGTCGTCGCGCTCGCGCCCTGCGCGATCGGTTCGTCTGCCAGAATGCCGCTCGTCAGCGTGAACGAACCGCCGTCGTTCACATACGGCAGTGCCGCGAACACGACGTTGATCTGACCCATCAGCTTGTCGCGCAGCCCGACCCAGAACTGCTCGATGCTCATTTGCGCCAGCGGACCGAAATGCACGTGGCCGGTCGCGGTGACGACGCCGTCCACCTTGCCGATGTCGCGAAACAGCCGCTCGACGCTCGCGGGCTCCGTGCTGTCGACGTGATATTGCCCGCGCGTCGCGCCCACTTCGATCACCTCGTGACGCGCCTTCAACTCCGCGCTGACGGCCTGGCCCAGCGTGCCCGTGGCACCGATGACGACGATCCTTTTCATCCGCAACTCCGTTAAACGAACCAACGTTAAACAAAGCAAAGCACGCACCAGAATAAAACGGTGCGTGCTACGTGAATGCCTGATTTAATCGGAATAAACGCGGTAATTCAAACGCGCGCGTATAAAGGGATGATACGCGCGTCCGCCTATTTCACGCGGTGTAATTCGATAACGCGCGCGGGTCGCAAATGATTGAGCGCGTAGTGAATGCGCCCGCGCTCCTGGCGCTGTCCGACCGGACGCGGGTCGTTGTACTGGTTGTCGGCCGAGTAGACGGCGAGCGGTTCGACCATGCCCTTGTCGATTACCGCATAGCCGGGCTCGAGCGCGAGCAGCAGATGGTTGCCGCCGAGCCGGCTGTCGAAGCCGGCCATGCCGTCGAGCGCCTCGGGCACGCTGTTCTCGAGCGTTGCATTGCTGGTTGTGATTTCGTCGGGCGAGATCGCGCCGTGGCCCGCCAGACGGGCCGCTTCGTGGTTCTTGCCGTCGGTGTCGACGGTGCTGTCATGCGTGCGATCGTTGTGCAGGTCCGTGGTTGGCGGGTCCTTCGGGTCTGGTTTCGTGCCGGCGTTTTCGGGTTTGCTGATCGCGCTGTTCATCGTGCATCTCCTGAAGAGGACATTCGAAGAAAAGAGCAAAAGCCGTTCCGACAGACACGGCGCCGCTGTGCGCGGGAGTCGCGATGCGTTGTCCGCCAAGATTCGATGCGAGTGGCGTTGCCTCGCGATTGAATGGCGATGACGTGCGCGATTCATTTCATTTTTTTTAATGGACGCGTATTTCCTACAGAGTATGATTCTACTCCTGCGACCGACGCGCGGATAAATTGGCGGCATGCTCCGGCTGTTCAGCATGGTCGGAAAAAATTAACAAACAAATGGCCGCGCGACTGAGAAAATGTTACGGGGCTTCAGGGGCGGGTGACTCATGCACTTCGATGCTGCATTCACACATCGCGGCTATCTATTGAATTGCGAACCGGCGCGCTCGGGCGACGGCTCCTGGCAACCGTATGTGGTGATCTCGCGCTCGAGCGACGGCGAACTGGTCGCCAACCGTTTCTTCCCCACGGAACTGCGCTTCTCCGACGAAGCCGCCGCGATCGCGCATGCGCGCGATTGGGCAGTGCGCTGGATCGACGCGAGCAGTCTGACAATCTGAAGTCAGGGAACGATGCGCGCGTGCCGACGCGCGCCGACGCATTGAATCCGGGCCGGTCTGCGCGCTGCCGGGCGGGCAGCGTTAAAACGCGGTAATCTCTGCTGGATAACCACTTTGAACCGTGCACGCTGCACGACGCCGTCCCTTATGCCCAACGAGCCTTCCCCGAACTGGGGCCTTGAACAGATCGTCGCCGACCTGCGCGCCTCGCGCGAGCAATTGCATCGCACGCGGCATCCGCTCGGCATTCGCGAATTGCCGTCGCGCGAAGCGGTGGTCAGTATCGTGACCGGTTTGCGCGCCGCGATGTTTCCGACGCACTACGGCGCGCCCGATCTAACCGACGAGACGGTCGACTACTACGTCGGCCATACGCTCGAAAGCACGTTGCGGCTGCTCGCCGAACAGATTCGCCGCGCGCTGCGCTTCCTGCCCGAGTTCGGCGCGACGCCCGACGCCGAGTTGCGCGAGCGCGCGTTCGCAGTGGCGCGCGAGTTCGCGACGCAGCTGGCGGGCATCCGCGCGCTGCTCGTCAGCGACATCCAGGCTGCGTACACCGGCGACCCCGCCGCGCAGCACATCACCGAAATCCTGCTGTGCTATCCGGGCGTGTGGGCGATGACGCATCACCGGCTCGCGCATGCGCTGCATCGGCTCGGCGTGCCGCTGCTCGCGCGCTTCATCAACGAGATCGCGCACTCGGCGACCGGCATCGACATTCACCCGGGCGCGACGATCGGGCCGAGCTTCTTCATCGATCACGGCACCGGCGTGGTGATCGGCGAGACCGCGATCATCGGCGAGCGCGTGCGCTTGTACCAGGCGGTCACGCTCGGCGCGAAGAGTTTCGCGGCCGACGAGGACGGCACGCTGATCAAGGGCAACGCGCGGCATCCGATCGTCGAGGACGACGTCGTGATCTACGCGGGCGCGACGATTCTCGGACGCGTGACGATCGGGCGCGGATCGGTGATCGGCGGCAACGTGTGGCTCACGCATAGCGTGCCGCCGGGCAGCAGCGTATCGCAAGGCAAGATCCGCGAAGGAGAGCGCACCGACAACGGGCGGCAGTGATGCCCGCCCGGCCGCGGCCGGCTGCATCGCTGAGCTAGCTGATCGGCCAATGGCGTATCCACGGCAACGCATGCATGCCATGCGGCCACACATGCTCGCCGATGAACCACGCGGCCACCCACGACGCGGCGACGACGATCAGATCGCAGTGCCCGCTATTCCATAGATTCAACGAATGTCGCCCGGCGATCCACGGCACGCCGAGCGGATTCGGCCAGTCGGCGAGCAGATGCATCAGGCCGCCGCATGCGAAGCCGAACGCGGGCGCCGCGTAGATCGAATGTCCGAGCATGTGATACGACGCCGCGAGCAGCGCGAGCCAGCCGATGCCCCAATGCGTCAGCGTGCGATGCGCGTGATCCACAGCCGCCGCGCGCGCGACCACCATGCAACTTCGAGCCAGTCCGGCGCGGTGCTGCCGGCCACGCCGGCGATGAAGCTCAGCAGCACGCCAGCGTGAAACGGACCGCCGCCGCTGCGCGCGACGATCGCCGCCGCGATGATGCCGGCTGCGAAACCGGTCGCATGATGCGCTTTGCTGGATGCCATCGACACTCGCGGCACAGGTGCCGCGCCAAAAACAAAGGGCGGCTATGTTCGCAGATGAGCGCGTAAAAAAATAGCCGATGCGCGAGATAAAAAAATCGCGCATCGGCCTTCCGTGAATCGTGCGCACGGCGTTCAGTTGGGCCGCGCCGCTCAGGTCGCGCAGCGCGCGATATCGAAGCGCATTTCCTCTTCGGGCGGATCGTCGGGCGCATTGGCCGGATGCATGACCTTGATGACCGTGCTGCCGTTGAGCGGGGTCAGCGTGACGAAGTACGAGTTGTGCGAATCGGTGCCGACCGCGAGTTCGGTCGCGGCGCCGGTGTGCGAGGTACGCACGCGCGGCAGACGGTCTTCGAGACAGGCAGCGATGGACGCAGGCGTGCGTGAGGACGACACGTACACGAGCGGCGCGGACGCATCGCGCGCGGGGCCGCCCGACGAACCGCAAGCGGCGAGGGTGGCAGTGAGGGCGACAGTGGGGACAAGCAGGAGAAGTCTTTTCATGATCCGATCGTCGGCGTTCCCGGTCATGCATGGGAAGGTGAGGCGCGGGCGAAGCGCGTGCGCTGGCGGACAGCGCGATGCTTCGCGACGAAGCTACCGTGCCGGCGGCGCGCTTTCGCGGCGTCGCACGGCGGCCGGGGCAGTATACCGAGCATGCGTCGAGGTCGTCACTAGCGCGGCGAAGGGTTTATTGGTCTGACGGCAAACCGTAAGGCCCATGAAAAAACCCGCGACGTGATCGTGTCACGCGCAGGTTCGACCGCGGCGCGGAGGGATGGCCGCGCGCCGCAATGCCTGCACGCAGAGCGGGCGAAGAACCGCCGTCAGAAGCGATGCCGCACACCGACTGCCGCGGCCACCTGATTGCCGGTCGACGACGGCGCAAGCGTATTGATCGCCGCGACGTTCGCGCCGAAGTTGCCGAGTGCGCCCGACGCATGCTGGTACACGCCTTCGATATACACGTCGGTGCGCCTGCTCAGCGAGTAATCGCCTTGCAATGACACGGTGTGCCACTTCGGATCGCCCGAGCCGTTGGAGCCGCTCACCTTGCCGTCGGTGAACGTGTACGACGCGGCGAGGTTCACTGCCGGCGTCAGCGCATACCGGCCGTTCACTTCATAGTTGTCCAGATGCAGGTTGGTGCCCGCAATGCCAGGCAGCGTCGCGCCGCCGACGTTCACGCCGGTGATGCCGTCGAGTTGCGTATGTGTATAGACGAAGCCCGCGGTGGCCGGCCCGTAAGAGTAGTTGATGCCCGCGCCGAACGTGCGTTGCAGATCGGCCGCGATTGCCGCGGTGCCGTTTCCTTGCGACACGGCGCCGTTCAGATTCGAGCTGCCCGAGTTGTTCAACTGCAGATAGGCAGCGGCCAGGCTCAACGGACCGTTGTCGTACGAAGCACCCGCGCTCTCCATGCTCGATTGTTGGCGAACTGGCCGGCCGCGTTGCTGAAACCGTACAGGCCGCCGAACTTCAGGCCCGCGTAGTTCGCGCTCGAGTACTTGACGGCATTCCTGATCGAGAACGAGCCGGAAAGATTGTCGTTGTCGAACGGGTGGGCCGCGAGATTATTGCCGTAGCCCCCGCCCGCATCCGATAGCGGCGCCAGGTAGTCGCTGACCGAGTCGTACTGGCGGCCGAGCGTCAGCGTGCCGAACTGATCGCTCTTCAGGCCGACGAACGTCTGGCGATTGAACATCGTACTGCTTTCGGTGTTCTGGCCATTGTTCAACGGCGTGCGGCAAGCCTGCCGTGATGAGAGTTCTTTGCATGTTCGGGATTCACTCAGGGATGACTCGGCATGTTGACTGACGATTTCCGGTGAAGTGTAATTGCCGCTATGCAGATATTTAATTACGCGATTTACAACCGTTTATTTTCGAAGCCGGGATTTATGTGAATTAATCGTGTAAGTGCAGGTCGCCAAAAGCAAATCATTTTTAATGACGAATGGGCGGCTGCGATGTGAAGCCACGATGTTGCCGGACGGTTACGACGCAAAGGCTTCCCGGCGCGCACCGGATGCGCGCATTGGCACCGATTCCCACCATTTTGTGCAACGCAGTCTTACGTAGAAAGCGTTAAATCGCGATGGGATGCCACTTATAATTTCCATAGACCCCTTCGACCAAAGGGTGTCTTTTTCATTTTTACACGCGGCTTTCGGGCCGCGTTTTTTTATCTGACGTTTAAAGCGGTTTTATACATTGTCGCGTAAGGGTAAATAGAATTTTTCACCGCTCGAGCGGCTTCGCCGTTCCGAACGCGCCTTGTCCGTTCGTCAGAGCGAGCGGGGCGAAGCGGGCCGGGCAGGTAGAATCGCGGGTTCGTAATCTGATTGTGCGCCCTGCGAAGTGAGTGAACCTGTGATGAACGACACGCCCTTTCCCTCGACCGACACGAATGCCGGGTCCTTGGCCGACGACTCGTCCGGACCGGACGAAAGCGTGCATGAAGAGCGTCTGTGGCGCGATAACGGCTGGACCGCGCGCATCATCAAGAACGAAGACGACGAAGGCTGGGCCGTCGAAATGATCAAGGACGGCGAGGCGGAGCCCGCGCTCGTCGGACCTTGGACGATGGGTCGCAACAAGAAGGATCCGAAGCCGCTCGACGTATCGGCGTTCAACACGCTGGTGAAAACCGCGGCGGAAGTGCTGCGTCGCCACGAGCAGCAACTGCGCGCGCAACTGCACAAGGCGGTGCGCGTGCCGAGCGCGGACGGCAACGACGAACTCGACATCACGCTCGACATCGTTCCGGACGAGGACGAGCCGTACGCGCTGTTGAGCGCGCTCGATATTTTCGGCGAGCAGATCGCGCAGGTGCAGGTTGCGCCGACCTTCAAGCTCAGCAAGGCGAGCGCCGCCGCGTGGGTGGCGAACGAGTTTCGCCGGCCGGGGTAAGCGGCGGTTGTAGGCGCGGTTGCGTCGTGATCGGATCGTCTTAGGCCATCCGGCTGAGGAGCCAGCGAACGGGAATCTCGCGATAATTTGCGGTCTCCTTTGGCGGCCTCGCGAGGTGGACTTGAAATGGATTTTGATGTTGCGACGAGGGTTTTATCGACGTGGCGAACGTTCGCTATGACCTCGCTCATCTGCTTGCCAGCGCGTTCACTTTCGCGATTCCCGCCTCGCAGCGATTTCCTGCAGTGACGGCAACGGTCCACGTCGAATACACGTCACATTGCGTGTCGTTTGGGAGCGGGCGCGACCGGGCCACTCGATTTCGAAGTGCTCGGCGACGCGCGCACAATATTCGATCATCGCAATGTGGCGCGCGCGTTTTGCCCCGACCGACACCGCTGGTCGCTCAAGCTGCCGGCGATCATCGCGCAGTTGGCAGAACGGCGGTGCTATTTCACTGGCCGCTCCAACTGGCTCGTGATCGAAGATATCGATGATCGTGGCGAAACGGTCGAGTACGAGGTGTTTTTCCGTTTGCGCAGGGCGGCGGCAGCGCAACTGCGGCTCGTGATCGAGAGCGCGTATGTGCGCACCCCGGGCAGCCCGCAAGCGGCAGGCAAGCCGGATATTCCTCGCAACCGCCGGAGCATCGTGCGATTTCGCGTGATGGCGGCCGAGATTTTGAGAGGCGAATCGATCCGCGACCCGAGCCTGAGTCGGCACTAGAAAAGAACTGGATGTGTGAGAGTGGCCTGGCCAGAAACAGGTGAGGTCCCGCGCGGGGGCCTCATGACTTCGCGGGAGCGCTTGATCGGTGCGACCGACGTAACCAGCACGGCTGGACCCTGTTGACCAGGAGGCAGATAGACGCCCTTGCGGAGCCCCGAAAAATCTATCTGCGGCAATTGTACCGTGCCAACCCCTGCTCGGAGCCATCTCAATACCGATGGCCGCAGCCAGCGCGTGCCGCCACCGCCTAGTTGCGCTTGCAAAAAATCGCGGTTATCAGTGGCGCGACGTGATGCACGATCGCCGTGCTGCCGGCGTTCTCGAGTGCGCTTTTAACCTTGTCGTCGCCGCCGAACACGACGGCGCCATACGCGGACTGCGCGACCGGTTCGCCGTCGCCGACCCGGAACATCGGGTCGTCTTTTTCGAAGCCCACCACCGCGAATACGCGGAAACCGAACGCGGTCAGATGCGCACCCGGCATCGGCGAGAACGCGTTGATCGAGTTGCTTTCGACGTGACTTGGCTTCGGGTTGATCAGTTGCTGCTGCATCAGATCAGCAATGAACTGGTGGCCGCTCTCATTGCATACCAGTGGCGCGTCGAGCTCCACGGCGAACGAGGACAGCGGCAGCGCGGCGGCTGCGGCAAACAGCAGAGGGGCAAGAAAACGGTTCATGAGTGTAGGCGGGCGTCCACAGTCGATGTCGTGGATTAGCAACCACTGCGCCATCCCCCGGAGGGAGCTAGCGGTGCTGCACATCGAACAGATTCCACGTGACTGGCACAACTGGATTCGCACTTTACAGCGATTCGGCGAATTCCGCTTTGTGGCGAACACACGAACGGTATCTGCGAAATTGCGGGGAAACATACGACAGAACAGCAAGCTTTCAGAATCCCGTATATATTTCCGCCTTATGACTTCGCAACCCCGACCTCCAATAAACGTCCCGCCTCCACGTACGTGGGACGCCCGGCTCGCCCGCCGGCTCGTGACACCGCTAATCGATACCTGGGTCACCCCGAATCATTTGACCACGCTGCGCCTGCTGATCGGCGTCGCAGGCGCGCTGTGCCTTGCGCATGGGGGATTCGCGTGGGCCAATGCGGGCGCACTTCTGATCGTTCTGTCCAATTTCGTCGATCACACGGACGGCGAACTCGCGCGCGTCGGCGGCAAGTCGAGCCGTATCGGTCATTTTTACGACCTCGCCTGCGATGCGCTCGTGACCGTGATGCTGTTCGTCGGCATGGGTATCGGTGTCGGCGGTGCGCAGATCGATGCTTTGAAGTTCGCTCCCGGCGCGCTCGGCGCGGTTGCGGGTGTCGCGGTTGCCCTGATCTTCTTTTTGCGCATGCGGATCGAGGAAATGGTCGGCAAGGCCGGCACGAAGCAGGCGTCGGTGGGGGGCTTCGAAACCGAGGACGTGCTCTACCTGTTGCCCATCGTCACGCTGACGAATGTCGTCGCGCCGTTCGTGGTGGTCGCGTCGATCGGCGCGCCGCTGTTCGCCGCCTGGGTGGTGATCGACTACTGGCGCGTCGCGCGCCGCAGCGCTCGCCCGACGGCCAAGGCCCCCAGCGCTTCCGAAACCAGTCAACAGTGGGCCGTCAAATGAATCTGCACGCCGAAGACGACGTGATCGCGCCCGTGTCGACAGGCACGCCCGTCGCGGCGCTCACGCCCGCGCCCGATGCCGACCGCGCGGTCGCGAGCCGTACCCGCACGTTCGACAACGCGCGTCTGCGCAAAGACTTCGCCGCGCAGGACGCGTTTCTGTATCTGGAAGATTTCCTCGCGCCGGAAGTCACCGCGCAACTGGTTCAAAGCGCGCGCTCGCTGCTCGACGAGGTGAACCGCAACTATCTGCCGGGCCACAAACAGGGCGGCAGTGTCAGCCGCCATACGATCGACCGTCTCGCGCCGTTCATCGCCGAGCTGTATCGCTCGAAGGAGTTGATCGGCTGGCTCGAGCAGCTGAGCGGCGACCAGTTGCAGGTGTCGCCCGCCGACGATCCGCACGCGTACGCGCTCTACTACTACACGCGCCCCGGCGACCATATCGGCTGGCACTACGATACTTCGTATTACGACGGGCGCCGCTACACGCTGCTGCTCGGCGTGATCGACGAATCGTCGTGCCGGCTCGACTACGAACTGCATACCCGCAATCCGCAGGTGCCGGACCAGCCGGGCTCGGTGCAGATTCCACCGGGCGGCCTCGTGTTTTTCGATGGCGACAAGCTGCGGCATCGCATTACGCCGGCCGGCCCGAACGAGATGCGCGTGTCGCTGACGTTCGAATACGTCACCGATCCCAATATGCGGCCGTGGCGCCGCTTCGTTTCGAACATGAAGGACGCAATCGCGTACTTCGGTTTCCGTCAGGTGTTCCGTCAGATGGCCTCGCGCGGCAAGGACGCCGCATGAGTCGCGCCGCGCTGCTTCTGCTGTCGATCGGCTCGGCGCTGTTCGTCGGCCTGCTCGCGTGGCAGGGCTTCGGCTCGGTGGCGTCGACCTTGCTCGCAGCCGGCTGGGGGCTCGCGGTCGTCGCCGCGTTCCACGTGGTGCCGCTCCTGATCGATGCGGCCGCGATCGCGGTGCTGTTCAAGCGCGCCCACCCGTCCCATGACGGCGCGCATGAAGGTCCGGCAAGCCGCGCGCGAGCCGGACTCTCGCTGCGCGATGCGCTGTCCGCGCGCTGGGTCGGCGAATCGGTGAATAGCCTGCTGCCCGCTGGACAGATCGGCGGTCCGGTGGTGATGGTGCGGCAACTGTCGCAGCGCGGCATGCTGCTGCGCGACGCGGCCGCCGCGATCACAGTCAGCACGACCTGGCAGGCGCTCGCGCAAATCGTGTTCGCGCTCGGCGGCCTCGCGATGTTCGGCGCCTACGCCGCGCACGGCACGCTGCACGACCTGCGCACCGCGACGCTGATCGCGACCTGCGTGCTCGGCGCGCTGATCGCCGGGTTTTATTTCGCGCAGCGGCGCGGCCTGTTCGGCCGTCTGCTCGCCGTGGTGTCGAAGGTGTTCGGCAAGCGCGACTGGTCGTCTCTGATGACGCGCGCGGAAGCCGTCGATGCCGCCGTGCAGTCGCTGTACCGCGAGCGCGGCCGCGTGGCGGCGAGCTTTGCGCTGAGCCTCGTCGGCTGGGTCGTCGGCACGGTCGAGGTTTGGCTCGCGCTGCGTTTTCTCGGCCATCCGGTCGGCTGGATCGACGCGCTGCTGCTGGAAAGCATCGGCCAGGCGATTCGCGGCGCGGCCTTCATGATTCCGGGCTCGCTCGGCGTGCAGGAGGGCGGCTATCTGCTGCTCGCGCCGCTGGTGGGTTTGCCGCCCGACGCGGCGCTGGCGTTGTCGCTCGCCAAGCGTGCGCGTGAAATCCTGCTGGGCCTGCCGGGCCTGCTGGTATTGCACTTCAGCGAACGAAGCTGGCAACGTCGGCGCGCCCCGCGGCGTGTGCCGGTTGCCGATTGACCTCCGTACTTTTTTCAAAGGACCGCGCATGCGCGCCATCATTCTCGCAGCGGGCCTCGGCCTGCGTCTCCAGCAGCCGCCGCAAGCCCAGTTTCCGAAATGCCTGTTGCAGTTCGACGGCATGAGCCTGCTCGAACGGCATCTGCAGATGCTCGAAACCGCCGGCGTGACCGACGTCGTGCTGGCGCTTGGTTTCCAGCCGGAATCCGTGCAGGCGGAACTCGCGCGCATCAACTGGCCGCATAAGGTCGAGACCGTGCTCAATCCGCGTTTCGATCTGGGCAGCGTGCTGACCGTGCATACGGTTGCCGACGCGTTGACGCGCGGCGGCGACGTGCTGCTGATGGACGCCGACGTGCTGTACGACGAGCGCATCCTGAACGCGCTGGTGGCGGGGGAGTCGGTCAACCGTCTGCTGATCGACCGCGATTTCGAAGCGGGCGACGAGCCGGTCAAGCTGTGCCTGAAGGACGGCGTGCCGGTCGAATTGCGCAAGCAGCTCGCGGTCAATCTGGAGTTCGACACGATCGGCGAATCGGTCGGCTTCTTCCGCTTCCGCGAGGAAACCGCGCGACGCTTTACGCAGATCGTCGCCGGCTATATCGACAGCGGCCGCGCGAACATGCCGCACGAAGAGGCGGTGCGCGACCTGCTGCTCGAGCGCAGCCAGGTATTCGACACGGCCGACG
Source organism: Paraburkholderia sp. EG304 (assembly GCF_046543485.1). Lineage (NCBI taxonomy): Bacteria > Pseudomonadati > Pseudomonadota > Betaproteobacteria > Burkholderiales > Burkholderiaceae > Paraburkholderia > Paraburkholderia sp. EG304. The sequence continues at coordinate 44,399 of NZ_JBKGUA010000020.1, read as the reverse complement.
TGACCGGCGCGCCGTGGATCGAGATCGACTTCCCGAACGACGTCGCGCGCGCGGCCGACGAAATCCTGCCGCAGTTGCAGCCGCTCGTCAGCGCATCGCGCTAAAGCTTCCGCCGCGCGCCAGCGCGCCTCACGGCGCGCGGCAATCCCCTCGCGCGACAACATTTGTTGCCGCCGCAATGCCATAATCGGCACTTTCCATTGATGGCGGGCCGCCCGTCGCCATGACAATGCTGCTCGCTTTAGGCGCTTTCATCGTTCCGCTGATCGTCGCGTGCGCGATGTTCATGGAAAACGTGGACGGCACGGTCATCGTGACGTCGCTGCCTGTTCTGGCGCGCGACCTCGGTCATGATCGATCACGCTGAAGCTTGCGGTTACCGCGTATGTGATCGGCCTCGGCGTTTTTATCCCGATCTGCGGCTGGGTCGCCGACCGCTTCGGTTCGCGCACCGTGTTCCGAACCGCGATCGGCATCTTCATGGCGGGCTCGCTGCTGTGCGCGGCGTCCACTTCGCTCGATACCTTCGTGCTTGCGCGCTTCGTGCAGGGCATCGGCGGCGCGCTGATGGTGCCGGTGGGGCGCATCATCATCTTCCGTTCGCTGCGGAAGTCGGAGTTCATTCGCGCGATGAACTATCTGTCGGTGCCGGCGTTGCTCGGTCCGGTGGTCGGGCCGCCGCTTGGCGGCTTTATCACGACCTATCTGCACTGGCGTCTGATTTTCGTGATCAATGTGCCGATCGGGCTGCTCGGCATCTGGCTCACCAACAAGTACATCGCCAATACGCGCGAGCCGCATCCAGGCCGGCTCGACTGGTTCGGCTTCTTGCTGTCGGCAAGTGGCGCTTCGCTGTTCATGCTCGGGCTCTCGCTCGTCGGCGGCGAACTGGTGTCGACAGGAGAATCGGTGGGCATGTGCATGACCGGTATCGTGCTGCTGCTGGTTTATGTGCTGTACGCGAGCCGCGTCGCGTTGCCGGTGCTCGATCTGCGTTTGCTGCGCATTCCGAGTTTTCATGCGAGCGTGATCGGCGGTTCGCTGTTTCGTATTGGTCTTGGCGCGGTGCCGTTCCTGTTGCCACTCGCGTTGCAGGAAGGGCTCGGCATGACCGCGTTCAGAGCCGGCGCGATCACATGCGCGTCCGCGTTCGGCTCGATCTTCATGAAGACGGTGGCGTCGCGCATTCTAGAACGCTTCGGCTTTCGCACCGTGCTGATGGTCAACGCCGCGTGTGCGGGTCTGGCGATCGCCGTGTACGGGTTGTTCTTTCCCGGCACGCCGCATTGGGTGATCTGGTGCATCGTGCTGGTGGGCGGCTTCTTTCCCTCGCTGCAATTCACGTCGCTCAATACGCTGGCCTATGCGGATATTCCGAGCAGCGAGGTCGGCCGCGCAACGAGTGTTGCGAGCGTGATCCAGCAGATGTCGCTCGGCCTCGGCGTGACGATCTCGGGCATCGTGCTGCTGATTTCGCATCGTCTGCAAGGGCATCCGAACATCGTGTTCTCCGATTTCTGGCCGGCGTTTCTGGTCGTCGGTCTGTTCTCGTGCCTGTCGATTCCGATTACGCGGCGGCTGCCGCGAGACGCGGGTGATGAGATCGCGCGCGGCAGCCGCGGGCGCGCGTAAGTCAAGATACGGGCGCAGTCTTCTTAGCCCGCCTGCTCCACCGGCGTCACCGTCAACTCCAGCCGCTGCGCGCCGCGCAACACCGTCACGCTGACCGGCTTGTCGATACGCGAAGCGTCGAGCGTGCGTTGCAGACCATCCACATCCTGCACCGGCTGTGCGTCGATCGCGACGATCGTGTCGTCGGTGCGCAAGCCGCCGAGCGCGGCCGGACTGCCTTTGACGATCTCCATGACGTGCACGCCGCTTTGCGTGCCGAGCCCAAAGTAACGCTGCACACGCCGCGACAGCGGCGTCGTCGTGCCGGCCACGCCGATATACGCGCGTCGCACGCGGCCATGCGCGAAGATCTGCATGATGACCCACTTCGCGGTATCGATCGCGGTCGCGAAACAGATGGCCTGCGCGCCAGGAATGATCGCGGTATTCACGCCGATCACCTGACCCGCCGAATTGATCAATGGTCCGCCCGAGTTGCCCGGATTCAACGCCGCGTCGGTCTGGATCACGTCGTAGATCATGCGGCCGGAGTTCGAGCGCAGCGACCGGCCCAGCGCCGAAACGACACCGGCCGTCACGGTCTGCTGCAGCCCCAGCGGGCTGCCGACCGCAATGGCGATCTGCCCGACGCGCAGCTTCGACGATTCGCCGAGTTCGACGTGCGGCAGCGGCTCCGGCGAACCGATGCGCAGCACCGCGAGATCGCTGCCGGGATCGTCGCCGACCAGATCGGCGTCGAACTTCGCGCCGTCGGCCAGCGTCACCTGGATATGCGTCGCGCCATGCACGACGTGGCTATTGGTCAGCAGGTAGCCGTCGGGCGTGAACAGAAAGCCCGAGCCGGTGCCGCCGCGCGCGCCGCGCCCATGCGCGGACGCGTCGCCGGGCAGCCGGCGTTCGACGGCGATAAACGCGACCGCCTGCTGCACGCGCTCCAGTGCGCCGATCACGGTGCGGGAGTAGGCGTCGAGCAGCGCGTCGTCGCCGTTGGTCAAAAGGTCGGTGGATTGGGGCCCGGGGGCGTCGGATGCGGCGCTCGACAGGTCATCGATGAAGCGTGGACGGCTTCCCATAACGATGCTCCGGATAGACGGGCTGCGAGATGCGGGGCGTCGCGCGCGTTTTCAAGGGCGTCTGGGGCGGGGCGCCCGGGGCCGTCGCCGCGGGCCGCACTGGCGGCCATCGCGTGTGAGACACTTTCCGGGGCGGGCCGTCGCTCGCCGCTCGCTCGCGCCACGGAGAACTACTTCATGTCCGCATCTACCGCCTCAGCGCCGCAACCTCCGCAGCCGGATCCACGCATCGAGTCTCTGAGCGCGATCACGCTCGCTACCAGCGACATGCAGCGCGCCGTCGCGTTCTACGAAGCGCTCGGCTTTCCGCTCAAGTACGGCGGTCCGCGCGAGGCGTTCACGTCGTTCGCGTTCGGCAGCTCGTATCTGAACCTGATCGCCGATGCGCGTGCGCCGGTCAACTGGTGGGGGCGCGTGATCATCTACGTGTCGGACGTCGACGCGATCTATGCCAAGGCGCTGGCGGCGGGCTTGCAGCCGTCGTCCGCGCCGGCGGATGCGCCGTGGGGCGAGCGCTATTTTCATATCACCGATCCGGACGGCCACGAATTGAGCTTCGCGCGGCCGCTGCACTAGCGGAGGAGGCCCAGGCAAAACTCGCTATCATGGGTGTTACCACACCTCCGCAGCGGCCGCCCACGCGGTAACACGGCTGACACCTCGCGCTTCGATAATCGAACGCGACCGCGTCGCGCTAGCCGCCGCGCGCCATCCCATTCCTGTTGCGAGGAGAGCCGCAATGAAAGAGCCGGACCCGAGACCCGATTTCGAATTGATGGCGGAGCGGCAACGCCGTTTCGAGGAAGACCTCATCGATGCCTATGACGAAGAACTCGAAATGGAGGTCGACGACCGCATCATCGACGGCCCGGCCGGCTTTACGCCCGAGCATCGCGAGGCGCGCAAGCAGTACTTCCGTGAACTGTTCCGGCTGCAGGGGGAACTGGTCAAGCTGCAGGACTGGATCGTCGCGACCGGACATCGGCTCGTCGTGATCTTCGAAGGGCGCGACGCGGCCGGCAAGGGCGGCGCGATCAAGCGCATCACGCAGCGACTCAATCCGCGCGTTTGCCGCGTGGCCGCATTGCCCGCGCCGAACAATCGCGAGCGCACGCAATGGTATTTCCAGCGCTATGTATCGCATCTGCCGGCGGGCGGCGAAATGGTGCTGTTCGATCGCAGCTGGTACAACCGCGCGGGCGTCGAGCGCGTGATGAACTTCTGCACCGACGAGGAATACGAAGAGTTTTTCCGCTCGGTGCCTGAGTTCGAGAAGATGCTCGTGCGCAGCGGCGTGCAGATCCTCAAGTACTGGTTTTCGATCACCGACGAAGAGCAGGAAATCCGCTTCCAGAACCGCATTCACGATCCGCTGAAGCAGTGGAAGCTGAGCCCGATGGATCTGGAAAGCCGGCGCCGCTGGGAGGCGTATACGCTGGCGAAAGAAGTGATGCTGCAGCGCTCGCATATTCCCGAGGCGCCGTGGTGGGTCGTGCAGGCCGTCGACAAGAAGCGCGCGCGCCTGAACTGCATTCACCATCTGCTGAGCCAGGTGCCGTATCACGACATCGAGCATCCGCACATCGAATTGCCGTCGCGTGTCTATCACGAGGACTATAGCCGCCAGCCGGTGCCTGAGGCGATGATCGTGCCCGAGGTGTACTAAAGCCGGATCGCATGAACGAGCTTGCCAACAAAAAAGCGCGGTACGTATAGAACGTACCGCGCTTTTTTTCGTGCTGCATTCAGCTGGAGCGGCGAACTTAGAACACCGATCGGAACACCCAGTACAACCCGCCCGCGAGCGCGATCGACGCGGGCAGCGTCAACACCCATGCAAGGATCAGGCTGCGCACGGTGGCCCATTGCAGGCCCGAGCCGTTGGCCGCCATCGTGCCGGCCACGCCGGAAGAGAGCACGTGGGTCGTCGACACCGGCAGACCGTAGACGTCGGCGGCACCGATCGTGACCATCGCGACGAGTTCAGCCGACGCGCCCTGGCCATACGTCAGATGCTGTTTGCCGATCTTCTCGCCCACCGTGACGACGATGCGCTTCCAGCCGACCATCGTGCCGAGACCCAGCGCGATCGCGACCGCCACCTTGACCCACGGCGGAATGAACTTGGTCGCGTGATCGATCTGCGTTCTGAAGTTGGCGATGACCTTTGCGTCCTCGGCCGAGAACTGCGGCTGATTGGCCTTCTACATCAGACGGATCGCCTCGGACGTGACATACATGTTGTTGCGCACGTTATCGACGATGCCTTGCGGCACCGCCGCCATCGAGCCGAATTCGCCGACCTGGCGGCCGATCTGCTCGGTCAATTGCCGCAGCGCCGGCAGTGTGGCGGGTGTCAACTGACGGGTGCGCACGAAGGCCTCGACGTCGGCGCGCGGATCTGCGGACGGCCCCGCGCCCTGCGTGTAGCGCGCTAGCGTCGCCGCGGTTTGATGCGCGACCGCGACGAAGTTCTGCGTTTGCTCCGGCGTGACCGCTCGATTCAGTGCGTACGCAGTGGGCACCGTACCGATCAGGATCAGCATGATCAGCGCCCCATGCCTTTCTGGCCATCGTTCGAGCCGTGCGCGAACGACACGCCCGTGCAGGTCAGAATCAGCAGACAGCGAATCCAGAACGGCGGCGGCTCTTTGCCCTTCGGCTCGGCATACAGCGCGGGCACGCGCACGACGGCCTTCAGGATCAGCAGCAGCAAGCCCGCGAGCAGAAAGCCCACGATCGGCGAAAACAGCAGCGACTTGCCGACGCCGAGCGCCTGAGTCCAGTCGACGCCGCTGGTGCCATTCGCACCATGCATCATCTGATTCATCAGGCCCACGCCGATGATCGAGCCGATCAGCGTGTGCGAGCTCGAAGAAGGCAGGCCCAGGGACCACGTGCCGAGGTTCCAGATGATCGCGGCGATCAGCAGCGCGAATACCATCGAGAACCCGGCGCTGCTGCCAACCTGCAGGATCAGCTCGACAGGCAGCAGTTGCAGCACGCCGAAGGCGACCGCACCGCTCGACAACAGCACGCCGAGGAAATTCCACGCGCCGGACCAGACGACCGCGATATTCGGCGTCAGCGAGTGGGTATAGATGACGGTGGCGACCGCATTGGCCGTATCGTGAAACCCGTTGACGAACTCGAAGCCGAGCGCGATCAGCAGCGCGACGCCGAGCAACAGATAGGGCAGCACCGAGCTTTCGCGCACGGGCTGCAGATCGTCTATCAGATGAACGCCGCAGTACACGACGCCCGCGATGAGCAGGCCGGCGAAAATAACCAGGCCTGCGCTACGGCCCTTGCCGCTGGCGGCGCCTGGTTGCGGATACGAAAGTTCCGGCATGACGTGAGCCCCAAAATTGTGGTCGCAGAGTATTCGATGCTGCTTTCGCTGCGTGTCGCAATGATGACAACTGCGTGACGGCAATGGGAGGCAGGAAAATAGACGCGGCGCGGATCATGCCGCGCCGCGCATCCGACTAAGCAAGTGATGAATAAAACCAGACGGTGAGCGCACTACGGTAGCGCCTACGATGCGCTGATGACCTCGCCGCTTGCACTACCACCGAGGGCGCGTTTATAGGCTTGCGCGACGATTTCCGCCGGCACCCCTTGCGACGGATCGCGGCCCATCGATTCGAGCGTTTCGGCGACCCACCCCGGGCTCACCACATTGACGCGGGCTTTGCCGCGCAACTCGAGCGCGGCCGAGCGCGCGAACGCTTCGACACCCGCATTGACGATGCTGACCGCGGCGCTGCCTTCCATCGGCTGTTGCGCGAGCACGCCGCTCGTCAGCGTGAACGAGCCGCCTTGGGACACATGGTCCACGCCGCAGCGCACAACATTGACCTGCCCCATCAGTTTATTGGCAAGACTAAAAGAAAAGTCTTCGTCGCCAAGCGCCGCGAGCGGCGCGAACTTCGCCGAGCCGGCCGCGCAGATGATCGCGTCGAAGCTGCCGGCTTGCGCATACATCGCTTCGATGCTGCGTTTGTCGGACAGGTCGACGTGCAGATCGGAGCCCTTGCGGCTTGCGCCGACCACGTCATGCTCGGTGGCGAGCAGCTTCACGATGTGCGAGCCGAGCAGGCCGGTCGCACCGACAACGAGTATTCGCATACATCCTCCTGGGGGTCTGTTTGGCGGCATTTGCCGCGCTGCACACTGCATCGTCAAATCGGAGCATTCGCCGGACCGCGCGATAAGCGCCCCATCGGTCGAGCATAGGCGCTGTCGACACGACGCGCCAACGCGCAACTGGAAAACCCGCTGATATGCGCGGTGATTCCCTCGTGAGCATCAATTTTGCTACGCTGGAAATACGGTCATGTTTCCGGGAGCATCGATGAAGCAAGACAGCGAAACAGCCAACGAGCCGGTACCGGAAGAATCGGCGCAGCGGGCCTTTGCTTCCTACGCCGAGCCACTCGTCGATGAGGCGATCAGACTCGCCAAAGGCATACACGACGACCCGTCACCCGAAGCGCTGCACAAACTGCGTGTGTCACTGCGGCGTTTGCGTTCGTTGTGGTGGGCGTTCGCACCGCTGCTCGACAAGGGCGAGAATTCTCGCCAGCGCGCGGTGTACAAGTTCCTCGCCACCGCGGCCGGTAAAACGCGCGATTGGGACATCCTGATCGAGTTGCTCAAGCAGGAAGGCGGTGACGCACAAGCGTTGATGCCTAAGCTCGAGCAGACGCGCCGCGATACGCTGGCGACCAGCCGCGAGACGTTGTTGAATGCCGACGTCAAACATCTGTTGCGCGATGCATTAGCCACCACTTCCGGGGAACTGCACGCCACCCACGATGCGGATATTGCGTTGCGCAAATTTGCCGCTCGACGCATCCGGGCGTCGGAGCGCTCATTGAAAAAGCGCATCAAACGCGCGCGCCATGCCAAACGCTCGAATTACGCCGCCTTCCACGATGTCAGAAAAGCGGGCAAGAAACTGCGCTATCTGTTCGAGTTTTTCGGGCCGGTGCTTAAAATCAGCCATAAGCGCACGCTCAAGCGGCTGAAAAAGCTTCAGAAGCGCTTCGGCTTGCTCAACGATACCGTCGCCAGCGAAGCGCTGTTGCGCGACAATGCGGCGTCGCTTGCCGACGCGGATCACACCGAAACCGCGTTGGCCTGGCTCGACAGGAAACGCAAACGCCGCTTGCGCGCGGCGTCGGAGCTACTGGGCTGAGCGAACGCTCTCGTCTCGCTGGCGCGGAGGACCCGCGGCCCAACATGCACGGCGCACCGCGCTGCCGGTCCAAAAGAATCGTCCGCGAAAGGAGGCGAGGAGCGTGGCACAGCATGGGCTTTCGCTGCGTCATCGGTTGCGCCTGACGTTGCATGCCGTTCGAACCGGGATGACCCGCTATGTGGGCAACCGCCCGTGGGTGGCCGGCGTCGCCGGCACGCTCGTCGCGTTGGCGATGTCGATCCTGACCGCGGTGGAGGTCGGCGAAGGTCGCCGTGAAATGCTCGCTCATGCGCGCCAGACCTCGCAAAACCTCGTGTCGATCATTTCCGCGGATCTCGCCCGTAACGTCGAAATCTATAGTCTGTCGTTGCAATCGATGGTGGATGCCGCGCGCGATCCGGATACCTGGACGCTGCCGGTCCCGGCACGCCAGGCGAGGCTGTTCGATCGCGCGACCACCGCCGCCTTTCTCGGCGGTGCGTATGTCGTCGGCGCCGACGGCGAAGTGGCGGCCGCACAGTACGACGACGCGAACACCACCGTCCATCTCGACGACCGCGAATACTTTCAGGTACAGCAGCGCAATCCGGCGGCCGGCCTGTATTTCTCGCATCCGTTCATGTCGCGGCTGCGCGGCGGCAAGCCGTCGATCGCGCTGACGCGGCGCATCGACGATGCGCAGGGCAACTTCGCCGGCATCGCGCTGCTCGCTATTCGCATCGAGTACTTCCAGCACCTGCTCGACCGGATCGACACCGGCGAGCAGGGTTCGGTTTTCATCGTGATGACGGACGGCACGCTGCTCGCGCGCAAGCCCATCGAAGGGCGCGATATCGGCGGGAGCGTCGCAAAGTCGCCGACCTTCTTACCGATGACCGCGCACGACTCCGGCAGCTTCGTAGCGGTCTCGCCGGTCGACGGTGTGCGTCGCATCTTCACATACGCGCACGTGCCCGGCACGCCGCTGATCGTGGCGATCGCGCCCGCCGTCGACGACGTGCTCGCGCCGTGGCAGCATCGCAGCCACGTGGCTGCTGCGCTGACCATCGCGTTCGGTGCGGTGTTCGTGGTCGTGTCGTGGCTGCTCACGTTCGCGCTGCGCGACAAGCAGCGCGCGCAGGCTGCGCTGATGCGTCTCGCGTCGACCGATCCGCTGACCGGGCTCAGCAATCGCCGCGTGCTCGACAAGCGGCTCGACGACGAATGGAAGCGCGCGCGGCGCGACAACAAGCCGCTGTCGGTGCTGTTCATCGATATCGATCACTTCAAGCGTTTCAACGACACCTACGGCCATGAGAGCGGCGACGAGGTGTTGGTCGCGGTGGCGGATTGCATCGCGTCCGTGGCGCGGCGCTCTGTCGATCTGGTCGCGCGCTACGGCGGCGAAGAGTTCGCGGTGGTGCTGCCGGATACCCCGGCGCAGGGCGCGTTCACGGTCGCGGAGCAGATTCGCCGCAAGGTGGAAAACCGCGTCATCGTGCGTGGACACGATGCGCCGCAGGCGGTGACGGTAAGCGTCGGCTGCGCCACGGCGCTGCCGAGCGCCACGGATTTCGCCAATGGAGTCGAGCTGCTGGCCGCCGCTGACGGATAGCTGTACGTGGCGAAGACCGAAGGGCGCAATCGCACCCGGTCGGCACAGTGGGCCGAGTATTCGGCGGCGCAGGGGGCGTCGAGTACAGGCGCGGCGCTCTGACGCCCAGGTATCCGTTCACGTGAGCGCGAGCGCTTTCCCGGCCTGCGTGGGTCGCGACGCAGCGCGAATCAGGCACGCTCCACGCTGCGCGGCGCGAAACCGCGCAACGTCACTGCAGCTGCCGTTTCACCCCACGCCGAACGTGGCTGAGCGGGCGCCGTGCCGGCCGCGTAAGCCAGCGAGCCCACCGGGAAGCCGCGCCGCTGCCATGCATCGAGCCCGCCGCGCAGTGCGCGAATCCGCGTGTAGCCATTGCGGCGCATATGTTGCGAGACTTCGAGCGCGGTCGCGCTGTCCGGACAGATGCAGTAGATGACCACGTCGTGCGCGCGCAGCGCACCGTCGATCAGTTCGGGCGAATGCGGATCGAGCGCGAGGGCGTCGGGAATCTGGCCTCGCAGATCGAGCAGCGGTGCGCCGGGCCGCGCATCGAGCACGCGGGACGGCGCCGTGCGACTCAGGCGACCGGAGTGCCGCCAGCTCCACGGCAGTCTCGATGCGACGCTCGCCGCCGAGGCATGCGTCGGCGCGGCCAGCATCGGCGTGGCCGGGGCCGACGCGGCTCGCGTGAACCGGCGTCGTTCGTCATATCGCAGATACAGCCGGTAGAGCAGATAGGCCAGCGCCACCACCAGAAGAATGTCGGCGAGTGTGCCGCCGCGCCGTTCGACGAATGCGCGCAGCATATGCACCTCGCGCTCCACAGCCGCGCCGCCAAGCAACCAGAAAGTCGCCCACGTGATCACGCTCGCCAGATCCCATAGCGCGTAGAGGCGGATGTCGACAGCGGTCGTGCCCATCAACGGTGGCGTGATCAGGCCGAGCCCAGGCACGAACTTCGAGATCGACACGAGCGGCATGCCATACCGTTCGAATAGCGAGCGCGCCATTTCGAGCCTCGTATCGACGACTGGCGACAGGCTGCCGAGCCATGCGAGTACCTTGCGGCCATACAGCCGGCCGGCCGCGAACCACGTGCCGTCGCCGATCAATGCGCCAAGCACCGCCGCGCCGAGCGTCGGCCAGAACGACAGGTTGCCCGCGGCGATCGCCGAGCCCGCGAACAGCAGCATCGGCACGGCCGGAATCGGTACGCCGAGGCGCGTCAGCAGGACGTTGACGAATACGATCGCGCTGCCCCAGGTTGAAATCGCCGACAACGGAAACTCGACCAATTGACCCGCTCCTGTTGCTGCGGTGAGCTGGCATGCGCACCGTGGATTCAGCATAGCCGATGGCTTGTGGGCGGTGCGGGTGGGGAGGGGGATTGGGCGGCGCGGTGATCAATTAGGGAAGAAGCTTGCGTCGACGGCCGCTGTTGAGCATTGGCCTGTATCGTCAAGACGCAACTAACTGTCAACCCCGCCTGCACCCCACGACATTGCCGGCGAGCGCGAAGAGCATGCGCGCGAGGCCGCACGCCGGATTCGCAGAGGCGGGGGCTGCATCGGCAGCGAACCCTTAACAGCCCCTGCGTTCACCGCATCAGGCATTCGGCATGGCCACCACGCCCGGATTTCCGACGATCGCCAGAAACTCCCGCCGTGTCGACGGATCGGTGCGAAACGTGCCGAGCATGCGCGAGGTGACCATCGTGACGCCCGCCTTATGCACGCCACGCGTCGACATGCACTGATGCGCGGCTTCGAGAATCACGCCGACGCCGGCCGGTTGCAGCACGTCGTTCAGCGTATCGGCGATCTGCACCGTCATCTTTTCCTGGATCTGCAGCCGCTTCGCGAACGCATCGACGAGACGCGCGAGCTTCGAAATGCCGACCACGCGATGATTCGGCAGATACGCGACGTGTGCGCGTCCGATGATCGGCACCATATGGTGCTCGCAGTAGCTTTCGAAGCGGATGTCCTTCAGCACGATCATTTCGTCGTAGCCGTCCACTTCGGAGAAGGTGCGCGCGAGGATTTCGCGCGGATCGACCTGATAGCCCGCGAAGAACTCCTCGTAAGCGCGCGTCACGCGCGCCGGCGTGTCGATCAGGCCTTCGCGTTGCGGATCGTCGCCGGCCCAGCGCAGCAGCACGCGCACGGCTGCCTCAGCTTCTTCGCGGCTCGGGCGTTCGACGGCCGCTGCGGGTTTGGTTTTCTTTGCCTTGCTGCTGGTCATGCGTCGTCCTCCTGGATCGCGTGTCGATGCTGCGCTGCGCGCGGGGTCAGTAACTGAGATCATTGTTCCATGTTTTGCGCCCGAAGGTGCCGATGCCCCTCTCGCTGCCGGGGCGGTCGCGGACTTGCTTCGAGCGGCTACTTCGGCCATTCGTCCATCGCATCGTTGAACAGTTCGGCGACCACGCCGCGCAGCCAGCTGAGGCGCGGATCGTTATGAAACTTGCGATGCCAGTGCTGACGCAGGTCGAAGCGCGGCAACGGCAGCGGCGGCTCGACGAGCATGATCGACGCATGCTCCGACACGTACGCGAAGCCGATCGCGTGCGGGACGGTCGCGAGCAGATCAGTGCGTGCGAGGATGAAAGGCAGGCTCATGAAGTGCGGCGTTTCGAGCACCGCGCGCCGCTTGATGCGCTTCTTTTCGAGGTACTGCTCGAGCACTTCCTGGCTGCGTCCCTCGGCGCGCACGACCGCATGCCCCGACGCCACGTATTGCTCGAGCGTGAGCGGCCCTTTCGACAGCGGGTGTCCGCTGCGCATCAGGCAGATGAAGCGGTGCGTGAAGAGCCGCTGCTGAAAGAAGTTGTTGCCCGCCAGGTCCGGAAAATAGCCGACGGCGAGATCGACATCGCCCGATTCGAGCCCGCGTTCCACCTGCGACGGCGACAGCGTTACCGAGCGCAGATTCGCGGACGGCGCGCGCTCGGCGAACAACTGCAAAAGACGCGGCAGAAACACGATCTCGCCGACGTCGGACAGCGCGATCGAGAACGTGTGCGTGCTCGTCGCCGGATCGAAGTCCTGCACGTCGAGCATGCCTTTCTCGATGCGCAGCAGCGCGTCGCGCGCGGCGGGCAGGATCGCGAGCGCGCGCGGTGTCGGCTCCATGCCTTTCGAGGTGCGCACGAACAGCGGATCGTCGAAGTATTCGCGCAGACGGCCAAGCGCGGTGCTCACGCGCGGCTGGCTCACGCCGAGCTGCTCGGCGGCGCGGCTCACGTTGCGCGTGTCTTCCATCGCGACCAGGTAGGGGATCAGATTCAGATCCAGATGTGTCTCGGACATGCTAGTTATGGCTCGCGGGGCGGGCGAGGCAACGCGGTGCCTATGCCGTATCGCTATAGAGCCTAGTTGATAAATCGCCCATAAGCATAGTGGGATTTCGCGCGGCCGGCTTTTTCGCGCGCAGGGCGAGCACTGGACGAGTGCAACCCGGACCTTCGCCGCCGCGAGCGGCGACCTATGATGAAGGGGGTTTCCCTGCCTTGACAATCCGCCCACAGGACAACCATAATCGCCGAGGCGTTCGCTAAACGAATCACTGTTCATGTAACGAACAAATTCAGAGGCGAATCAATCGAAGGCGCCAGCCCGCTCTCTCCCTCGCGAGCCGTCGCCAGCATGCCCGGAGACTGTTTCCGCGCGAGCTTTGCCGCGACCCTTGTCGGCGAGGGCTGTCAGCCCAGCGGCACGTAGCGCCCCCAAAGGAATTTTCGACATGATCAACAAGATTTTCGAGACACTTCAATCGGCTGTCGCCGATGTCCACGACGGCGCGACCGTCATGATCGGCGGCTTCGGCACGGCCGGCATGCCGTCCGAACTGATCGACGTGCTGATCGAGCAGGGCGCGCGCGAGCTGACCATCGTCAACAACAACGCAGGTAACGGCGACATCGGCCTCGCGGCGTTGCTGAAGGCAAAGCGCGTGCGCAAGATCATCTGCTCGTTCCCGCGCCAGACCGACTCTTATGTGTTCGACGCACTCTATCGCGCCGGCGAAATCGAACTCGAACTCGTGCCGCAAGGCAACCTCGCCGAGCGCATCCGCGCGGCGGGCGCGGGCATCGGCGGCTTCTTCACGCCGACCGCGTACGGCACCAAGCTTGCCGAAGGCAAGGAAACGCGCCTGATCGACGGCCGTCACTACGTGCTCGAAGCGCCGCTGCATGCGGATTTCGCGCTGATCAAGGCGTACAAGGGCGACCGCTGGGGCAACCTGATCTATCGCAAGACCGCGCGTAACTTCGGGCCGATCATGGCGAGCGCCGCGAAGACCGCAATCGTGCAGGTGTCGGAAGTGGTGCCGCTCGGCGGCCTCGACCCGGAAGAAATCGTCACGCCCGGCATTTTCGTGCAACGCGTGATCGAAGTGCCGCAAGCGGCGCATCTCCCCACGCCCAATCCTCACGACGCTGCTGCCTGACCCGGAGACCAACATGAAGAAACTGACCCGCGATGAAATGGCCAAGCGCGTTGCCCAGGACATCCCCGAAGGCGCTTACGTGAACCTCGGCATCGGCGTGCCGACGCTGGTGGCGAACCACCTCGCCGCCGACAAGGAAATCTTCCTGCACAGCGAAAACGGTCTGCTCGGCATGGGCCCGGCACCGGCGAAGGGCGAAGAAGACGACGAACTGATCAACGCCGGCAAGCAGCACGTCACGCTGCTCACGGGCGGCGCCTACTTCCATCACGCGGATTCGTTCGCGATGATGCGCGGCGGCCATCTGGACTTCTGTGTGCTCGGCGCGTTCCAGGTGTCGGCGAAGGGCGACCTTGCGAACTGGCACACCGGCGCGCCCGACGCGATTCCGGCGGTCGGCGGCGCGATGGACCTCGCGATCGGCGCGAAGCAGGTCTACGTGATGATGGAGCACCTGACCAAGCAAGGCGAAAGCAAGATCACCGCCGAGTGCTCGTATCCGGTCACCGGTATCGGCTGCGTGACCCGTATCTATACGGACCTCGCGATGATCGACGTGACGAAGGAAGGCCTCGTCGTGCGCGAGATTTTCACGGACATCGGCTTCGACGAACTGCTGAAGCTGACCGGCGTGCCGATGACCGACGGCACGCAGGCCGCGCGCGCGGCCTGATGCCTGGCTGAGGCGTCGCGGCGGCGGCCTGTTTTGCGGCCGCATCGATGGCGCCTCGTCTGAGGGCAGCATTGCACGAACGGGCCAGCGTTGACGAGGCAAATTCTTCGTCAGCGCTGGCCTGGCAACTTGAGCGACAGCCTGCCCGCGTTTGGCGCACAATACGCAGCACAAAGTGCGGCATACGTACGGCACGAACGCGCTATGAGCGCTGGTTCACCGCGGTGTCTGCTTCGAACCGCCGCGCGCCGCGCCGCTTCTTCACTTCCGATTTCCTCAACATCGTCGTCACCATGCTCGACTCCAGCGCCCGTCTGACTGGCCTTCTTTGCGGCACACAGCCGATGAACGACATCTGGGCGCCGCGTGCCACGCTGCAGCGAATGCTCGACGTCGAAGCCGCGCTCGCGCGTGCCTCTGCCGCGCACAAAGTCATTCCCGAATCCGCCGTTCCCGCGATCGAAGCAGCGTGCCGGGCCGACCAGCTCGACGCCGACGCGCTCGCACGCGACGCCGCGCTCGGCGGCAACCTCGCGATTCCGCTCGTCAAGCAACTGACCGCACGCGTCAAAGCCGCGGACGCCGAAGCGGCCAAATACGTGCATTGGGGCGCGACGAGCCAGGACATCATCGACACCGCGACGGTGCTGCAACTTCGCGACACCTTCGACCTGCTCGACAGCGGCCTGCAAGCCACCTGCGACGCGATCGCGAAACTCGCGGCCACCCATCGCGGGACGCCGATGACCGGCCGCACATGGCTGCAACAGGCGCTGCCGATCACGCTGGGTCTGAAGTTCGCGCAATGGCTAGACGCGCTGCTGCGACATCGCGATAGGCTCGATGCGCTGCGCGAGCGCGTGCTGGTCCTGCAATTCGGCGGCGCGGCAGGCACGCTCGCGAGTCTGCGCGAGGCGGCGCCGCAGGTCACGCAGTCGCTTGCCAGGGAACTCGGGCTCGCGGTGCCGACCCTGCCGTGGCATACGCAGCGCGATCGCATCGCCGAGACGGCGTCGCTGTTCGGCATGCTGATCGGCACGCTCGGCAAGATCGCGCGCGATGTCTCGCTGCAGATGCAAACCGAAATCGACGAACTCGCCGAGCCGGCCGCGGCCGGCAAGGGCGGATCGTCGACGATGCCGCACAAGCGCAACCCGGTCGGTTGCGCGGCAGTGCTGACGGCCGCGACGCGCGCGCCCGGCCTGGTCGCAACCGTGTTCGCCGGTATGGTGCAGGAGCATGAACGCGCGCTCGGCGGCTGGCAAGCCGAATGGGACGCGCTGCCGGATCTCGCACGACTCGCGGGCGGCGCGCTCGCGAACATCGAACAGATCGCGTCCGGCCTGAACGTGAACGTGCCGCGACTCGCGAAGAATCTCGACGTCACACACGGCCTGATCCTCGGCGAAGCGGTGATGCTCGCGCTCGGCGATGCGATCGGCCGGCTCGACGCGCATCATCAGGTGGAGCGCGCGTCGAAGGCGGCGATCCGCGACGGCAAGACGCTGTACGACGTGCTTGCCGCCGACGCGGCCGTGACCGAACATCTTTCGATCGAGCGCTTGAAGCAGCTGCTCGATCCCGCTCAATACGTCGGCCAGGCGCACGCATATGTCGACGCTGCGCTGGCGCTTCACACCACGCGCGCGCAGCGCGCCCATTCCAAGGAGTAACCGGCATGCCCTACGCCGCAGTCAACGGCACCGAGCTTCACTATCGCATCGACGGCGACCGTCACGGCCACGCGCCGTGGCTCGTGCTGTCGAATTCGCTCGGCTGCGATATGTCCATGTGGACGCCGCAGGTCGCGGCGTTGTCGAAGCACTTCCGCGTGCTGCGCTACGATACGCGCGGTCACGGCCATTCAGAAGCGCCGAAGGGGCCGTACACGATCGAGCAACTGACCGGCGACGTGCTCGGTCTGATGGATACGCTGAAGATCGCGCGCGCGAATTTCTGCGGCATTTCGATGGGCGGCCTGACCGGCATCGGGCTCGCGGCGCGTCACGGCGACCGCTTCGAGCGCGTCGTGCTGTGCAATACGGCCGCGCGCATCGGCTCGCCGGAAGTCTGGGTGCCGCGCGCTGCGAAGGCACGCTCGGAAGGCATGCTCGCACTCGCCGACGCGGTGCTGCCGCGCTGGTTCACGGCAGACTTCATCGAGCGCGAGCCGGTCGTGCTGGCGATGATCCGCGACGTGTTCGTGCACACCGACAAGGAAGGCTACGCATCGAACTGCGACGCGATCGACGCGGCCGACCTGCGTCCCGAAACGCCGGGCATCAAGCTGCCGACGCTCGTGATCAGCGGCACGCACGACCTCGCCGCCACGCCCGCGCAGGGCCGCGAACTCGCACAGTCGATTCCGGGCGCACGCTACGTCGAGCTCGACGCTTCGCATATTTCCAACATCGAGAAGGTCGACGAGTTCACGAAGACCGTGCTCGACTTCCTGACGGAGGCAAAATGAACGATGAAGACCGTTACGAAGCCGGAATGGGCGTACGTCGCGCGGTGCTGGGCAACGCGCACGTCGACCGTTCGCTCGCGAACCGCACCGAGCTGACCGAGGAGTTCCAGAACCTGATCACGCGCTATGCGTGGGGCGAGATCTGGACGCGTGAAGGTCTGCCGCGTCATACGCGCAGCTTGCTGACGATCGCGATGATGGTTGCGTTGAATCGCAGCGAAGAACTCGCGCTGCACCTGCGCGCCGCGAAGAACAACGGCGTGACGCGCGAACAGATCAAGGAAGTGCTGCTGCAGACCGCGATTTATGTCGGTGTGCCGGCGGCCAACTCCGCGTTCCACCTGGCCGACAAGCTGTTCCGCGAGGACGATGCGGCGGCCGCGGCGGCGAAGTCGTAAAGACCGCGCGCTCGTAGTTTTCGGAGCCAATCAGCAAACGCGCGACGGATGTTTCCGTCGCGCGTTTTTTTATGCGGCGATCGTCGCTACAACGCTTGCCGGCACCTGCACGCACACCCGGCACAATACAGTCTTCTTGATCACCTCCCGTCAATGCGCGAGCGCCGCGGCGCGCCGGATCAGGTCGAAGCTGACGGCAGGCGTGCTCACGGTAGGAACGCTTGCGGTAGGGGGCGGCCATTTCAGTTCGTCCGTTCAGACCGGACGCGAAAGGTCAGGACTGTCTTGAGTTCAATGCAGGCCAGTGGGCCAGTGCAATGAACCACAGCAGAACGACGTTCACCACCGGAATGAAGGTAAGCAGCGGCCAGGCTCCCGCATATCCCGCCTTCTTCAGGATCAGCCATAGCGGGATTATCTCCGCGATAACGACAACAAGAACGAACACCAGCCAGTGCCAAATGGAAAGAGCGGCCACGCCTACCTCCATCTTTAAAATTGACGGGCAGAGCTAAGTATAACGACGCAAGGCCGAATCCTTGCTCAATGTAAAAAAGACCCACGCGAAGCGGGTCCGCGTCTGACCCGGCGCGAGTCACTCGATCTGCCTGTACCGAGTGTCCCCGCTGACACGCTGCAACTGTTTCGAAACGATAAGAAACTGTTCGTCGCTAATCGTGCACTCCAGTTCGCCTATCTCATACACAGCAACCAGCTTGATCTTATTTCCATTTCGCTCCTCAAAGGTGATCTGATAGACCCCGCGCCACTTTTGTTCGCCATCTTCGTATTTGCCGATCTTCTCGGACGCCAGTCGCACGGCTTTTGTTTTCGTAGCATCGAAATCCAAGGAGAGGATGTCTGTTTTTCTCACCGCCATCTGGGCCACATAGGCCGGAAATCGGTCGCCGCATGGGGGGTATGGGCCGGTTTCCGCCAAGCATAGCGCGGGAAAAGATAGCAGTAGGACTGCAAAAGCGTGTTTCATGGATTCAAAGGGCCTCACTCTATCTGCTTGAACATTCGGTCGTTCTCGACTCTCGGCAACAAATGCTTCGAAACGACAAAGACCTCTACGGAACTCATCGAGCATTCAAATTCGCCAGCGTCGTCCACAGTAATCACCTTGACCTTGTTTCCGTTTTTTTCGTGGAAGGTGATGTGATAGACCTCACGCCACAACTGTTCGCCATCCTCCGATTTTCCAATTTTCTCGGACGCCAGTTGCACGGCTTGGGTTTTCGTATAGTCGATGCTGCCAATCATGCCTGCGTCTTTCAGGCTGTTTTCGGCGATGTTGGTCGGCCACCTGTCGCATGGCGGGTTCGGTCTGGCTTGCGCCAGGCACAGCGCGGGAAGGGATAGCAGCAGGACTGCAAAAATGCGTTTCATGAATGTTCCACCCTAAGCATTCTGTCGCCACTGTTCCAGATCTGCTTGCGATATGGGAGGTGCAGAACGATACATCCATTTGACGCGTTGCCGGGTTCCTTCATGCTGTCGCCGTGGATCATGAAGCCGTCGCGCCCGCCCAGGCTGGTTCCCGCAACGGGGTTGAGCCGCATGGAATGCGGTCCAGTTTTAGGGTGCGGAAATGGTGCGGTAATTTCATACAGGCCAACGGGAATTGGTCCCTGGTCACGGACATACTGGCTACTGTGCTTATTCTTGTGCTCTCCCTTGCCGGAATATCCCTTATCTGTGATTAATTTGTCGTTGTGATACAACAAGTGGCTCTCATGCTTGTAAATCCAAACCATCGTCTTTTTCTCATTGGTTGTACGAACCAACGATTAAACCAGACCGACTGGTTGCACACAATTTTTAAGATATGCGTCAGTTTGATCTGCATCCCGATATGGAGATCGTCTACATCTTCGAGATGAGCACGGGCAGCGCGTGCATGCGCGGGTGGGCGGCCTCGCGAAGGGGGCGGTCGTCGGCAAGGATGGCTTGCGCTGAAACTGAAGCGGTGCGCACCAACTCACGGTAAACGGCAATGCAACGAACCTCGCAGAGCGGAGATGGCGATCAGGCTTCGCAAGCTGTTCGTGCACGCAGACCGTCGAGCCGCCCGCGTGCCGTGCGGTCGCGATTGCGGTGATCGATAATGCGTATGCGGGCCGCTACGAGGGCGAAGCTCGACGCGCTGATCGAAGCCCGCGAGGAACCCGGCGCGCTGCTCGGCAAGCGCTGCGTCGAAGCGATCGGCATCGCGCCCGGCGAAGCGCAAAGCTACGGCAAGGGCGGCGATCGTCGGCGAGGCGGGCGAGCTCGAACGTGCGGTCGCGATCCCGCATCCGAAGCTCGGCGCGCCGCTGCGCGCGGCGGTCGCGAGAGGCGCCGCTCCGTTGCCGTCGGCTAAAGAGATCAGCACGCTCGGCACCGCGACCGACGTGCCGCGCGGCCACAAGGACGCCCTTGGCTTGTTGCCCGGGTGATTTCGCTGGTAGTGTCCTGCCTTTGACGCGGGCGCGCATGGTGCCGCCCGCGCTGCCGAGGGTCACGATGCTTTCGAATCTGCTGGTACAACTGGTCAATGGACTCGCCGACGCGTCGACGCTGTTTCTGGTCGCCGCCGGTTTGTCGTTGATCTTCGGCGTGACGCGCATCGTCAACTTTGCGCATGGCTCGTTCTATATGTTCGGCATCTACGTCGCGTACAGCATCGCGAGCCGCTTTGGCCATACCGCGGGCGGCTTCTGGCTGTCGGTGCTGGCCGCCGCGCTCGCGGTCGGGATGCTGGGCGCGCTCGTCGAAATCGTCGTGCTGCGGCGGATCTATCAGGCGCCCGAGCTGTTCCATTTGCTCGCCACCTTTGCGCTCGTGCTGATCTTTCGCGACGCCGCGCTCTGGCTTTGGGGCCCCGACGATCGGTTCGGCCCCCGCGCGCCCCATCTCGCGGGCGCGGTCGACTTTCTCGGGCATCCGCTGCCCACTTACGACATCGCACTGATCGTGATCGGCCCCATCCTATTGCTGCTGCTGTGGTACGCGTTGACGCGCACGCGTTGGGGCACGCTGGTGCGCGCCGCGACGCAGGATCGCGAGATGCTCGGCGCGCTCGGCATCAATCAGGCGTGGCTGTTTACCGGCGTGTTTTTCGTCGGCGCGTTTCTCGCAGGGCTCGGCGGCGCGCTGCAAGGGCCGCGCATATCGGCGAACCTGTCGCTCGACCTGGAGACGATCGGCAACGCGTTCGTGGTCGTCGTGGTCGGCGGCATGGGTTCGATTCCGGGCGCGTTCATCGCGGCGTTGCTGATCGCCGAAATCAAGGCGCTGTGCATCGGCATCGGCCATGTGACGTTCTTCGGCATCGGTTTGTCGCTAAGCCGCTTTACATTGGTGGCCGAATTCGTCGTGATGGCGGTCGTGCTGGTAGTGCGGCCTTGGGGTCTGCTGGGCCGCGTGAGTGCCGCGGTGCGCGCGATGGGTGCGCCGGAAGCGCCATTGCGTCCCGCGGGCAAGCGTCTGAAGTGGCTCGCCGCCGTCGTGTTGCTGGTGCTCGTCCTGGCGCCGCTCGCGGCCAACGCGTTTCCGTATATGCCGGTGCTGCTCGTCGAAATCCTGATCGCGGTGCTGTTCGCGACGAGCCTGCATTTCATCATGGGCCCGGGCGGTCTGCATTCGTTCGGCCACGCAGCGTACTTCGGACTCGGTGCGTACGGCGCGGCGCTGTTCCTCAAAGTGCTGAATCTGCCGATGGAAGCGGCGTTGCTGCTCGGGCCGCTGCTCGCGGTGGTCGGCGCGCTCGTGTTCGGCTGGTTCTGCGTGCGCCTGTCCGGCGTCTATCTGGCGATGCTGACGCTCGCGTTCGCGCAAATCGTCTGGTCGGTCGTGTTCCAGTGGGACGACGTGACGGGCGGCAGCAACGGCATTCTCGGACTATGGCCGCCGAGTTGGCTGTCGTCGCCGGTCGCGTTCTACTACCTGACGTTAGCGTGCGCGGTGCTCGGCGTGTGGCTGTTGCGCCGCATGCTGTTCTCGCCGCTCGGCTACGCGATGCGTGCGTCGCGCGATTCCGCGCTGCGCGCCGAGGCGATCGGCATCGACGTGAAGCGCGTGCAGTGGGCGTCGTTCGTGATCGCGGCGTTGTTCTGCGGACTCGCCGGCTCGCTGTACGCGTTTTCGAAGGGCAACATCTCGCCCGAAGTGATCAGCGTGAGCCGCTCGGTCGATGGCCTCGTGATGGTGCTGCTCGGCGGCTTGCAGACCTTGAGCGGGCCGATCGTCGGCGCGGCCGTGTTCACGTGGCTGCAGGACACGGTCGCGCGACAGACCGACTACTGGCAGGCGCTGCTCGGCCTCGCAATCCTGCTGCTGGTGATCGCGTTTCCACAGGGAATCGTCGGCTTCATTCGCGAGCGTTTCGGCGACGCGAACGGCGATCAGACCGATAAGTCCAACGGCGGCGCCGCGTCGCCATCGCAACGGACCGCCGCGGTCAAGGAGGGCCTATGAGCCTGCTGCGCGTAAGCGGTCTGTCGCGGTCATTCGGAGGACTGAAGGCGGTCGATGACGTTTCATTCGAGCTCGAAGCCGGTCAACTGCTGGCGCTGCTCGGCCCCAACGGCGCGGGCAAATCGACCTGTTTCAACATGGTCAACGGCCAGTTGCAGCCGTCGTCGGGATCGATCCTGCTCGACGGTCATGAACTCGTCGGCATGCGGCCGCGCGATATCTGGCGGCGCGGTGTCGGCCGCACTTTCCAGGTCGCCGCGACCTTCAACTCGATGACGGTGCTCGAAAACGTGCAGATGGCGCTGGTGTCGCGCGAAAAAAAGACCTTCGGTCTCTGGAAACCGGCGGCTGCGCACCATGCCGGCGAAGCGTCCGCGTTGCTCGAACAGGTCGGCATGAGCGAGCACGCGAAACGCGCGTGCGGGGTGCTCGCGTATGGCGACGTGAAGCGCGTCGAACTCGCGATCGCGCTCGCGAACCGGCCGAAGCTGCTGTTGATGGACGAACCGACCGCCGGCATGGCGCCGAAGGAGCGCAACGAATTGATGGCGTTGACCAGGCGTCTGGTGACCGAACGAAAGATCGGCGTGCTGTTTACGGAGCACAGCATGGACGTCGTATTCGCGTACGCGGACCGGATGATCGTGCTCGCGCGCGGCAAGCTGATCGCCGAGGGCGACGGCGATACGATTCGCAACGACCCGCGCGTGCAGGAAGTCTATTTCGGCACCGGCAAGATGTTCCGGCCGCACGCGGCGCTGCAGGACGCGGACGGCAACGCGCGCAACGGCCGGGGAGCGCAGCAATGAGCGAACCGATGCTGAAAGTCTCCGGCCTCAATGCGTTTTACGGACGCGCGCACATCCTGTTCGACGTCGACCTCGAAGTCGGCCGTGGCGAAGTGATCGCGCTGATGGGCCGCAACGGCGCCGGCAAATCGACGACGATGAAAGCGGTGATGGGACTGCTGCCGCGGCGCCACGGCGAAGTCACGTTTCGCGGCCAGAACATCAGCGCGCTTGCGCCGTACAAGATCGCGCGCATGGGCGTCGGCTTCGTGCCCGAGGACCGCCGCGTGTTCGCGGATCTGTCGGTGATGGAGAACCTCGACACGGGGCGCCAGCCGCCGCGCGAAGGCGCGCCGCAATGGACGCCGGAAAAGCTGTTCCGCCTGTTTCCGAATCTCGGCGAAATGCCGCAGCGCCCCGGCGGCCAGATGAGCGGCGGCGAGCAGCAGATGCTGACCGTGTCGCGCACGCTGATGGGCAATCCGTATCTGGTGTTGCTCGACGAACCGTCCGAAGGCGTCGCGCCGTTGATCGTCGAGCAGATGGCGAACATGATTCTCGAATTGAAGCGCGAAGGGCTATCCATTTTGTTGTCGGAACAGAATCTGCACTTCGCCGAACTGGTCAGCGACCGCGCGTATGTGCTCGAAAAAGGGCAGATCCGTTTCAGCGGCACGATCGGCGAACTCGCACGGAACGAAACGGTGAGGCGCGCTTATCTGAGCGTGTGAATTCATCCAGTAATGCCGGCGAAAGTAGAGGCCGATGGCGCCGATGATAGGCGAGCGCGCGGCTTTTCGGCGCAGATCCGGCGCTCGCGCTGCATACGAACCCGCACGGCGCGGCGCCGGACAACCCGATTCGCGTGATTCTCGACGGCATCGGCTCGCCTGCGCGGCCCGAACTCGGTACGATGCCGGCTTACCGCGAAATTTTAAACGACGCCCAGGTCGCCGGGTTCGTGTCGTACCTGCGCGCGCAGTTCGCGGACGGCAAGCCGGCATGGCGGGACGTCGCCGCGAACGTGGCCAGAATCCGCGCGCAACCGCGCGAGCAATGAGCCGTCGGCCGTCGTCCGCAGGTGCGCGGGTCCGGCGCGCTTGCCCGCCCGTTCGCACGTCTGAAAAAACCACCATTCCTTCTAATTACGGAGTAACGCATGACCACGCGCGCAGGATGGATCTCTCGCCTCATGGTGTCGACCGTGTGCTCGTTCGCCGCGCTCGGCGCGAGCGCCCAGCAGACCATCAAGATCGGCGAGATCAATAGCTACAAGGCGCAGCCCGCCTTTCTCGGGCCTTACAAGCAAGGCTGGAATCTCGCGCTCGAGCAGGTGAACGCGGCCGGCGGCGTGCTCGGCAAGCAACTCGAAGTGATTTCGCGCGACGACGGCGGCAACCCCGGCGACACGATCCGCGTCGCGCAGGAACTGATCGCGCGTGAAGAGGTGCAGTTGCTGTTCGGCGGCTTCCTGTCGAACACGGGCCTTGCGCTCGCCGACTTCGCGAAGCAGAAGAAAATCTTCTTCCTCGCCGCCGAACCGCTGACCGACAAGATCGTCTGGGCCGATGGCAACAAATACACATACCGTCTGCGTCCTTCGACCTATATGCAGGTGGCGATGCTGGTGCCCGAGGCCGCCAAGCTGAAAAAGAAGCGCTGGGCGATCGTGTATCCGAACTACGAGTACGGGCAATCGGCGGTGGCGACCTTCAAGAAACTGCTGACGGCCGCGCAGCCGGACGTGCAATTCGTCGTCGAACAGGCGACGCCGCTTGGCAACGTCGACGCGGGCGCGGTGACCCAGGCGATCGCCGACGCGAAGCCTGACGCGATCTTCAACGTGCTGTTCGCCGCCGACCTCGGCAAGTTCGTGCGCGAGGGCAACACGCGCGGGCTCTTCAAGGATCGTTCGGTGGTGTCGCTCCTGACCGGCGAACCCGACTACCTCGATCCGCTCGGCGCCGAGGCGCCGACCGGCTGGATCGTGACCGGCTACCCGTGGTATTCGATCGATACGGCCGCGAACAAGCAGTTCGTCGACGCGTATCGGGCCAAATATCACGACTATCCGCGGTTGGGCTCGGTGGTCGGCTACTCGGCGCTGATGTCGATCGCGGACGGCATCAAGAAGGCGGGGTCGACCGATCCGGACAAACTCGCCGCCGCGTTCAAGGGGCTCAATGTGCAGACGCCGTTCGGTCCGATCACGTACCGCGCGCAGGACAACCAGTCGACGATGGGCGCGTATGTCGGCGTGACCGGCGTGAAGGACGGCAAGGGTGTGATGACGTCGTACCGCTATGTGGATGGCGCGAGCGTGCAGCCATCGGACGCCGAGGTGAAGAAAATGCGGCCGGCGGATTGAGGACGCGGCGCGCGGCGGTCCGTCGTGACTGCCGCGCGCTGGCCGCGTGAGTGCTGGTGAAGGCGCGTCCGCGGCGGCTTCTGCCGCCGGTGAAACCTACTCTTCCGCGTCGTGCTCCATGACGAAGCGCTTCAGGTAAGCGAGCACGGCCGCTTCCATCGCGCGATGATCGGCGGTGTTTTTCGATCCCGCGTTCTCTTCATCGCCGAACAGGGTGGACGGCGCGTTGTGCACGTCCACCTCTTGCCCCTCGCGAAACACGCGAATTTCGTGGACGTCTTCGACGTACTCGGCGATCCAGTGCACGCCCTCGATATGTGCGCCAGCGCGAACCGTAACTATCTTCATGGCTGTCTCCGTGCAAGCGGTCGATTTGAGTTGGCGCCTCGGCGCTGACTCCCGTCCCATGTCCACAACCATACGCCGTCCCGCCCACGCACGCGAGTCCCGCCCGTAACCGCTGCCGGACCAGGGCGCGGACGGGCGTTGCGGCACGCTCGTTGCTGAACTATAAAGGCTCACCCACAACCGGAGAACCGTCATGCCAGAGCAGAAAACCTTGAAGCGTGCCGCGGCCGATAAACGCGCGGGCAAATCAGCGAGTACCCAAGCGGGAGAGTTCATCAAGGAACAGGTGGACAAGGTCCGCGCCGGCAAGCACGGCGTGCGCTCGCCGAAGCAGGCGATCGCGATCGGGCTGTCCGAGGCGCGGCGCGCCGGCGTCGACGTAAAGCCGCCGAAGAAGGGCGCGACGAGCGAGGCGACCCGCAAGAAAGCGCAGAAGGATAGTGCGGCGGGCAAGCACGCGGGCGCTGCAAAGAAGAGCGCGAGCAAGGAGTCCAGTGCTAAACGCTCGCGTGTGTCGGAAAGCGTGCTCAAGCGTGAGAGCAAGGCTGGGGCGTCGTCGGCGGCGATGTCGAAGCAGGCGAAGTCGGCTGCAGCTAAGCGGCCTGCTGCGAGCCGCTCCGCCGCAGCCAAGAAGGCCGCGGCGACCAAAGGCGCGGCTGGACGCTCCGCTGCCGCGAAAAAGGCCGCGCAAACGCGGGCGTCGCGCGCGCATCACTGAGCCTTGCGGCTCGCAAAGCGGCGGCAATGGAAAAGAGCGGCGGCACGCATGCGCGTGCCGCCGCTCTTTCGTTGTCGCCCGCTGGCGGGCTTGCCCGCCTTCTTACTGCACCGTCGCCAGCACTTCGCCAACCGTGCGGAAGAGCCGCGCAATCTGCTCTTCGTCGATGATCAGCGGCGGCGAGAACGCAAGGATGTCGCCGGTGAAGCGGATCAGCACGCCCGCCTCGAAGCATTTGACGAAAGCCTCGTAGGCGCGCGCGCCCGGCGCGCCGTCGCGCGATTCGAGCTCGATGCCCGCGACGAGGCCGAGATTGCGCACGTCCTTCACATGCTTTGCGCCGCGCAGCCCATGCGCGGCGGTTTCGAACGCCGGCGCGAGACTCGCCGCGCGCTCGAACAGCTGGTCGCGGCGGTACAGATCGAGCGTCGCGATCGCGGCCGCGGCCGCCGCCGGATGCGCCGAATACGTGTAGCCGTGGAACAGCTCGATCGCGCCCGGCGCGCCGCTGCCGACCACCGTGTCATGGATCGTCCGGCTCGCCGCGACCGCGCCCATCGGAATCGACGCGTTGTTGATCGCCTTCGCCATCGTGATCAGGTCCGGGGTGACGCCGAAGTGTTCGCTCGCGGTCGCCTTGCCGAGACGGCCAAAACCGGTGATCACCTCGTCGAAGATCAGCAGGATGCCGTGCTTCGTGCAGATCTCGCGCAGCTTCTGCAGATAGCCTTGCGGCGGAATCAGCACGCCGGTCGAGCCGGCCACCGGTTCGACGATCACCGCGGCGATCGTCGAAGCGTCGTGCAGCGCGACGATGCGCTCCAATTCCTCGGCCAGATGCGCGCCCCATGCCGGCTGGCCCTTCGAGAACGCGTTGTGTTCGAGGTTGTGCGTGTGCGGCAGATGATCGACCGCCGGCAGCAGCGCGCCCGAAAACGTCTTGCGATTCGGCGCGATGCCACCGACCGAAATGCCGCCGAAGCCGACGCCGTGATAGCCGCGCTCGCGGCCGATCAGACGCGTGCGCTGAGCTTCGCCGCGCGCGCGATGGTAGGCGAGCGCGATCTTCAGCGCGGTGTCGACCGATTCGGAGCCCGAGTTCGTGAAGAAGATGCGGTCGAGCCCTTCCGGCATCAGCTCGGCAACCTTGGTCGCCGCTTCGAACGCGAGCGGGTGGCCCATCTGGAAGGTCGGCGCGAAGTCGAGCGTCGACAGCTGCTGCGTGATCGCGGCGACGATTTCATCGCGGCTATGACCGGCGTTCACGCACCACAGTCCCGCGCAGCCGTCGAGAATCTCGCGTCCGTCGGTGCTCCGGTAGTACATGCCCTTTGCCGATTCCAGCAGGCGCGGCGCGGCCTTGAACTGGCGGTTGGCGGTGAAGGGCATCCAGAAGGACGACAGATCGTCGATGACGGGGCGCGAAGTCATGGCATCTCCTCGAAGTGGGGGTCGGTTGGGGCTTTGAGCGTAGCCAAACTGTAGTCCTCGCGGTTTAATGGCGGCATAAACAGTTGACGAAGTGTGGTGCCAACTGTGCTGGCGGATTGGCGCGAACTGTCCCGGTAGGCGGGCGGTCCGCGGTTGGTCTTTTTGCCCCTGGTTTTTCGCCCAAAACATGATCGAACTGGACCTTCAACGCGACCGGCGTGCGGCGCCGACGCTCGTCGAACAGGTTGTGCAAGGCTTCGCGCGCGCGATCGACGCGCAATCGCTGCGCGCCGGCGCATTGCTGCCGTCGGTGCGGCAGCTTGCGCAAAGCCACGCGCTGAGCACCTTCACGGTTACCGAGGCGTACAACCGGCTCGTGTCGATGGGGCTGGTGGTCGCGCGGCGTGGCTCCGGCTATCGGGTGGCGGCGCGCTCGCCGTCCGCGCGCGCGGCCGTCGCTGATTGGACGCCGCCGAGCCTGACCGCGACGTGGCTGCTGTCCGACGTGTTCGCCGATCACTCGGTGCCGATCAAGGCGGGCTGCGGCTGGCTGCCGAGCGAATGGACCAACGAGAGCGGCCTGCAGCACTCGCTGCGCGCGCTGAGCCGGGTGCCAGCCGTGCGTCTCGGCGACTACGGCCATCCGTACGGCTTTGCGCCGCTGCGCGAGCGCATTGCCGAACAACTCGACCGACGCGGGCTGCCGGTCGACGTCGCGAACGTGCTGCTCACGCAGGGCGCGACGCAAGGACTCGATCTGATCGTGCGAACGCTGCTGCGAGCGGGCGATGCGGTGATCGTCGAGGATCCCGGTTACTGCAACCTGCTGCAGATCCTGAAGCTCGCCGGGCTAGTCGTGCATGGCGTGCCGCGCACGCCGGCCGGCGTCGATACGGAGGTGCTCGAAACGCTGGTCGCGCGGCACAAGCCGAAGGCCATCTTCGTCAACACCACGCTGCAGAATCCGACCGGCGCGACCTTCGGCATGTCGGCCGCGTTCCGCTTGCTGCAGATCGCCGAGCGCGAACGCATCTGGGTGATCGAGGACGACGTGAGCCGCGAACTCGCGCCGGCCGGCGCGCCGCTGCTGGCGGCGATGGAAGGCTTGCAGCGCGTGTTGCACGTCGGCGGCTTTTCGAAGACGGTGACGCCGTCGCTGCGCTGCGGCTATGTGGTGGCCGAGCAGGCGGTGCTGCGCGAACTCGCGCGAACAAAGATGGCGGTGGGGCTGACGTCGTCGGAAACGATCGAGCGGATCGTCGACAAGGTGCTGGTGGAAGGGCGTTACGCGCGCCACGTCGAGACGGTCAACGAACGGCTCAAGCTCGCGCACGTGGCGCTCGAAGAGCGGCTCGACGCGCTCGGGCTCGAGGTGTTTCACCGGCCGCGCGCGGGGCTCTTCATGCTGGCGCGCCTGCCGATCGAGGCGGAGCGCGCCGCCGAGGTCGCGACCGCCGCGCTCGCGCACGGCATCTGGCTCGCGCCGGGCTCCTATTTCCGTCCCGACGACGCGCCGAGCGCGT
This sequence comes from Paraburkholderia sp. EG304, assembly GCF_046543485.1. Taxonomy (NCBI): domain Bacteria; kingdom Pseudomonadati; phylum Pseudomonadota; class Betaproteobacteria; order Burkholderiales; family Burkholderiaceae; genus Paraburkholderia; species Paraburkholderia sp. EG304. The sequence goes on along the minus strand of NZ_JBKGUA010000020.1, from coordinate 15,282 downwards.
GGTTCCGCTTCAACGCGCCGTATTCGACCGACGACGCGTTGTGGCGCTTCATCGAGCGAGTCGGGCAGGGGGCGTGGTAGACGCGGCGGCGCGTCGGACGCTCAGCCGCCGCGCCCGAACAGCTTCAGCGCGATCGGATACAGCGACCCCACGAGCAGCAGCGCCATCGCGACGTTGAAGATGCGCAGCCGCTTCGGGTTCGACAGGACCTCGCGCATTGCGGTGCCGAAACCGGCCCACACGCAGATGCACGGAAAGCCGATCACATAGAACACCGCGGCCATTGCAATCGCGTTCATGCCGAAGCTGTTGCTCAGATGAATCGTCGTCGCGGCGGTCAGCACCATCATCCACGCCTTCGGGTTGACCCACTGAAACGCGATCGCTTCATGAAAACGCATCGGGCGCCGCTCGCCGTTTCGGAGCTTCAGCTCGCCCGACGTGCCGATCTTCCACGCCAGATACAGCAGATAAGCGACGCTGACGACTTCGAGCACCGTGTACAGCACGGGAAAGTGCACGAACGCTTCGCCGAGGCCGACGCCGACCGACAACATCAACAGCACCACGCCGACGCTGATGCCGGACAGATGCGGCAGCGTGCGGCGAAAGCCGAAATTGACGCCCGAAGCGAGCAGCATCGTGTTGTTCGGACCGGGCGTGATCGAGGTGACGAGCGCGAACAGAACGCCGGCGGGCAGCGCGCTGAGAGTGACGAAAGACATGAGGGATGGGCTCCGGTGTCGCCAAAAAACGGTGAAAGTCATTCTAGCGAGCGCCCCCGGTACAGTACCTGTACGGTTTTGAAAATGGTCTCCAGTACGGATCTATGATGACTTGATGAGCAGGGAAACGCCGTCGCACGGCGTGTCGACACTAATAATTAGATCGCCGCCGCTATTAGTGAGATTTCCGACACCATAGATGAGATTGGATGTGGAAAAGGCGCCGCTGATTAGCTGTCGTTCGTCGGCGCTCCTTTGGAAAAGCTCGGTGAGCAGCCGTAAGCGGACATATCAGCGTCCACACATGAACGACAGCAGTGGCCGAACGTAGCAGTCACGAGCATAGGCAGGTCGGTCACCGACAGGCGTCCGTGGTGGGGTAATGCAGATGCTTTCCTTCGTTTTTCAGCCACGGGTTGAGCTTCGTCTGGAAAACTCCCCTCCACGAACGCCCGCGTCTGCGTCAGATCCGTGCGCGCATAGGCGGCCGTCGTCTGCACCGACGCATGACCGAGCAGCGTCTGCGCCACCGGCAACGGCACCGCGTGATCCACCACCAGGGCGCGAGCATAGCCATGCCGTAACCAGTGCGTCGACGCGGCGCGCAGTAGTGTAAGCGTCTCCAGGTCGCGGGGCGTCACCCTCGTTTCGGCGGCGAGCAGGCCGGCCTTGACCTCGTCGTACAGGCAGCTGTGTCCGAGCGCGTCACGCTTCTCGCTGTGGATCAGGGCGACCCGTTCAAAGGGCGACGGGCAGGCCGGCGAGGCGCGCGCGAGCCGGTAGGCGCGCAGTGCCGGCACGCACACCGAGGGCAGCGGCACCGACCGGCGCTTCCCGCCTTTGCCCTGCACGTGCAGGGTCCACTGGTCCTGCGAATCCACCTCGAGCCGGGGCAGGCCGTCCGCTTCCGACCACACCAGTTCCGCCAGCCGCACGCCGGCATAGCGGTACAGCGACCCGCGCGCGTGAGCCACGCGCGGCCGGCGGCATCGGGCGCGAGCACCGCGAGCCAGCGCGCCGGACTGGAAGGACCGGGTGCGTCCGGATCGGCGAGGGCAGTGACGGCTGTATCCGCAGCGGCCGTGGCGGACACCGTGGGCGTGGCCGCGTCGTCCGGCGCGAACCGGAACCGCCGGTGCTGTCTGAGCAGCCGCAGCAGCACGGTGTGAGGCGTCGGTGCGGTATCGCCTGCGGCGACCCGGAGCCGCCCGCGCTCCCAGTACTCGACCGCGGCATCGTGATCAAGCAGCAGCGCGAACACGAGGGGGTGATCGCGTTTCGCGTCGGCCAGTGACGGACATCCGCGCTTGAGTAATGCGAGTGTCCAGCGCGTGTAGACCGGGTGGCCCAGGGCGTCGGCGACATAGGCGAGCGCCGCGTCAATGGTGTCGGGCAGACGCTGCGGGGGCGCGCTGGCCATGTCGAGCCAGCCGGAAAAGCCTGGCAGGCCGGGTGGGCGGTTCATTTCGGGCGGCGCCGTCTGGTGGTCGCCGGCGTCGGCGACGTGCTGGCCGGTTTGCGGTGGGGCGATGACCCGGCAGCGTGGGCGCGGCCGTCGACGGTGGCCAGCAGCGCACGCTGTTCCGCGACCACCGTGGTCGGCGCCGCGACGTCCGCGGCTGCGCGCAGGGGCGCGTCGCGTTCCGCCGCAAGGTCGCCGAGCAGGCGATCCCGCAGCGCTTCGAGCGCCGCCACGCGCTCCTGCTTTTCGGCAACCTGTCCCGTCAGCCGTTCACGCTCGTTCTGCAGCGCGTGGCGCTGGTGCTCCGTCTCCTGCAGCAGCTGTCGGGACAGCCCTTCATAGCGGGTGTGCACCGCGGCGAATTCCCTGGCATGCGCCTCCTTCATTTCAGTGAGCGCGAGCCGGGCCGCGTCCAGTTGCCCCTGCAGGTCAGCGGCGGCCGTCCGGTACGCGTCCGTCCGCTCGGTCAGGCTGCGGCAGTTGGCCCGCAGCGTCGCCCACGTGGTCTCGCGGGCAACTTTCATGCAACAAAAGACGCAACGACCCGTGCAGTTTGAGATCACGGAGCAAACGCGGCAGAGCGTGGCGGCCTGGATCGCTGCTCAACGACTGAAGCCGGCTGACTATCTTTTTCCAAGTCGCCTACATGCGTCGCCGCACTTGTCGACGCGTCAGTACGCCCGCATCGTTCATCGCTGGGTCGCATCAATCGGACTCGATGACGCAGCGTACGGGACACATACGATGCGCCGCACGAAGGCTTCGCTGATCTATCGACGCACCAAAAATCTTCGTGCAGTTCAGTTGTTGTTGGGCCATACGAAGCTCGAGAGTACCGTGCGGTACCTCGGGATTGAAGTCGACGATGCCCTTGAGATGGCAGAGCAAACTGAAGTCTGATTGCCCTGAGGCCGGTGAGCGGACGCTTGCCGGCCAGGAGCCGCCGGTCGAGGTCGTCGTCCAGTTTGGCTGGACGAGGTCTCATTCGCCCTCGCTCAATGGCCGGTCTCCGGCGAGCAAATTGCGGAGGGCACTGCCTTAACCCGCCCCCCAAGGGGCGACCAACTTTTTCGATAGCGGTCATTCAATTTCATTGCAAAGTTGCGCCGTCCGTTGGTCGCATCCCCGTTGCTTTCGCTTGGTAGCTAGGGTCTACCACAAATTGCCTCGAGCCCTCTACTTCAATGACCAACCCGATAGACGCGACCACTTTGCACGCCTTCCACGCTGCGTCTATAGGCCATTGCCACACGTGTTGCCGGCACGCTTTCGTAGGCGGGAAAGAACGGACCAAACCGGTCCATAGATTCCGTCAGCACTGTCGGGCTAACGGCATTTATGCGGATGCCCCGTGGAAAATCGCATGCAGCAGCACGCACGAATCCTTCAATCCCAGCATTCGACGCTGCGGCGTTGGAACCTTGCGCAATCGGATCATCGACCGCGATGCCGGAGGTCAGCGTGATCGACCCGCCATTGGACAGGTAATGCTGACCAACCAGCGCGACGCGCACCTGACTTAGCAGCTTGTCCTGCAAGCCTTTGTGAAAGTCGGCCGCTGTCATCTTTTCGATGGGAGCCAGAATGACATTGCCCGCGGCAGCGATGATGGCGTCGACTTGTCCGATCTTCTTGAACAGCGCACCCACGCTGTCATCACTGGTGATGTCAACGTGATGGTCACCGTGGGTGCGCCCGACACGAATGATTTCGTGTTTACCGCTGCGAGCAAGTTCATCTGCCACGGAACGACCTACGTCTCCACCGGCGCCGATTACGACGATCTTCATAAAACACTCCTTTTCGAGTTCGGGTTGAATCATCAACATTCTTAACCAAACCATTGAGGTGATAAATGTGCTCTAATTTCCAACACTACTAACCCATAGTTTGCAATATGGACAAACTGCGCGCGATGGAAACCTTCGTTGCCGTCGTGGAGGGAGGCAACTTCACCGAGGCGGCACAACGGCTGCAAATATCGGCCGTAATGGTCGGCAAGTATGTGCGTGAACTTGAAGAGCGTCTCGGCGCGCGCTTGCTGGAGCGCACCACACGACGGCAGAACTTGACTGATGCTGGTCGCGTTTTCTATGAAGACGCCAAGCGTGCGCTTGAACACGTGCGTACGGCTGAGACATCGATCGAACGGTTACGCGCGTCGCCATCCGGCACATTGCGGATAAGTGCTCCGATCACCTTTGGCTCCTGTGTCATCGCTCCTCTAGCCGCGACTTTCCAGCAGATCTATCCGCGCGTGCGCATTGAACTGGAATTGAGCAATCGCGTCGTCGACCTTATTGACGAGAGTTTTGATCTGGCCATCCGAATTGGTGAACTAGGCGACACCGACCTGATAGCAAAACCGTTGACCAGCTACCGCATGGTGATCTGTGCGTCTCCGAGCTACCTCGCCCGACATGGCCGTCCAGAGACGCCGCAGGACCTGAGCGAACATCACTGCCTGTCTCACACGGTGTGGAATGGCCGCAACGGCTGGAAACTGAGGGGTGGGGATGGGCCACAGTCTTCGAAGGATCCGGTTTTCACATGCAACGATGGCAACGGTCTACGTGTAGCTGCCATCGCCGGTGCGGGATTGTTGCTGCAGCCCGAGGTTCTGGTGGCACACGCTCTGGCGAGCGGGGCATTGGTGCCGGTGATGCAGACCTACTTGCCCGACCCGCACCCTATCCACGTCGTGTATCGACACGACCGGCGACCGCTGCCAAAGCTCACCCGCTTTGTTGCGCATTTGCTCGAGCATGTGGCAGAGCGAGAACCATCCTAGCGTGCTTCTTTCGGGGTTAGGGCACCATCCGGGTGATTTTGTGATCTGAGTGTCGACGTCTATCATCGCGGCTCCGGTATACAACCGGCGTCGGCACTCACAGTTCGCTGAGCGGCAGCGGACCTCCAAACATCATTCTGGCTTGGCTGCTTGCGGCCCGCGAGTGGTTCATATGAATCCACATTCGGCTTCAAACCCGAAGTGATACATGGATGAAGATGACGTTATAACTTACAGCGGAACGGCGATTGTCATCGATCCCTGGCTCTACCCCGAACGTCTCATAGGGGCCGATTAGGTGAAGTCGAAACGCCGGACATCGAGCAGGCCATCGCTGATGGTGACGACGCCGGGAGCGACGAGGGCGATGAGGACAGTGAGTTCGAAGAACGGGACACGGCGAGGGCGAACGAAGCGCGTCTGAAACAGCTCACGAGCGACAGCCTCGCTATATTTGCCCGAGTGCGCGAACTGTTCGAGCAGATTTCCGGTTCCTGTGCTGCGCAGGGTAAGGGGCGCGTGACCCACGCTCACCTGTGCGAAGCGATCCAGCGCGAGCTGACGCGACGAATTTCTCGCGCGGCATGCCGCACCGGTCAACGGCAATTTGCAGGATATGCCGCTCGACCGCACGCACCTGTGCGACCTGCTGTTGCACGTCGGTACATAGCCGGTCGATGGTTCGCGCCGTAAAGCGAATGGGTGCCACGTGGACTGAAAACACGGCGGCGGCGTCGCGCGCGTACGGCGACGCGCTCGAACGTAGTCTGCCGGCAATTCAGGCCGAACAGCAGAAGCTTCTCGATATCGAAGCGAAGGTCGGCCTGTCGTTGCAGCAGCTGAAGAAAATCAACCGGCAGATGATGGCGGCTGAGTCAAAGATGCGGCAAGCAAAGCGCGAGATGATCGAGGCCAACCTGCGGCTCGTGATCTCCATTGCGAAAAAATACGTGAACCGGGGCATGCACTTTCTGGATCTCATCCAGGAAGGAAATATCGGCCTGATGAAAGCCGTCGACAAATTCGAATATCGACGCGGCTGGAAGTTTTCAACCTACGCAACATGGTGGGTGCGGCAGGCAGTGACGCGTTCGCTTGCGGATCAGGCCCGCACGATCCGGGTGCCGGTGCACATGATCGAGTCGATCAACAAGCTGAACCGGATTTCCCGCGAGATCCTGCAGCAGACCGGACGCGAGGCTCATCCTGCCGCGTTGGCGCAGCGCATGGAACTGCCGGAAGAGAAGGTTCGCGGCATGTTGAAGGTCGCGAGGCAACCCGTATCGCTCGAGACGCCAGTGGGTGAGGATGCCGACGCGACACTTGGCGATATGATCGAAGACCCGATGGCGGCATCGCCCGCAGATGCGGCCGTGCAGGCGAACCTGCGCGTCGCAATCGATGAGGCGCTCGATGCATTGTCGCCGCGTGAAGCGAAGGTGTCGCGGATGCGTTTCGGGATCGATACATCGACTGACTATACGCTCGAGGAGCTGGGCAAACAGTTCGACCTGACGCGCGAACGCATCCGGCAGATCGAAAGCAAGGCAATGCGAAAACTGATGCACCCGAGTCGCGCCGCCAGGCTTCGGCCATTTCTCGACCATTAACGCGTAGACTCGCGCATAAGCGGGTTGCGCTGTTTCAGGGACGGCAGGCGCTCCCGATCGTCGACCGCATAAGCCGTTGTGGAGCGCACCGGGCCCGGACGGCTCAATGCGCTGCACGCCTCATCGGACAGCGGATCGTCGTACGCTACCGCCGACTCACAGCAGGACTGCCTGCTGCAGAAGTTCCAGAGCCTTCAATTCGTCCAATCGGCCCGTGCGTGCCTTACCTGCCAGCGTCTTGATCAACGCTTCCGCGATTGGCGCGATACCGACAAGGTTGTCCAGGCTGGTGACGGAAGCGGGGAGCGACACGGGGTTTTGCTGCGGGATTGCAGCGGCTGGAAGCAATTCAGCGGTGGGCGGTGTGACCACCGGCAGCTTGCCATCACTGCCTTCAGAGGAGCGACCGGCGGCCTCGGCGGAGGCACCGCTTATGTGATATTGCTGGCTGACGACGATTGCCTCTGTCGCTTCTCCGACATCCGCTGAAGCAGGCGAGGCGCTTTCTGGCTCAACCGGGACGCCCGTCCGCGCGCGCCGCGTGTGCACCTTCGAATTTGCGGGTCTTCCTGACGCATCGTCGTTCGCGGTGGCCGCAATCGGCTCATGTTGATCCGCGGAAGCACGTCCGCGCGAAGCAGGAGTGAGCAGCCGTGACACCGACTCGGGAATCTCCGCTTCCGAGCGCGGCGAGTCCAACCAGCCAGTCGGCAAACCAAGTCGCTCCGTGAAACGGTTCGCCTCGACATCGTCCATGCGCTTCTTGCCATATAGCCGATGTGCCATGTTTGACTTGGTCATGGATAGGACTACACCAAGTCGCGCTTTGGATCCGTTGCGACCCGTGAGGACGTGGAGGTTCTGCCGTCGAATGTTTTCGACCGTAGCGCTGTCGTCTAACGCCAGCGGGTGCTGCCGGGTCGCTTCAGAAGAGGCTCTGGACTTCGGAGATGAATCTTTTCCTGGTGCATGGGTGCCAGTCGGTCTGGCCATTTGGCTTCGACTCTGTTTGACGGTCACCGGCGACCCGCCCGTTGCTCTCTTTGGCATTTCCGTTTCCTCGGACAGGTTATCTTCCAGCATGGGTTGTTGGCCGCCGTTCGGGGCGGAAGTCGGTACTGGCGTTTCAGACTCAACCTCGGGCTCGTCGTCTGATTTGACAAAGTCGAGCGATGACTTCAGACGGGCGATGGTTTCGGGCGCGAGCGCAGGATGGGGCTGATCAAAGAAACCGTGCGGAAGCCCAAGCGTGGTTTCCATATGAAAAGCGGTCTCGGGCGTGAATCTTTCGCCCTTCATCAGTTCGGCCACTCGTGTCATGTTCGAGTCGAGTCCGAGCGCGATATTCTCTGCGCCCACGGCATCGACGAGAAACTGAAATGATCGTGTTTTGAAAATCGACGAAGTCTGAGTGGAGTCTCGAGGCGGTGCCTTCACGTACCGTTGTCCCTGCCTGTTGGGCGGTGACTTTTTCATGTGACGAGGTTGGCGTTGGCCGCTGTCCCGAGGTCCCGCATGTCGTCCGCGGGGTTGACTCATAAAACAGGGCTCCGTGCGATCAATGATGTTCTGGCTCGTGAATTATAGACGAGGGTAAATTTCGAACATCCGATGCGTTAGCCTGTCCATCTAGTGAGAAATACCCCCACGCGGCGCACGAATGATGAAAAGCCCGAATCTATCATTGGCCGCGGCTTGTCATGCGACGCCAATATAGTGTTCGCGGATGTGACTGATGCCGGCTACCCCTCCGTTTCTGCTCGACGCACGCCAGAATATTTTCGTGCGAAGCCGCTCGAGCACCGGTCGGCGGGAATGGTCTTTGCGGCGGGCTAGGCTGCATCATTTTCGCGCCGGTCCTTTGCGACTGGTACCTGCAGATCATCGCATTCGAGGAGACAGTTATGGCGAGCGAAACGCTTCTGGTACTTCCGGGTAATGGAGGCGAGACCGAACGGGCTGCGGTGGGCAGTGCCGAGGGTCGCGCGGCAGTTAATCTTTTTGTCGATGTGGCGGAAAGGTTGTTCGAACTGAACCGCACGGCAGTAAAGACTTCAATTGACGAACAATTTGCGGTCGCATCGAAGGCGCTTGAAGAAAGGTCGCCGCTGGGCGCGTGGCGGCTGCAGGCGAGCTATGTCCTTGCCGGATCGGCGAAAGCGGCTGCCTACTGGCGCCATGCGACCGAAATCCTGCTGGACTCGTTTGCGGATGTCGTGAATGACGCCGAGCAACGCGTGAATCGGGGCTTCCTCGTGATGACAGGTGTGCTCGAAGATGCGACCGTTGGATTCGGGTCCTCGATTCTCACGGGAGACCAGGGGCCCGCGACACACAGCATGCAGGAAACGGCGCAGATTATCTCGCAACCCGAGGACGAAACTCCTGCTCGGCGGCGCGGTAGGGCAGATGGATAGGCCGCGTCAACGTAGTGCGGGTTCGACGCGGACCAGTACGCGCGGCCACCCTCGCTTGGCCGGGGAAGTCGGATCAGACGAAAGAGCGGCGCGGGCGCACGCCGCGGCCGGCGTGCGCGAATCATTTGTGCCTTTACGTGTGCATCGGTACGTCGCGTCGAGAGCCGAACGCATCGGCCGCTCTAACGGAAACCTAGATGATGAACCTGAAACCTGCCGAGCAGAAACCATCATGATCAGCGGTGCGACTGCCTTCAACACCGCGAATAAGTCCTTTAGCCCCGCCGACAAGAAGCGCCAGACCAATCGCCAGTTGGAGGGTAATGGTCGCAAGATTGGTTGGCAGGCCCGTTCGGGAAAGGAACATGGCAACCGTCGCCTCCGTTCGATGCCCTCCCTGGAGCGGTTGTTCCGATGCACGAAAAGTCACCACCTTATAGATGACGTAGACGCCAACCAGTGCGCGGCTAAACAACGCCCGGACGTACGAAATTGGTGTAGCACAAACATGGCGGCGCTTCTCGGCCGCGATGATGGCGGACACCATCATCACGAACGACAGCTCCATCACCGGCAGATACACTTTCCAGTGGGATTCAGGTTGACGGAGACCCGCGTTAGCTTCACCGAACTCACATTTTCGGACCATCATCGGCCCTTGGGAATTGCCCGAAGCGGTCGTTCAGCATAGCGGCTGCATGTCGGTTGCATCGGCAAACTCTGTCTGCCCCTTACCCCGCGTTTTCGCCCGGTACATTGCGCTATCCGCGGCACGCATCAATGTTTGGGTGTCGAGAGAGCTGCCTCCGGTGCCTTCCGTCAGCAGCATGCACACTCCAATGCTGGCCGAAACGGCAGTCCGATGTCCGCCAGCGGTTCGCACGTTGCTCAGGATGACGTGAATACTATCGGCGATTCTGAGCGCGCCTTCCTGGTCGCATACGTGGTGTGCAAGGACTACGAATTCATCTCCGCCCAATCGTGCGAGCGTGTCACCGCGGCGCATCCGGCTTACCAGGGCCATGGCAAAACTCCGCAGCAATTCGTCACCTACCGCATGTCCGTGTGCGTCGTTCACTTCTTTGAAACCGTCCAGGTCTATTAGGAACAAGGCAGTCTGACCGACTTCGGTACCTCGACCGGTCAGCGTTCGCCCAATCACCTGCTCAAGTCGGAGGCGATTGCTTAGCCCCGTCAGGGGGTCAGTGGCAGCCCGCTTTTCGAGTCGATACACCAGCACCGCCAGGTAGAGGGATATTGCTGCAACGCTAAACGTCAAACCCAGTCCGGCCTCGATGTTTGTCCGCCACCACGGTTGCCAATACATCAGGCTTACGAATCCAGCGAGCGCCACCGCACATGACAGCGCCAGCATTCGTCGGCCGTAACGGCAGCCGGCACCCACCAGTAACCAAAAAACCACCCAGAGCAGCGGAAGCGCGGCCCTGCCGCCAATTGCCAGAGCTGTCGTCACCGTTGCCTGGTCGACAACCGTGGCGAGAGTTAACCTGACGTATGAGCGCGCTGGTCCGACCTTCGTGGCGACGTACGTCACGATACCGAACACCACGTAAATCGCGACCGTCACCATCGTTGAGTAGGCGACTGTCGAATGACAAATCAAGGTGAAAGCCAGGTACGCGAGCAGAACCACGGTTCCAAAAACCATGCGCAATATCGCTTGTTCCTTCTCGGGGTTCTTCGGAAACACACGCCACATCGCTTGCTCGCGCCAAGAATGAAGATCCGCCTCGGCCATCCCAACCACCCCGCTAGAGTCCAATAACTGCCGTGTGGGCAAAACTTCGTATTTGTTCACTTGGGGTCTCCACGAGTGAGACCCGCCGTTGGAATCCATCTTAAGATAATTTATGCAATCGCCGTGAATGTTCTACATACGAAATATTTGTGGCTGTAGGAGTGTGCTGACAAGAAAAGATCCACCAAACGTTTGCTTGTCATTGAATTGGATCTTTCCAGCTCACCTTAATCGTTTGCGGAAGAAGGTGATGCCGCCACCTTCGAGAGGTGAATGCACGACAAGTTGCGTGGAAGCTCACCGTAAGACTGACGGGAAGGAGAGGCCGCCTGTCAAACGGCAATGCACAACTGCGGGCGAAGTGTTGGGGTGTTGCGAGGTCTCGCTGCAGCCGCAGTCCCTCAATGTCTCCGGCTGAAGTGCAACTAACGGTCAAAGTCATCCACCACCATGCCGAGGCTTCGCCCGAAAACCAGCTGCCAAAAGGGTGATCAATCCGGACTGTCGTCGCGCCAGGATGCACTTGATTACCGGTCGATGCCGACTGAGCGCACGGCTCTATGGTGCAAGCCGCGGGTTGGAGGCAGACGATGGATGAATCTGACGCAGCATGTCGAAATGGATTAGTCTTGCGAAGGCGAGCGAGGGGCTGTCCCGGGAGTTCCAGTCGGGTATCCTCCTTTCGATGAGACCAGTGAAAGCAGAAACAATGAATGACCTGATACCGCCTGAAGGCGCCTACAGCGACACACTCGCTGACGTGGTCAAGCTGTTGGAGGAGGGTCGCCGGACAGCGGCGCGGAGCATCAATGCGCTGATGACGGCGACATATTGGCTGTCGGGCGCCGGATCGTTGAATCTGAGCAGGGTGGGCAGGGGCGCGCCGCTTACGGGCAGGCGCTCCTGCAGCGACTTTCCGCAGATCTGACGAGGCAGTTCGGTCGGGGTTTCGGTGCAGACAATCTGGAATTGATGCGCCTGTTCTACCAGAGCTATCCGCCGGGTGAGATTTCCGAATCAGTGATTCGGAAATCCCGGACACAGGAGCCCAAGACAAAATCCGAATCGCCGGTTCGGATTTTCTCGCTTCAACAGTTGGCCGAGCGCTTCCCCTTGTCCTGGACGCACTATGTGCGGCTGATGCGACGGACGCGCTCGCCCGAAGAGCGTGCGTTCTACGAAACCGAAGCATTGCGCGGCGGCTGGAGCGTGCGACAGCTCGAACGGCAGATGGACAGTTAGTTCTACACGCGCACATTGCTGTCCAAAGATATGCGTGCGATGCTCAAAAAGGGCACTGTCGCAAAACCCGGCGACCTCGTGACGCCAGAAGAAGCAATGAAGGATCCTTATGTCCTCGAGTTCCTGGACCTCAAGGACGAGTACTCCGAAAGCGACCTTGAAGAAGCGCTACTCCATCGGCTCGAGGACTTCCTGCTCGAGCTGGGTGGCGACTTCACATTAGTCGGGCGGCAGCGGAGATTACGAATCGGCGACAGCTGGTTTCGCGTGGATCTGCTCTTCTTTCACCGGCGGCTGCGATGTCTGGTGATCATCGATCTCAAGCTGACCGAGCTGAATCATGCTGACGTCGGCCAGATGCATATGTACTGCAATTACGCGAAGGAACATTGGACTTTACCCGATGAGAATCCGCCGGTCGGCTTGATCCTTTGCGCGAGAACAAACGCGGCAATCGCGCGCTATGCGCTTGACGGCCTGCCTAACAAAGTGCTTGCCGCGGAGTATCAAACGGTGCTTCCGGAAGAGCAATTGCTTGCTGACGAACTCGCGAAAACCCGCCGTGAATGGGAGGCGCAGCATCCCATCCTGCACGACTCCCAAACCTGACGGACGAGCTACGCACACAATTCGGTCAAAGGCGCCGTTGGAGCGGATCGGTTTTACGTCAGCGCTGCGGCCGATTGCGACATTGTCGGCATGAAGCAAAGGAGCGGCAGCTTTCTACATCCGCGAACTCACACTTTCGACCCACTCCGGTCAGATAGCTTTCTCCGAACCGGTCAGTCAGCCAAATTCAGGTTTTGCGAACCAGGGTGCCGGTAAGCGGCCATTGGCGAGCTGACCCTATCGGCCCGACTACCATCTGCACGATCCGCGCGTCCGCAAGACGAAGACCAACGGACGCACAGTGCCGCACGCTCGAAGAAATAAATACCCCGAAGCAACTGCGACCCGACAAGTTTCGCTATACCGGCGCTCAATCACGGCGGAAAACGGCCCATGCGACAGTGACATAAGGCTCAAACGGCGAGTGAGCCACCGTCAACGTAGAGCTCGACGCCTGCGATATAGCTGCTTTCGGTCGACGCCAGGAAGAGCACGGCGCGCGCTATCTCATCTGGCCGGCCCAAGCGCCCCATCGGCACGAGTTGCTTCAGCATATCTTCGACTCCCGGCCGCGCATCGAGGTAGCTCCGCATTGGGCGTGTCTCGGTGCCGCTCGGCGAGACCACGTTCACGCGGATGCCTCGCTCCCTCAGGTCTGCCGTCCAGCTTCGCGCGAACGACCTCACAGCCGCCTTGCTTGCGTTGTAAAGCGACTGGCCAGGAAAGCCTTTGCTGCCAGCCACCGAGCCATTGAGGACGACAACGCCACCTGACGAAAGTAGCGGCAAAGCCTTCTGCACAGTGAAGAGCATGCCACGCACATTGAGGCCGAAAAGTTGGTCGAACCCCGCCTCGTCGATGGTGCCGAGCGGTCGCGGCTCGACTTCGGCAACGCCAGCATTTGCGAAAACGACGTCGAGTCTACCGTGGTCGCGCCGGATGCGCTCATAGAGTCGATCAAGATCGGCGAGGTTACTTGCGTCCCCCTGAACGCCGACGGCACCGTTGCCGATTTCTCGTATCGCCTCGTCTAGTCGACTTTGCCTGCGGCCCGTGATGTAGACCTGGGCTCCTTCGTCCGCGAAAAGCCTGGCGCTCGCAAGGCCGATGCCCTCGCTGCCGCCGGTGATCGCCACAACCTTGCTCTCGAATCGCTTTGCCATATAGAGGATCTGTAGTTAAGTGGAGAATTGCTCCACTTAGTAATGGAGGCATCATCCACTTATCAAGAGAAATCAAGGCAAGGATGAAGAGCAAGCGTTCCACGACCGACGAAGCACCGCTGCGTGCCGACGCAGCCCGCAACCGGCAGCGCATTCTCGAAGCGGCGGACGCGCTGTTTCTCGAACGCGGCGCTGAGGCCTCGCTCGACGATATCGCGAAGCGTGCCAACGTTGGTATCGGCACGCTCTATCGTCGCTTCCCGACGCGCGACGCGCTCCTCGCCGCGACGAGTGATGAGCGCCTCCTGTCACTCGCCGAAGCAAGCCGCGCACGCGATGACAAGCTGGAACCCAACGCTTCCGTACGGCTTCGTCAAGGAGCTCGTGAACCACGCGACCCACTATCGCGGGTTGGCTGCGTTGCTGGGAACGGTACTGCAGGAAGGTACCGCTGGCTGTCGCGCCGGGCGTGAAGAGGGGCGCCGGCTGCTCCATCGTGCCCAAATGACAGGGACGGTTCGCAAGGACGTCTCGGTAGACGATCTCGTGTGCGTGGTCACGGCGATCGCTCTCGCCGTCGAGCAAGGCGGCGCGACGAAATCGCGCGTTGCCCACCTGGTGGATCTCTTCCTCGACGGTATAGGCAATACCTAGGCGGCGTGAAGACATTAACTTGCTTTTTGCTTTAAACAGGCAGCATGGGCAGTGATTGGATCTGAAGCCGACATGGGCTGGAGGACAGTGAAGGTGCGCTCGGGGTTTCGCTGCGTCAGTCCGCTCCCTGAACCCACCGCTCCGAAGCAATGGGATGGACGCCCCCACCCGAAACGGCATCTGCGTGCCAAAGTGGAGTTGCGTATCAACCACTTCACGGACGGGAGCGCCCATCATGAAGGCTACAACCATTGGTATCGATCTGGCAAAAAACGTGTTCCAGCTTCACGGTGTCGACGGGCACGGCAAGGTAGTTCTGAAGAAGCAGATGAAGCGCGAACAGATGGCGACGTTCTTTGCGAATCTGGCGCCGGCGCTCGTTGGCATGGAGGCTTGCAGTGGTGCCCACTACTGGGCACGCAAGCTGCAAGGCATGGGTCACACCGTAAGACTAATGGCGGCGCAATTCGTCAAACCCTACGTAAAAACGAACAAGAACGACGTTGCTGACGCCGACACACCGTGGAATTGCCGGACCTGGCGCAGGAGATCAACCCTGTGCTCAAAGGGTGGCTGCAATATTATGGCCGCTTCTATCGTTCGGCGCTGTACGCGGTGTTCGATTCGTTGGATCAGTACCTGGTGCGGTGGGTGCGCAGGAAATACAAGCGCCTAAAGGATAAAGTGAGTCGGGCACGGGAACTGGTGGTCAAGATAAGACATCAGCGGCCGGGTCTGTTTGCTCACTGGATTCTGGCGCAGAACGGTGGGCAATAGGAGCCGGATGAATTGAGAGATTCACGTCCGGTTCTGAGAGGGCCTGCGGGTGCGATTCCCGCGGGCTACTCAC
>NZ_JBKGUA010000019.1:0-167136 GCF_046543485.1 Paraburkholderia sp. EG304 | reverse complement strand
CAACGTCCTGGAGCCGGAACTCGACCAGAACTGACAAGGAAATCTACAATCGACACCGCGCAACGCCCAACCCCGCCGAATCGGTCACGTTCCCGAAATCGGCGGTCACGTTCGCCGAAATCCGCAGCGGACGTCTTCCGCGCGCATGGGCCCGCGTGGCGACAGACCGTACAGCTGAGCCTGGGACAGCTGAAGGTCATGTCGGCGATCGAACAGTGCCGCAGCGCGGCGCTGGGTGGGCACGTGTTGCGCTGTTGTGGCTGCGAACAGATCGAGGTGGCCTACAACTCCTGCCGTAACCGCCATTGTCCGAAGTGCCAAGGGAGCGCCGCGCACCGGTGGCTCGAGGCACGTCAGGCCGATCTGCTACCGGTCGGGTATTACCACGTGGTCTTCACGCTGCCTGCGGCGATCAGCGCGATCGCCTGGTACAACAAGTCGATCATCTACGGGCTGCTGTTCGACGTTGCCGCCGAAACCCTGCGTACCATCGCCGCCGATCCGAAGCATCTGGGCGCGCGGATTGGCGCCACGCTGGTGCTGCATACGTGGGGTTCGGCGCTGACGCACCATCCTCACGTACATGGCATCGTTCCCGGAGGAGGCCTCGCGCCTGACGGTGAACGGTGGGTCGCATGCCGGCCCGGCTTCTTCCTGCCAGTACGTGTGCTCTCGAGGCTGTTCCGGCGGCGCTTCCTGGAAGAACTCACCCATGCCTGTCGCCGGGGCCAGCTACGCTTCTTTGGCGAGTACGCTGCACTTGCCGATCCCGCGGTCTTTACCCGGTGGCTTGCGCCACTGCGCGCCTGCGAATGGGTGGTGTATGCGAAGCGCCCGTTCGCTGGTCCTGAGGCAGTACTCGCGTATCTGTCGCGCTATACGCATCGCGTGGCCATCTCCAACCAGCGCCTCGTCACGTTCGACGAGCGCGGCGTGACCTTCCGCTGGAAGGACTATCGGGCCAGCGGCCGCACACGCCACAAGACGATGACGCTTGCGCCCCAGGAATTCATGCGACGCTTCCTGCTGCATGTGCTGCCCGGGGGCTTCCACCGCATCCGCCATTACGGTCTGCTCGCCAACCCGGTGCGCCGGCAGAACCTGGCGACGATACGCGCGCTGTTGCACGCTCCGGCAACCATTGCCGCCAGTGAAGACGCGTCAGCCCAGACAACGGCACCGACATTTGTCTGCCGGCATTGCGGCGCACCGATGGTCATCGTCGATATCCTGCCGCGTAGCCACCCGATTCGCGCGCCACCTGGTTGCAGAGGTGATGCGTGAACCAGAATGACCAGGTATCTTCAGTCCGACTGTCGGCTCCTCGGCAACGAGCGCCAGCAGGAGACGTTTGTGTGCATCTCGCCAGGCAGAAGTTGCCGCCTGTCGGCAGTCGCGACCAATGCGCTGTGCGACGGCATCGCAACTTCATCGGCATCAGGCCAGCCTCGGCTTCGTCCGAACAACGCGTGATCAGCCGGGCCACGCGATCACTTCAATCCCCATAACCGCCTCGGTACACCCCGCGGTTTCCTCCCTCGAGCGTTGTCCAACGCCTGCCCGCATACGCCGTCGCTTACTCACGCGGCAGCAGACATGGGCAGGCGTCGAACAACGCTTAACGAACAGCGTCCGCCCGAAAGCACACAATCGATCTCCCTTCGTTGAAGAGGAGGTTGATATGGAAACGCTTAATTCTTCAAGTGGCCGGCCGCCGCCGTGGAACAAAGGCAGGCTTACCGGTCAGAAGCCACCATTGAAGCTTCGTGAAATCTGGGCGATCCGCACGAGACTTCAGATGTCGAGCAATGTTCGCGAGCTGGCGTTGTTCAACCTAGCGATCGATAGCAAACTGCGAGCGTGCGATCTGACTAGGCTGCAAGTGCAGGACATTTGCGCGGGAACCCACGTGGTCTCGCGGGCAACTTTCATGCAACAAAAGACGCAACGACCCGTGCAGTTTGAGATCACGGAGCAAACGCGGCAGAGCGTGGAGGCCTGGATCGCTGCGCAACGACTGAAGCCGGCTGACTATCTTTTTCCAAGTCGCCTACATGCGTCGCCGCACTTGTCGACGCGTCAGTACGCCCGCATCGTTCATCGCTGGGTCGCATCAATCGGACTCGATGACGCAGCGTACGGTACACATACGATGCGCCGCACGAAGGCTTCGCTGATCTATCGACGCACCAAAAATCTCCGTGCAGTTCAGTTGTTGTTGGGCCATACGAAGCTCGAGAGTACCGTGCGGTACCTCGGGATTGAAGTCGACGATGCCCTTGAGATGGCAGAGCAAACTGAAGTCTGATTGCCTTGAGGCCGGTGAGCGGACGCTTGCCGGCCATCAAGTGTCGTTCGCTTCTGCCGGTAATCGGACATTTGGGCGACCGCTTTGACACTGGACAACGGCCTTTCGCGCGTTGAACGGCTTAAGCCGACGGCGCATAGCGACCATGGGCGTACCGTGTCGTCGGTGGCGCGCAACGCTGGTGCGAGCAAAGATCGGCTCTAGCTGTGAAGCGTCAGTAGTCCAACTACGATCGGGTCGGGCAACGACCTCGCGAATTCGATGCCGCGCCGAAGCGCCGCGCTCGCAGCGGCGTCGGCGGTTTCAAACTGCGGACTGCAGTCACCCTCATGGAAGAGAGCGGCGGCGGGGTCTGGGTCTTCGACGCCGACGAAGAACTCCGATCGCCACGCATCCCGATCGTATCTTTCTTTCGTCACAACCACATATCGACAGACATTCGCCATGGTCATTGCAGTCTCGGGACATTTTGTCATGGAATAAAAAGGATAAGTACCCATCGTCTGTTATGCAAAGCCAGAACCCCTGTCCGGTTCTGCATGGCCGCCGCGAGACCACCGGTCGATCGCAAGCGGTTGTTCTCTTCGAAAGCGGCTGTTCTGTTCAGAGAGGTTCGACACCATGCTCCGCAGACCGGAAAGAAGCGATACGCCAAGGACCGGTGAGCATGTTGGAAGCCACTGCCTTGACCAGATGGCGTTTTTAAGCCTGAGACCTGATCGCCGCTGATTGTCGCCGACGTTGACCCGGGCCCCGGAGCAGGCGCTAAAATTCAGTCAGTCGGTCATTTTTCCCCACGCTGCGTGGCCAATGAAATTCCGGGGTGCATCATGATCGAATCGTCCGAGTCGCCCGTGGTCGGCCGCGTCCGGCGAGCAGGGGCGCTCATCACAGACGAACTCGCAGGGCGTCCCGCCCGGTCGCCTGACTTTGCAGCGGAAAATAACGCCCTACATCGACTCGCGCAGGCGCTCGCCGCGCCGGACAGTACCGTGCTGCAGGTACTGTCCGAGATCGCCCTTACGCTGTGCGACGCCGGTAGCGCCGGCATCAGCCGGCTCGAAAGCGACGGTGAACACGAACCTGCATTCTGCTGGGCCGCGCTCTCAGGCCGCTGCGCGGAGTTCGTGGGTAAGATGATTTCCCGTGACGACAGCCCCTCCGGGGTCACGCTCGCACTGGGTGCCGCGCAGCTGTTCGCTTTCCCGCAGCGCCACTTCGCCTGTCTGGGGAGCGCGATACCGGAGATCGTTGAGGAACTGGTTGTGCCGATTCCAGGTACCCCTGAGCCGTGGGGCGCGCTGTGGGTGATGTCGCATGATGCAGAGCGCCGCTTCGACGACGAACACCGCCGAATCCTGAGCAGTCTCGCGAATTTCGCCTGTGCGGCGTTGGTTATTACGCGAAACAGGGCGGTCGCAGAAGCTCGCGCCGCGGAAGCCGAGGCGGCGAGGGACGCCCTGGCGAGCGATGAATCACACAAGGACGAATTCATCGCGACCGTGGGTCATGAACTGCGCAATCCCATTGGCCCGATTGACAGCGCGCTTACCGCTGCGCGACAGTTCATCGGCGAGAATCCGCCGGCGCTGGCCGCGCTCGCGGTCGCCGAGCGTCAGGTGCGGCAACTGAAGCGCATCGTGAGCGACCTACTCGACGCATCCCGTATTCGGCATGGCAAGCTATCGGTCCGGCCCTCATACAGTCTGCTTGCGGACATCGTAAAGGACGCACTGGCTGCAGTGAGAGTCGATGCTGACCGGCGCCGCCACCAGTTGCACACGGTCCTTCCACCCTATCCGGTGACCGTGTTTGCCGATCATGCCCGGCTGACCCAGGTCCTCTCGAACGTCTTGTCGAACGCGGTGAAGTACACGCCTGCCGACGGCATGATTACGCTGTCGGTCGAGGCGCCAGACTCCGCGACGATTCCGGAGCACGATTCGACGCCGCGTGAGGCGGTCATCACGGTCCAGGACACCGGCGTCGGCATTGCGCCGGTCCTGCTGCCGCATGTGTTCGACATGTTCACCCAGTCGGCCGCTGCCAGAAAGCGCGCAGAAGGCGGTCTGGGCGTCGGCCTTACCGTCGTGAAGTATCTGGTGAACGCGCACAACGGTGAGATCGCGATTGAAAGCCCGGGGCCTGGTGAGGGTACTGTGGTAACCATCCGGCTACCCATCGTCTGCAGCAGGAGCACGGCCGGGATCACCGTTGCCACACCGCGCGTGATATCGCCCGCTCGCATCCTGCTCGTTGATGACAACGAGGATGCCACCGAGGCGCTCAGCATGCTGCTTGCCCTGGAAGGGCACGAAGTGAAGCAGGCGCTAAGCGGTCCCGAAGCGCTGTCAATCGTTGATTCGTTCACGCCGGACGTGGCGCTGATCGACATCAGTATGCCCGGCATGGATGGCCACGAACTGGCCCGTTTGCTTCGCGAACGCGAACGGTGCGCGCTGACCCGGCTGGTGGCGCTGACAGGCCATACCGCGGCAGCAGGGGTACCCGAGGCGGAGGACGACGGATTCGACTTCCACCTTGTCAAGCCGCTGTCGCTCGAAGACCTCGCGGATGTCCTGCGATCATCCCCGTCGTCCGATCTGACTAGATGAATGGCCGCAGTACCCGGAAAACCGCCATCCCGGCCGCTCGAATTCGATCGGCGGGAACGGGTCGAAATGCGTCTGGCGCGCAACGCACTGTTAGCGCGCTCGATTTCCGCAACGCAACAAAGACGGTCGGCATCAACCGCGAAATACGAATACCCGTTTTTCGATGTGATCGAACTGCTGGTCGTGTTGTCTATGGATGCGTTGATTGTTGTTGAGGCGGAAAATCAGGGGTAGCATCAGAATCAACTGGTCTAGGAAGCCGCGGACCGGGGTCGCATTCGTCCGACTTATTGCGCGCAATTCGAAAGTGGGTTGGCGTTAAGCTGGACAAATCTCTTTTGGCCCACCGAGGGGATTCGTTTTGGTCCGCCACTTGCCCCAAGAACTCGCGCGTTTGCGGCGCATCAGTGCGGTCGAGGCCTTAAAAGCGCTAGCGACCCACGCAAAACTCGATATCACTTTTCAGCCCGTAAAGGCGAAGGGCACTGAACGGTGGCATGCCCGAGTGGGCGATCGAGAGTTTGAACTTCTACTCTGCGGCTCAAAGTTTTTTGACACCCGTACTAACGAAGGCGGCGGCGCTATAGACCTCGCCATGTATCTGTATCGTCTAAATTTCAACCAAGCAATGAGCCTTCTGCGAGACCGGGGACTCTGAATGTTCGTGGCGATACGTTGCAGGGTGTACACCGATACCACTGGCGTCTGCGTAGAAGTTCCCGCCCTCCTAACGCCTGCCGGGGTTCTCGAACCGCTCCTTGACTATTTGATGTCCCGGTACCACGACCGGAGCTTGCAGTGGATGCGAAAGGTAACGCGCTCGGTTCGGATGTTTCTCGAGTACATGCAGACTAACCCGGTGGAGCGTGACACGTACCGCCTGTTCCGGAATTTCGCGCAGAGGCTCTACACGGGGACTTTCGACCGGGAGACTGGTCTCGATCCGACCAACTTGTGCTGGGCACCGCGCTCGGCACAAGATGCGTCGCACATCATCACATACCTCTCTGACTTCTTCGATTGGCTTGGCGAGATGCGGCCCGAGGCGTCCAAGGTGAACCTGCGGTACGCCGGCGGAGCGTTCGACCGGCAGATCGACGAAGCCGCTTACCAGTACCGACGCGGCAAGGCCTTTCTAGGCCACACTTGGGGGGCGACACGGCTTGGCGAGCTTGGACACCGAGTGCGAGGTCGACGCCCGCCAAAGGTCGGGAACAGCCAACCACCGGCCTTTCCTGAGGAACGCTTTGAGGAACTGTTGTTCCGCGGATTCTGTGTGAACGGGCGCTATGACTATCGCGGCATGCTTATCACATTGCTCCTGCACGGCGCGGGTTTCCGCGAGTCGGAGCCGTTCCATCTCTACATCCACGATGTGTTTCCCGATCTCGCCGAACCGCGACAAGCCACGGTTCACATCCACCACCCCAGATATGGCGCTGCGCCTGCCGATTGGCGCGACGAACTAGGAAGGCTACGTAAAGGCAATCGCGCGGAGTACCTCATCCATCAGTTCGGCCTAGTACCTCGTACAGACCTGATGGACCGACGGCACGCCGGTTGGAAAGGGGGTACCCACGACGCGGCGTATTACAAACGGGCGTACTGGTTCCTGCCGGAGTATGGCGAATGGTTTTCGCAATTTTGGCACCGCTATCTGGAACAAGTCGCGCGCGTCGAGCGAGATAGCCCCTTCGCCTTCATCAACCTGCATCGAAGTCCCGTTGGCGCCATGTATACGCTCACCCAATACAACAAAGCGCACGCCGCAGCCTGTAAGCGTGTCGGTCTCGCGGTTAGCAAGTCACTTGGCACAACGCCGCATGGTCACCGGCACGCCTATGGTCGGCGTCTTCGGAAGGCGGGGGTCGATAAGGCTCTCATCCGCCGCTTCATGCATCACGCTTCAATGGAGAGCCAGGAGGTCTATACGCAGGCGAACAACCGAGAGGCTTTGGCGGCGCTGGAAGCAGCCGCGCAGCGATTGCGAGAAAAATATATAGGACCGCAATCAGAGTGGAGACTGGCGCTTTCCAGCAGCGAACTCAACAACTAGGGGATTCGCGTGGCAGAAGAGAGAAAAATAATGACCAGGGCCGAAGTCGCCGCCATTGCTGGTGGCAAATACAAGGGAGTAAGACGCGAAGCGGATAGCATGCTCCTTTGGGTTGATCTGGAGTATCCGCAGCTCGCCGTGTGGCGTCTCCTGGCGATCGACTGGCTACAAGGCGAAACGCGCGGTATCGTCGCACGGCTACAAGCATTAAGGGCGTTCTTTGAACGGTATCTTGTTCAGCAGAAGTTGCCCCTCGACCCAGCGACGTTCTTCGCGCGCGCGACCGCTTTGCCCGGCTTCTACCGGACGTCTTGCCCAGACTCGCGCACTGGCGTCGAGTACAACAATCACGTCCATGAGTTTCTGCACTTTGTGCTGCTGCATCGGTTCAGCGACGCTGGCGACGATGGGCAAGCAGTGATCTTGCCAGCCTT
This sequence comes from Paraburkholderia sp. EG304, assembly GCF_046543485.1. NCBI lineage: Bacteria > Pseudomonadati > Pseudomonadota > Betaproteobacteria > Burkholderiales > Burkholderiaceae > Paraburkholderia > Paraburkholderia sp. EG304. The sequence goes on along the minus strand of NZ_JBKGUA010000019.1, from coordinate 159,723 downwards.
CCGCAATCCCGTACCTCGAATGTCCAAGAGTGGCCTTCCACGACGCGACGAGAGCGTGCATTCTCCTCTTCCATACGGTTACATTGAGGAACTGCGACAGATGCTCGCTGCGGGACAGCACTTCCGCGACTGGCATTGGGCGCAGAGTGCGCTGGGAGCTGATATCGGTCAGCGCGGACGAAGCGGACCCGATTGGTTCGATGTGTCCGAAGAACTGATTGATGAAGACGACCCAGATTGCGTTTGGCGTAAGCGCCAAACGAGCAACGGTACGCGCCTGGAAATGTGGAGCCCCGTCCGTTGGGTGGCGCTGGTCGTGAAACTCATCTTGCCCCTCCGTACGTTTCAGGTGCGCATGCTCGATTCAGGGGAGGCGGATACTTGGCGCTACGTCGCAGGAAACTGGACGTTGAATTCGAATAGGCTTGCGCAGGGCAGCGAACGTCGACCTCTGCAGCAGGGTGTGTTCCGGCGCAGCGACCCGCTCGTTGATGGCGATGTCGTCTCAACGCTACTGTATATCAACACAAACAAGACCGCGGACATCGCTAGGTCTGGGCCCGAGATGGGTTATGTATTGCCGTGGTCGCTTGGCGGGCCGGTGCACCAGGACGTCTTCCACTGGCTGGAGAAGCTGCGTAACTGGCAGGAAAAGTACAACCCTATCTCGTCTCGCACCGCCTGGGCAGAATTGGACGGTCGCCACATGAAGCTAAAGAGTGAGATGCAACTTGCTAGCTATCCAGACACCTGCTTTCTGTTCAGAATGCCGGAAGTCCGAGAGGGAGAGCGGAACCTGCCCATGCCGGACAACTCAATTGACAATCCTTGGTTCAAGCTGCTTGCTGCCCTGCAGCTAAGGCTGGCTGAGAGGCACGAAACTCACCGCAACGGCTCACCGATTGTGTTCCTGCGCCCCGCGGAAGACCGGACAGGATATCCCACAACGCTCTTCCCTCTGCACAGTCTACGCGTTTCTCTCATCACCGCGCTGGCGCTCGAAGGCCAGGTACCATTTCCCGTCCTGCAGAAACTCGTCGGTCATAGCCGACTACTGATGACCTTGTACTATGTGAAGCCCGGCGCGTCGCACGTGCACGAAGTGCTCCTTGACGCGGCTGAGCGGTTGAAGGGGAACAACGAAAAGAGCATCCAGAACTTTCTGCTCGACACAGAGCACGATCAGCTCCTGCAAAACGCGATCTGCAACAGCGTTACCAGCGTCGCCGCCGCCATCCCGCTGCATCCAGCGGCGCGCAATCCAGTCGGCTGGATGCCTATGCACCACGGTCTATGTTTGGTAGGTGGCAACACCAGCGAGATTGAAGACAACGGGGCGGTGGGCGGCTGTTACAACGGTGGGCCTGACCTTGGCTCAGCTTCAAGTCCCAAATATGGACCTGTTCCGGGCGGTAGCCGAAACTGCGTGCGTTGCCGCTGGTTTGTGACCGAACCACACTATTTGCCGGCTTTGGTCGCTCACTTCAACACCGTCGCGTACCACTTCGACGAAGCCCGAAATGCCTGCTTAGTCCGTGAAGACGAACTTCAGCGACTGAAGAAACAGAAAATCGATGCGGAAGATGCAGGCCAGCCATTCGCTGGGCTGACCACTTACCGTCAAGCCGAGCGGGTGTGGGAACGCTCAATGAAGCTATTTAGCGACCTCGCTGAGGACCTTGTAGCCTGCTGGCGTCTTATCGAACGTTGCAAGACAGTGCTTGAAACCCCGAAGGGCGATGGAAACCGGATGGTGGCCGCCGGCGAGATGGGCGACGTGCATGTCGCCTTCGAGCATTCGCAGTCGGAGTTGCTCCAGCTTGCCGGTGTTTGCGAAGATGCTGAGGTTTATCCTGACCTCGAATCGGGAAAGGCGGTGTTTCGCCGTAGCCAACTGCTCGACGCGGTCCTTTACCGAGAGGATCTGCCGCCTGTGTTTATGCTCTTGAGCGAACAAGAGCAATTGCTAGCTGGTAATGCGTTTATGCGGCGTCTGGCCCAGCAGATGAACCCGGCAAATCCAGCGCTGGGGAAACGAGAACTTATTCAGTTGATGGACGCGGGCGTGACACTCAGCCAACACTTCGGTGCCAACCTTCTCTCGTTGCTGCCCACGACAAAGCGCGGTCCTATGTATCCAGCCGGGCGTGAGGCCCTCGGGGGAGGTAAAGTATGAATGGCAAGACCGACATCCATCCGGACGAGGTGCTGGAGTCGCTACTCAAAAAGGGCGGCCGCTCTAACCGGCGCTCAAACTTGACGAGGATGCACGAGGTCTGCCGCAAGCAACACCAAGTCGGCTCCCGTGACTTCTCGCTGGCGGCCATTGGCCGTCTGGCCGAAGCCGAGGGCATCATGAAGGGGCGCGCCCTCTACAATGCCCAGTCCGCCGATTACCGCGCAATGATAGAAGCTTGGGCAACATACGCTGGGCCACCCGTACCTAAGCTACGAAGGATGCCGGCGAGCCACGAGTACCTAATGCGAATCGAAGACCCAGCGATTCGTTCCATCATGCAAGCCATCGTTGCCGAACGCGACAAGCTCAAGGCGCAAATCAACGTCCTAAAAAACAACACGCACGTGAGCGTGGAATGGCGTCCGCTCGGTGCCGGTGTCGCTGAATCGCGTCCGCAATCGGTGGCCGTGTTCGCTATGGCCGCCCAGCTTACGCCTTCGGAGCGCGAGGCACTGCAGAAGGCGGTTTCCGTCGACTATCTTGAACAGCGTGGTCTGCGGGAAGGTAGCCACGGCGAGATTGTGAATGAGCGTGGACGAACGGTATTTGAAGTGGGCTTCACGCGTGCAATTCGCAAGGTGCTAGGCGACTGACCGGCGCAAACAAAAAGCACCGACGTAGCCGTCGGCGCCTGATCGTAGCGATGCATTTATACATCGCAATGTTCCATGCACTAGCGCCTTATGCGACAAGGCTTCTGGCTCGTCGGTTTATAAACTATGTATGGTTAGGGTAGAAGTCCCGAGGCAGCGCATTTTTTTTGCCGTCGGTTTGCGCCGGCTTCTGTCTGGAGCGGCGCGCGCGATCAGCGCAAGCGTTGCCACGAAAAATGCCGTCGGAGCGCGCCGCTATAATCCGACACCATGCCTATCCGTTTCGATCCCGCAGACACCCACTGGCGCGTCGCGCCTTTGCCCACTTTCAGCGCTGCCCAGAAAGACTGGCTGACCCGCGGCGGTTCACTGACCGCGCATCTGCGCGTGCTCGGCGCGGTCGCGGTGCGCGTGACGCGCGAAGCGGTCGCGCTGCCGTGGCCCGACGAAGCCGCCGCGCTCGGACTCACGCCGCGCGCGCCCGTGTGGGTGCGCGAAGTGGTGCTGTCGGTCGATGGTGTGGCGTTCGTCGCCGCGCATAGCGTGACGCCGCGCGCCGCGAGCGTCGGCATCTGGCAGGCCACGCGGCGGCTGCGCACGCGGCCGCTCGCCGAGTTGCTGTATAGCGATAGCAGCGTCGCGCGTTCGTCGCTGGTGAGCCGCAGGGTGGGACAACGGCATCCGTTGTATCGGCTGGCGGCGCGTGAGATCGGCGGCGGCGCCGTCGATGCGCCGCATGCGCTGGTCGCACGGCGCTCGGTGTTCGAGCGCCATGGCGCGCCTTTGATGGTGACCGAATGCATCTTGCCGGCACTGTGGGAGCATCTGGCCCGGCTGGAGCAGGCGGGGCCCTCGGGCGGCGCTGCAACCGAGCCCGTTTCAGGCGCGCATGTCGCGCACGAGCGGATACGCGACCACGGCCGTCCGCTCGATCACACCGCGTCGCGCGCGCATGCCGCGCCGCGCGCGTCGGACGATCGGAGCCGCTGATGTTGCGCGGTTTTCCACCGGTCGTCGCGGCCGACACGCGCACGCTGATACTCGGCAGCTTTCCCGGTGAAGCGTCACTGGCCGCGGCGCAGTATTACGCGCATCCGCGCAACCAGTTCTGGCGCCTGCTCGGCGCGGTGCTCGACGAACCCGCGCTGCACGAGTTGCCGTATGACGAGCGTCTCGCGCGCGTGCTCGCACATCGCATCGGCATCTGGGATGTGCTCGATGCATGCCACCGTCAAGGCAGTCTCGACTCGGCGATCCGCCATGCGCAGCCGAACGACTTCGAGTCGTTGCGCGAGCATGCGCCGTTGCTGGATAAGGTTTGCTTCAATGGGAAAACGGCGGGGCGGTTCGCGCCGGTCATCGGTGCGGCAGGCTATCGAACACTCGTATTGCCGTCGTCGAGCCCCGCGAATGCGACGCTTTCATTCGAACAGAAGCTCTCGTGTTGGCGGGAGATTCTTTCCTGACGGCATTCATTCCGGACGCGGGCCAAGCATCGCCGGTGCGCCGGGCCGCTTCACGCGACCGGCTCAGTTCGGCAGCAGCGAGCCGCTCCGAATAGGCTCGGCTCCAGCGACACACGCAACCTCCAGCCCCGCGGTGGCGAAGCGCGTGCGTTGCCGCGCATAGAGCACGCCGGCAACCGAGTTCGTGATCGTGACGACGCGGCCGGTCAGCGGATCGACGATGTCGGCGATCGCCTCGCCGGGCTCGGCCCAGACACCGAGCGGCGCGCGGAACACGAGCACACCCGAGATCGGTGCGACGAGCGGCTCGCTGCCGGAGAAAGGCGTAGCCTCGAACGCGAGCTCCGGCAACGGCGCGGGTGTGCCGTCGATGACGCCGCGCAACGTCAGGTATTCGACGATCGCGTTCGCGTCGCGCTCGGCGAACGCGTAGCTCACGTCCGCCTGGCCGCGCAGCTCGATCGTCACCGAGATCGAGCCGTTCGGAATCGGATAGCGCTCGCCGTAGCGCGCACGCAGCTCCGACCAGCTGAAGCTGTGAATCTCGTCGAACGGATTGCCGATCGAATTGAGCGCGAGCAGCGAAGTTTTCGCGTCGAGATAGCGCGCGAGTGGCTCGACGTCGGGCCACGTGTCGGGATTCGTGAACAGATGCATCGCCGCTTCGAAGTCGCAGTGCAGGTCGAGCACGACATCGGCATCGTATGACAGGCGCTGCAGCGCGAGGCGCTGCGATTCGAGTTCGGTGGTCGGCGTTTGCTCGGCGAGCGCCTCGCGCATGGCGGCGCGCACGGCGCGCAGATTTTGCTGCGCGTCGCCGGTCAGGTGAGGCTCGATGCGCGGCATCACGAGCTCGGCCAGATTATGAAAGTTGCGATTGAAGTTTGCCGCGGTGCCGCTTTCGAAACGGCCAACCATGTGCCCGAGCACCCGCTGGTTGAGGCCGATCGGATTGGGTACCGGCACGATGACGATTTCGCCGCGCAATCTGCCCGCCGTCTCGAGGGCGGCGACGCGTTTGCGCAGTTCCCACGCGACCAGCATCCCCGGCAACTCGTCGGCATGCAACGACGACTGGATGTAGATCTTCTGTCCGCCCGTCGGGCCGTAGTGGAAGCTCGTCAGGTACCGCTCGGTGCCGAGCGACGGGGAAATCAACGGATGGGTTTGTGTTTGCATGATGGTGTGAATCTTCCGGACGGCGTAGGGGCGGAGAATCCTCCACGCCAGTGCCTGTCAGCTGCCGTACGCCGAGCGCGCCCTTCGAATCGCTCAGGTCACCGCCCGTGAACGCGGAACCTGCGCCGCACGCGGACTTCAGGAAGCCCGTGTCGCGCAGCACATTCAACTAGGCTGTTTCATTAGCTTGGTTGTATAGACAAGATAGCGAATTGAAGAGGGTGGCGGAACTAGGGTTTTTGCTGAGGACGAGCGACACGCATTCAAGAAGAGCGGGCGTTTCCGCGTTAAGCGAAATTCGAAAGCGGAATCGGAGCGGCCGCTGGAAGCAGTAGATGTATATTCAACTTAGGCGCGCGGTGAGAAGGTTCAAGATGAGCGACGCCGCGCCGCGCGCGCCGCGCCGTCAAAGCTCGAGTGCAAGAAACCTCGTGCCCTCGACCGGATTTGCGTAGAAGGGCGCGATTTCTACGAACCCCAATCGCTCGTAGATGCGCTGCGCGAAAGCGGTTTTCGGCACCGAGTCGAGGACCAGCTTCGAGAAGCCCAACGATTTTGCCTTCCCGATCACCGAGTTCACCAGCGTTTCCCCGAGACGCATCCCTCTGAATGCGTCGCGAACGAAGAGGCGCTTGATTTCGGCGGTCCCGGCGCTATGGCGCAGCAGCCCCGCGCAACCGGCGAGTTCGCCGCCGGCATCGGCGACGAAGAACATGCCGGATGGCAACGTGTAAACCGCTTCGAACGCGTCCATTTCGGCATCGAATCCACGGTACGACAGATCCAGGTCCAGCCACTGGACATACTCGCGGATCACGGCGACGAGCTTGCGCGTATCGGCGGGGAAAACGGCTTCGCGAACGATCGGCGGCGGCGTTTGCATGGCGGCTCTCAAATCCATACGTCGTTTTCGGCCGTTCTTTCGTTGGTCGTATCGCCGGTGTTCACGACGCCACGCGGTTCGATCAGCAGCAGCTTCACTTCGGAGCCGGCATACGGCTTGTGCTCGACTCCTTTTGGAACCACCGCCATTTCACCGGCAAGCAGTTCGATCGAGCGGTCGCGAAAGTCGATGCGCAAGCGGCCTTCGAGAACGATGAAGGTCTCGTCGGTGTCGGCATGCCGGTGCCAGACGAAATCACCCTCTATCTTTACGACCTTGAACTGATAGTCGTTCATTTCGGCAACGACGCGCGGCTGCCAGTGGTCGTCGATCTGACGGATCTTGTCGAGCAGATTGATCGTCTTGTACTGGCCGCGTTGCTCGGGTGTCGGCTGGGAATCGCTGTGCATGGTGGCTCCATTCGGGGGATATCTGGAACAGAGCTTAGGCTGGCCGCCGGCGAGTGTCTTGAACGATCGTGCAAGTTTGTGCTAGCCGGCGCGACGATCGCTCGTCATCGCGAGCCAACGCGCGGGCGGGATCCCGTATGCGTGACGAAAATGCCGGGTCATGTGGCTCTGGTCGGCGAAGCCGGCCGCTGCCGCCGTGTCCACGAGGGAAACGCCGCGCAGCATCATCGCGCGCGCCGCTTCGAGCCGGCGCATGACCAGGTAGTGATAGGGGCTGGTGCCGTAAAAGGTTCGAAAATCGCGCGACAGGCTCCAGCGGTCCTGTCCGCTGACGGCGGCAAGTTCATCCAGCGTGACGACGCGGCTGCTCGATGCATGAAGATATTCCCGTGCCCGCTGCGCTGCCGCGAAATCCGCGGACCTGCGCGCAGCTCGGGCGTCCGACACGCTATCCAGCGCGAGCGCGAGACCGGCGAGCGCGTCGTCGCGCTCGAGCGGCTCCGCGTCGCCGCGCATCTGGCGCAGTGCTGTCTTCGTCGCTTCGAACAGCCGTGGATCGTTCGTGACTCCGCCTTCGACGAATGGCAGCGGCCGGCCGCCGAGGACCTCCTGGATGGCGGCTGGCTGCACGTAAATCATCTGATAACGGAATCCCTCCTGCGTGCCGGCCTGACCGTCGTGCGCTTCGTCGGGATGCAGCACCATCGTCTGTCCGGGCAGGCTGGTGCGCAAGCCGCGCCGGTAGTGAAAGCACTGAACGCCGGCGAGCGTCAGGCCGATAGCGTAGGTGTCGTGCCGATGCAGCGAGTATGCATTGCCGTGGAAAAAGGCTTCGATGCGTTCGACTCCGCCGCTGGTTTCCGAACGGGAAATCCAGTCGGATTGGGCTTTGCTGGTATCGCCGTCCATGACGCTCTCCGGCTTCGATTGGCAGATCTGCGGGAATTCCCGTACATCAGCTCATTGTATCGATGTGGGCGTGCGACGCACGGGAGGTCCGGTCCGCCCGCTTTTCCGTCAGCCCAAAAATGAGGCAGAATCAAGACGTGCGACCCGCTGCGCGACGCAGTCCGCCGTGTTCGCTTAATCGTTCCGCTTTGGGGTTCCAGGGCCCCGCGTCGCCATCCGCCGCGCACAGCGTTTGTGTCCTCGTGTTGTCGTTTTCCTGATCGACGCTTGCGCATCCTGCCGGTATCACGCGCGAGATGCCTCTCAACCGCCCGCCCAGAGCCTAGCAATGACGACCCAGCAACCGACCATCATCTACACCCTCACCGACGAGGCCCCGCTGCTCGCGACCGCCGCGTTCCTGCCGATCATCCGGACCTTCACCAGGCCGGCCGGCATCGAGGTCGAGACCAGCGACATCTCGGTCGCGGGCCGCATCCTCGGTGAGTTCCCCGAGTTTCTGACCGAAGCGCAGCGGGTGCCCGACAACCTCGCTGAACTGGGTCGCCTGACCTCGTTGCCCGACACTAACATCATCAAGCTGCCCAACATCAGCGCATCGGTGCCGCAACTGACGAGCGCGATCAAGGAGCTGCAGGCGAAGGGCTACAAGGTGCCCGACTATCCGGAAGATCCGAAGACCGACGCCGAGAAGGCGATCCGTCAGCGCTACTCGAAGTGTCTCGGCAGCGCGGTCAACCCGGTGCTGCGCGAGGGCAACTCGGACCGTCGCGCGCCGGCCGCGGTGAAGAACTACGCGCGCAAGCATCCGCACAGCATGACCGAATGGAGCATGGCGTCGCGCACGCACGTCGCCACCATGCGGCACGGCGACTTCTATCACGGCGAAAAGTCGATGACGCTCGATCGCGCGCGCGACGTGAAGATGGAACTCGTCACCAAGGACGGCAAGACGATCGTGCTGAAGCCGAAGGTCGCGCTAGAGGACGGCGAGATCATCGACAGCATGTTCATGAGCAAAAAGGCGCTGCTCGCGTTCTATGAAGACCAGATGGAAGACGCGCGCAAGACCGGCATGATGCTGTCACTGCACGTGAAGGCGACGATGATGAAGATCTCGCATCCGATCGTCTTCGGCCACGCGGTGAAGGTGTTCTACAAGGACGCGTTCGCGAAGCATGGCAAGCTGTTCGACGAACTCGGCGTGAACGTCAACAACGGCCTCGTCAATCTGTACGAGAAGATCGAGACGCTGCCGGAATCGCAGCGCGAGGAAGTGATCCGCGACCTGCACGCGTGCCACGAGCATCGTCCGGAACTGGCGATGGTCGATTCGGCGAAGGGTATCTCGAACCTGCACGCGCCGAACGACGTGATCGTCGATGCGTCGATGCCGGCGATGATTCGCGCCGGCGGCAAGATGTGGGGCGCCGACGGCCGTCCGAAAGACACCAAGGCGGTGATCCCGGAGAGCACCTTCGCGCGCATCTACCAGGAGATCATCAACTTCTGCAAGACCAACGGCGCGTTCGATCCGGTCACGATGGGCACGGTGCCGAACGTCGGCCTGATGGCGCAGAAGGCGGAAGAATACGGCTCGCACGACAAGACCTTCGAAGTGCCGGAAGACGGCGAGGCGCGCATCGTCGATCTCGCGAGCGGCGAGGTGCTGCTCACGCAGAACGTCGAGCAGGGCGACATCTGGCGCATGTGCGAAGTGAAAGACGCGGCGATCCGCGACTGGGTCAAGCTCGCGGTCACGCGCGTGCGCAATTCGCGCACGCCTGCCGTGTTCTGGCTCGATCCGTATCGTCCGCACGAAGCCGAGCTGATCAAGAAGGTCGAGGCTTACCTGAAGGATTACGACACCACCGGCCTCGACATCCAGATCATGTCGCAGGTGCGCGCGATGCGTTACACGCTCGAGCGCGTCGTGCGCGGGCTCGATACGATCTCGGTCACCGGCAACATCCTGCGCGATTATCTGACCGACCTGTTCCCGATCATGGAGCTGGGCACGAGCGCAAAGATGCTGTCGATCGTGCCGTTGATGGCGGGCGGCGGCATGTACGAGACCGGCGCGGGCGGTTCGGCGCCGAAGCACGTGAAGCAGCTCGTCGAAGAGAACCATCTGCGCTGGGACTCGCTCGGCGAATTCCTCGCGCTCGCGGTGTCGCTCGAAGAGCTGGGCATCAAGACCGGCAACAACCGGGCGAAGATCCTCGCGAAGACGCTCGACACCGCAACCGGCAAGCTGCTCGACAACAACCGCAGCCCGAGCCCGAAGACGGGCGAGCTCGACAATCGCGGCAGCCAGTTCTATCTGGCGATGTACTGGGCGCAGGAGCTGGCCGCGCAAACGGACGATGCCGCGCTCGCCGCGCAGTTCGCGCCGCTCGCGACACAGCTGACCGCCAACGAGCAGGTGATCGTGGCGGAGCTCGCGTCGGTGCAGGGCGCGCCGGCGGACATCGGCGGCTACTACAAGCCAGACTTCAACAAGCTCGAAGAGGTGATGCGGCCGAGCCGCACGCTGAACGAGGCGCTCAAGGCGGTACGCGTCGAGTGACGTGATGGGTGTGAAGTGAGCTGATGTGCTGATGTGCGCACGGGCCGCCGGCGGGCGGCTCGGAGCGATCGTGCGCGCCGCGAATGCTATGCTCTCGGTCGACCAAAAATCATGCGCCCGCGGCGCGACATCCACACATGACGAAACTGATCAAGCGCGCTTCGGCCGAGGCGCGCGCTTTCCGTAACCGGGACGCCGAAGCCATCGGCGGTAAGCAGAAAATGGCGCCCAGACAGGCGCCAAAAACCGCGCGCAACGCGAACCGCGCCGTCGATCATGAGCTTCACGACGCGCCGCAAATCGAAGCGCCGCGCAAGCCGCGCTTCGCACCGGTGACGTTCTCCGAAGAGGGCGGCGTGCGCTACCTGCATTTCGGCACGGAATGGGTGCAAGGCGCGATGCGCCTGCGCAAGCCCGATCACATCGAACTCGAATACGCGCAGCAGATGATGGCCTGGCTGCTGTTCCTCGAAACGCCGAAGCGCATCGTGCAGCTCGGGCTCGGCGCGGCGGCGCTGACCAAGTTCGCGCATCGCTTCCTGAAGAGCGCGAAGGTCGAGGCCGTCGAGCTGAATCCGGCGGTCGTGGTGGCCGCGCGCACGATGTTCGAACTGCCGCCCGACGATGCGCGCCTGACCGTGCACGAAACCGACGCGTGGGACTTCGTCAACGAGAGCGCGAACCACGGCACCATCGGCGCGCTGCAGATCGACGTCTACGACGCGACCGCGCGCGGCCCGGTGCTCGACAGCGTCGGCTTTTACCGCGCGGCGCGCGCGTGTCTGACCGACGCGGGCATCGTCACGGTGAATCTGTTCGGCGATCACCCGAGCTTCGTGCGCAACATGAAGCGCCTGAACGAAGCCTTCGACGGCCGCGTCGTCGCGCTGCCCGAAGTGCACGACGGCAACCGCATCGCGATCGCGTTCTCGGGCCCCGCGCTCGACGTACCGTTCGCCGCGCTCGACGCGCGCGCGAAGCTGATCGAGGCCGAGCTCGGCTTGCCGGCGCGCAAGTGGATCAAGGGCCTGCGCGAATCGACGGGGCAGACGGGCGCATCGTTTGCGATCTGAGCGCTGAATTCCCGTCTGTGAACGGAAAACCAGACGGCCGTGCCGGTGTATCAGTCGGCACGGCCGTTTTGCTTCCGGTATTTTTTTCACGTCGATGCTGCGGCGTCATCCAGTCTGCATCGTTGGACGCCAATGTGCCTCGGGGTCGCCCCGGCTTGACCGGGCGTTCGCCACTCCTATACTCTTTCGAGGCTTTCGGGGAGCCCGTGGCGGACCGCGGGACGACCACCCGCTGAGTTCCTCCTCCCGTCGACCACGGGCAGATAAATTCAAAATAGGAAAAAACAGGAGACGTCATGGCTCACGACGCCGACGTGAAGAAAGCCAGCAAGCACTGGCTCTGGCTATTGCTGCTACCGTGGATCGCGATGATCTGGGTGCCGTCCTACAACCGGATCGAGCCGCAGCTGTTCGATTTCCCGTTCTTCTACTGGTACCAGCTGCTGTGGGTGCTGATCAGCGCGGTCATCACCGCGTTCGTCTATGTGAAGACCAAGTCCCGCTATACGGGTCGCCCGAACGGGGGCGCACAACGATGAACCCCATTGCAACTTTCGTCTTCGTTCTGTTTTTCATCGGCGTCACGATTCTCGGTTTCGTCGCGGCCCACTGGCGGCGCGGCGATCTCGCGCATCTCGAAGAGTGGGGTCTCGGCGGCCGGCGCTTCGGCACGATCGTCACGTGGTTCCTGCTCGGCGGCGACCTGTACACCGCGTACACCTTCATCGCGGTGCCGGCGCTCGTGTTCGGCGCGGGCGCAACCGGCTTCTTCGCGCTGCCGTACACGATCCTGATCTATCCGTTCGCGTTCGTCGTGTTCCCGAAGCTGTGGAGCATCGCGAAGCGCCACGGCTACGTGACGTCGGCGGACTTCGTGTCGGCCCGCTACGGCAGCCGCATGCTCGCGCTCGCGGTCGCCGTGACCGGCATCGTCGCGACGATGCCGTACATCGCGCTGCAGCTGGTCGGTATCGAAGTGGTGATCGGCGCGCTCGGTTTCGACACCACCGGCTTCGTCGGCGATCTGCCGCTGATCATCGCGTTCGCGATCCTCGCGGCGTACACGTACACGTCGGGCCTGCGCGCGCCGGCAATGATCGCGGTCGTCAAGGACATTCTGATCTACGTGACGATCTTCGCCGCGATCATCGTGATTCCGCCGCAGCTCGGCGGCTTCGGCCATATCTTCGGCGCGGTGCCGCCGGCCAAGCTGCTGCTGAAGTCGCCGGACGTGTCGAGCCTGAACGGCTATAGCGCGTACGCGACGCTCGCGGTGGGTTCGGCGCTCGCGCTGTTCCTGTACCCGCACTCGATTACCGCGGTGCTGTCGTCGAAGTCGGGCAACACGATCCGCCGCAATATGGCGTTGCTGCCGGCGTATTCGCTGGTGCTGGGCCTGCTCGCGCTGCTCGGCTTCATGGCGCTCGCGGCCGGCGTGAAGGACATGCCCGAGTTTGCGCCGTACTTCAAGGCCTTCGGCCCGAACTTCGCGGTGCCGGCGCTGTTCCTGCACTTCTTCCCGTCGTGGTTCGTCGGCGTCGCGTTCGCGGCGATCGGTATCGGCGCGCTGGTGCCGGCGGCGATCATGTCGATCGCGGCGGCGAACCTGTACACGCGCAACGTGCACAAGGAGTTCATCAACCGCAACATGACGCACGAGCAGGAGACCAATGTCGCGAAGCTGGTGTCGCTGATCGTCAAGGTCGGCGCGGTTGCGTTCATTCTGGGTCTGCCGCTGACCTACGCGATCCAGCTGCAGCTGCTCGGCGGGATCTGGATCATCCAGACGCTGCCGGCCATCGTGCTCGGTCTCTACACGCGGGTGCTCGACTATCGGGGTCTGCTGCTCGGCTGGGGGGCAGGCATCGCGACCGGTACGTGGATGGCGATTTCGTTGAACCTCGCGGGCTCGATCTTCACGATCCATCTGTTCGGCATGGCGATTCCGGGCTATGCGGCGGTGTGGTCGCTGATCGTGAACCTCGTGGTGTCGGTGGTCGTGAGCCTGATCGTGCGCGCGGTGGGCATGCAGCGCGCCGAGGACCGCACCCGTCCGGAAGACTACCTGGACGTCGTCGAAGGCTGATTCCGGCTGCAACGTTACGGTCTGAAACACGCAACGCCCGCCGACGCGAGTCGGCGGGCGTTTGTGTTTGCGGGGTACTCCAGGGCAGGATAGCGGAACCGTCCTTTCACGCGTTTGCCGCGCCCCACCATGGCTGCTGCCGATACTCCCACTGTGATCCCCCGCCGCGCGGCGCTGAGCCGGATGGTGCGCGCGGTCACGTCGCCGTATTACCGGTACCGCCACGCGAAGGTGCTGCATAGCCTGCGCGTCGGCCTCGCGATGCTGGTGTCGATTCTGGCGACGACCGGAATCGATATCCCGCACGGCATCTGGTCGTCGGTGACGCTGCTGGTGGTGATCGGCGGCTTGCAGCATCACGGCAATATCCGCAAGAAGGCGGCCGAACGCGCGGCCGGTACGCTGCTCGGTGCGTCGATCGGCCTGTTGCTGATCGTGCAGCAGAACTTCATCGGCTCGCTGCCGCTCACCTATGTGCTGGAGGCGATCATCGCGTCGATCTGCGCGTGGTTCGCGATCGGCTCGTCCGGCTATATCGGGCTTCTGACCGCGATCACGATGTGCATCGTCGCGGGCCACGGCGACAACCTGATCGATGTCGGCCTGTGGCGCACGCTGAACGTGCTGATCGGCATCGTGATCGCGCTGGCGTTTTCGTTCGCGTTTCCGCTGCACGCAACGTATTCGTGGCGCTACGGGCTGGCCGCCAATCTGCGCGAATGCGCCGGCATCTACGCGCGCCTGCTCGACGGCGAGACGATCACCGAAGAAGAGCAGGTCAAGCGCTTTCTGCGAATCAACAAGCGGCTCGTGCAACTGCGCTCGTTGATGCCGTCGGTCGCAAAGGAAATCGACGTGCCGCAGTCGAGGCTCGAGGAGATCCAGCGACTGCATCGCTCGGTGCTCAGCTCGCTCGAACTGCTGGCCACCGGGCCGCTGATGAACGCCGCCGCCGCCGCGCGCAGCGCCTATGCAGCGCAGTGCGGCGCCGAGGTGCGGGCCGTGCGCGCGATCCTGTTGTCCACCGCGCGCGGGCTGCGCTTCGGCCGTCCGTCGCGCTTCGGCATTCCGGCCGCGGCGCCGCTCGCGAAGGGGCATGGCGACGTGACCACCGCGTTGCCGCCCGACTGGCAAGGGCCGTACTGGCTCGGTCAGCGGCTCGCGGAGCAGGTGGACCGGCTGCGTGCGCTATTGCTGGAGACCGAGCCGAACTGGAACATCGAGCGGCACGAGCGGGCGACGCGTGGCGGGTAGGTGGTCGAGCGGTCGAACGCAAAGGCTCGGCCGCGAAGCCTCAAGCCTGCGGCGGCAGCGTGACCATCCACATCATGCCGAAGCGATCCACCACCATACCGAAGCCCTTGCTCCAGAACGTTGGCTGGAACGGCATCACGACCTGGCCGCCATCGGCGAGCGCGTTGAAGCATTTTTCCGCCGACGCGCTGTCTTCGACGGTCAGCGACAGGCTGAAGCCATTGAACGGGCCGGCCGCCGGATCGCAGTTGCCGTCGGAAGCCATCCACGTGCTCGAGCCCAGCTGCACGTTCGCGTGCATGATCTTGTCGGCGAGCTCGGGGCGCGGCGGGTTTTGCGCATCGGGTGGCGCGTCCTTGAACAGCATCTTGAAGGTCACCTGGGCGCCGAGTTTGTCGGTGTAGTAGTCGAGCGCTTCCTGGCAACGGCCGTTGAAGAACACGTAGGGCTGAACGTACATGATCGTCTCCTTGGGTCAGGCGTTGGGCGGGCGCCGTCGGTCCTCGCCAGCTCGGGCGGGGAGGGGCGTGCAGTCGATTGTAGTCGCGGCGTAAACGGGGAGCGGCGCTGAGCCGTGAGGTTCAGCGCCGCCTGTCATGGATGGCTTTCGAGCGGAGCGGGCGCAGCGCGGCGAGCGTGAACGTGGCGTCACTCAGCCCGCCACGGCCGTCGCCTGCGGCACCTCAGCGCAGCGTGTCGATCAGCTTTTCCAGCTTGATTGCGTCCGCGGCGAACGTGCGGATGCCTTCGGCGAGCTTCTCGGTCGCCATCGCGTCGTCGTTGACGAGGAAGCGGAACGACTTTTCGTCGACCGGCACGCGCTCGATGTCCGCTTGGTGCGATGCCTCCGGCGACAGCTTGCGCTCGATCTTGTCGGTGCTGTCGTGCAGTTTTTGCAGCAGGTCCGGGCTGATTGTCAGCAGATCGCAGCCGGCCAGTTCCAGGATCTGCGAGGTCGTGCGGAAGCTCGCGCCCATCACCTCGGTCTTGTAGCCGAACTTCTTGTAGTACGCATAGATGCGGCGCACCGACTTGACGCCCGGATCGTTGGCGCCGCCGTCTTTCGCTTCGTCCCACGCGCTGCCGGCGCTCTTCTTGTACCAGTCGCAGATGCGGCCGACGAACGGCGAGATCAGCTGCGCGCCGGCTTCCGCGCAGGCGGCAGCCTGCGGGAGCGAGAACAGCAGCGTCATGTTGCAGCTGATGCCTTCCTTCTGCAGCACCTCGGCCGCGCGCACGCCTTCCCACGTCGATGCGAGCTTGATCAGCACGCGGTCGCGTTCGATGCCGTGCTCCTTGTACAGCGCGATCAGTTCATGGGCTTTCTTGATCGAACCTTCGATGTCGAACGACAGGCGCGCGTCGACTTCGGTCGACACCCGCCCGGGGATGATCTTCAGGATTTCGGTGCCGAACGCGATCAGCAACTGGTCGATGATCGCACCGACCGGCTTCGACGCATGCGCCTTCACGGTCTTTTCGAGCAGCGGCCGGTAGTCGTCTTTCTGCACGGCCTTCAGAATCAGCGACGGATTAGTGGTCGCATCGCGCGGCTTGTACTGCGCGAGCTGCTGGAAGTCGCCAGTGTCGGCCACCACGGTGGTGTATTGCTTGAGTTGGTCGAGTGCGGTTGTCATGTTCGGGCCTTCAGGGCGCATGTGCGCCGTGGTTCAGGAGAAATGAGGATGCCACCGCGCCGGCTGGACAAAACACAGCAATCAGCCGGCGCCGGCGGCCGCGGGTCAAGCCGCAGCGCGTCCCGCGATGGCGCCGGGAAACGCTGCCGGATACATCTA
Organism: Paraburkholderia sp. EG304; assembly: GCF_046543485.1. Taxonomy (NCBI): domain Bacteria; kingdom Pseudomonadati; phylum Pseudomonadota; class Betaproteobacteria; order Burkholderiales; family Burkholderiaceae; genus Paraburkholderia; species Paraburkholderia sp. EG304. Next base: position 143,266 of record NZ_JBKGUA010000019.1, on the reverse strand, counting down.
TTCTATGGCGGATCGCCGAGGACGGCATGAACACCGGGTACGGACAGCCGGGCGCGCTGTTCCGTTCACACGCGGCGCGCGTTCAGCACGACTTGCGTGATCACGCCGGCGACGAGCCCCCAGAACGCCGAGCCGATCGACAGCAGCGTGAGCCCCGAGGCGGTCACCATGAACGTGACGAGCGCCGCCTCGCGCTGCCGCGTATCGTGCATCGCATTGGCGAGGCCGCTCATGATCGAGCCGAACAGCGCGAGCGCCGCGACAGAGACGACCAGCTCCTTCGGAAACGCCGCGAACAGCGCGGCGATCGTCGCGCCGAACACGCCCGCGAGCAGATAAAAAATGCCGCCCCATACCGCCGCCGTGTAGCGCCGCGCGGGGTTTTCGTGCGCTTCCGGGCCGGTGCAGATCGCCGCTGTGATCGCCGCAAGATTGATGCCGTGCGAGCCGAACGGCGCGAGCAGCAGCGACGCGACGCCGGTCGTCGCGATCAGCGGCGCGGACGGGGTCGTATAGCCGTCGGCGCGCAGCACCGCGATGCCCGGCACGTTCTGCGAGGCCATCGCGACCACGAACAGCGGAATGCCGATGCTCACGCACGCCGCCACCGAAAACGACGGCATCGTCAGCACCGGATGCGCGAGCGCGACGTGAAAGTGGCTGAAGTCGAGCAGCCCGAGGCCGCCGGCGGCTGCCGTGCCGACCACGAGCGTGCTCGGAATCGCGTAACGCGGCGCAAACCGTTTGACGATCAGGTAGGTGAAGAACATCGTCAGCACGAGCGCGGTCTGGTACTGCGCGGCGCGGAAAATCTCGATGCCGATTTCGAACAGGATGCCCGCGAGCAGCGCCGCCGCGAGGCCGGACGGAATCCGCTTCATCAGCGCGTCGAACCAGCCGGTGACGCTGACCAGCGTCAGCAGCGCCGCGCAGAAGATGAACGCGCCGATGGCCTGCGCATACTCGACATGCGGCAGCGACGACACCAGGAGCGCCGCGCCCGGCGTCGACCACGCGATCACGATCGGCGCGCGAAAGCGCAGCGACAGGCCGATCGTACAGAGGCCCATGCCGATCGACAGCGCCCAGATCCACGACGAAATCTGCGCGTCGCTCAGATGCGCGGCCTGGCCCGCCTGGAACATCAGCACGAGCGAGCTCGTGTAGCCGGTCATCGCCGCGACGAAGCCCGCGACGATCGTCGACAGCGACGTATCGGCGAGCGGATTGAAGCGCCTCTGCGGCGCGGCGGCGGGGGACAGCTGGGGCGACGGGGACGAACTCATGCGAAGGCTTTGTTGTTGTGGAAGTTGAAGCGTCGGGACGCGGGTTCCGGAACGACGGGCGTTACTTGCTCAGCACCCGCATGGCCGTCTCCAGGCCCGCGAGCGTCAGCGGATACATGCGGTGGCCCAGCACTTCGCGTATCGCGCTGACCGACTGCCGATACGGCCACAGTGCTTCCGGTTCGGGGTTCAGCCACGCGAAGTGCGGGAAGTGATCGGCGAGCCGGCGCAGCCATACGGCGCCGGCCTCGGCGTTGTTGTACTCGACCGAGCCGCCCGGCTGCAACACTTCGTACGGGCTCATCGTCGCGTCGCCGACGAAGATCAGCTTGTAGTCCGGCGTGAACCTGTGCAGCACGTCCCACGTCGGCGTGCGCTCGGCGTGGCGGCGGCGGTTGTTCTTCCACAGGAAGTCGTACACGCAGTTGTGGAAGTAGTAGAACTCGAGGTGCTTGAACTCGGCCTTCGCGGCGGAGAACAGCTCCTCGGTGCGCTTCACGTGATCGTCCATCGAGCCGCCGACGTCGAGCAGCATCAGCACCTTCACGTTGTTGTGCCGCTCGGGCACCATCTTCAGATCGAGCCAACCGGCGTTCGCGGCGGTGCTGCGGATCGTGTCGGGCAGATCGAGTTCTTCCGCGGCGCCCTCGCGGGCGAAGCGGCGCAAGCGTCGCAGCGCCACCTTGATGTTGCGTGTGCCGATTTCGACCTGGTCGTCGTAGTCGCGGTACGCGCGCGCTTCCCAGACCTTGACGGCGGTGCGATTGCCGGCCGCGTCGCCGCCGATGCGCACCCCCTCGGGGTTATAGCCGCCGTTGCCGAACGGCGACGTGCCACCCGTGCCGATCCATTTGTTGCCGCCCTCGTGGCGCTCCTTCTGCTCGTCGAACAGTTCCTTCAGACGCTCCATCAGCTTGTCGATGCCGCCCATCGCTTCGATCTGCGCTTTCTCCTCGGGCGACAGATCGCGTTGCAGCTGCTTCTTCAGCCAGTCGAGCGGAATCTCGAACGCGAGCTCCGAGCTCGCCGCGACACCGTTGAAAAAGGCGCCGAACGCCTGGTCGAACTTGTCGAAGTACTGCTCGTCTTTCACGAGCGTGATGCGCGACAAGTAGTAGAACTCGTCGAGCGACGGCGCGATCACGTTGGCCTTCAGCGCTTCGAGCAGTGTCAGGTATTCCTTCACCGAGACCGGCAGTTTGGCGGCGCGCAGCGAGTAGAAGAAGTCGATCAGCATGCTAGGGCCTGGATGTCGTGCGGCACGGTGCCCGCTCAACGGTTGTTGCGGTTCATGAACAGCAGCCGCTCGAACAGGCCCACGTCCTGTTCGTTCTTCAGCAGCGCGCCGTGCAGCGGCGGCACGATCTGCTTGTGGTCGGCCGAGCGCAGCGCTTCGGGCGGAATGTCTTCGGCGAGCAGCAGCTTGAGCCAGTCGAGCAGTTCGGAGGTGGACGGCTTCTTCTTCAGCCCGGCGACGTTGCGCAGCTCGAAGAAGCTCTGCAGCGCGGCGGCGAGCAGATCCTTCTTGATGCCGGGGTAGTGCACGTCGACGATCTGCTGCATCGTCGTCGCGTCCGGAAACTTGATGTAGTGAAAGAAGCAGCGGCGCAGGAACGCGTCGGGCAGTTCCTTCTCGTTGTTCGACGTGATGATCACGAGCGGGCGATGCTTCGCGCGCACCAACTCGCGCGTCTCGTACACGTAGAACTCCATGCGGTCGAGTTCGCGCAGCAGGTCGTTCGGGAATTCGATGTCGGCCTTGTCGATCTCGTCGATCAGCAGCACGCTCTGCTCGTCCGATTCGAACGCCTGCCACAGCACGCCCTTGACAATGTAGTTGCGGATGTCCTTCACGCGTTCGTCGCCGAGCTGCGAATCGCGCAGACGCGACACCGCGTCGTATTCGTACAGGCCCTGCTGGGCCTTGGTGGTCGACTTGATGTGCCATTGCAAAAGCGGCATGCCGAGCGCGGCGGCGACTTCCTCGGCGAGCATGGTCTTTCCGGTGCCGGGCTCGCCCTTGATCAGGAGCGGACGCTTGAGCGTCATCGCGGCGTTGACCGCGAGCTTGAGGTCGTCGGTGGCGACGTACTGCGATGAGCCTTCGAAACGCATGGCGAGATGCTCTTGTGCGGGAAAAAACCCAGTATAAGTCAGAAGGCCTGTTGGCCTGAAACCGGCTCACGTATGGTGTGAGCCGCGCCGGGTAGACGCGCTGGTGCCGCTGTGGCGTCATCGTGAAGCCGCCGCGAGCAGGGCGCGCGGCCCGTCCAGACGGGCGTTGCGCGGCTCCCGCGCGTTGTGGACGTTCGGCGCGGCGTCGCGGTACAATGGGCCCGATTTTTTTGGCCTGCGTGGCCACCTTATAAGAAGAACGGCCGGACCGCTGCCTTTGTGGGCACCCGTTTCCCCTCAAGCCAGGTTACATCTATGAATAAATTCGTCGGCAAACACGTCGTGATCGCAGCGCTGTCGGTGCTCGCGGGGTACGCGGTCAGTGCGCAGGCAGCGGATGTCGTAGGCAACGCCAAGGCGGGCCAGGACAAGGTCGCGATGTGTATCGGCTGCCACGGCATCCCTGAATACCGCACGGCTTATCCAGAGGTTTTCCGCGTGCCGAAGCTCGGCGGGCAAAATCAGGCCTACCTCGAGATCGCGCTGCGCGCCTACAAGAAGGGCGACCGCCATTTCGACACGATGCACGCGATCGCGACCTCGCTGTCGGATCAGGACATTGCCGACATTGCCGCCTACTACGCAGCGCAAACTGCCGCTTCGAAAAACAATCCCGACAAGTGATCGGCGTCGGTCACAGTACATCCAATTCGCGGGATAGGAGATTTCATGATCAAGCCCCAACAGGCACTCCACACGGTATTCAAGGCCGTCGGCGCGGCGGCGGTAATCGGTCTGGCCATGGCGAACGTCGCGCACGCGGCTGACGCGGGCAACGGCAAGGTGCTCGCCGACAGTCATAACTGCGCGGCCTGCCACGGTCCCGGCCTGAACAAGCCGGTGAGCCCGGAGTATCCGAAGCTGGCCGGTCAGCACTCCGACTATGTGTACTGGGCGCTGCGTCAGTACCAGATGGGCACCGGCAATCCGCACCTCGGCCGCAACAACCCGATCATGCAGGCACAGGTGCAGAGCCTGTCGCTAGGCGACATGAAGGACATCGCCGCTTACGTCGAATCGCTGGAAGGCGACCTCGTGCAGAAGAAGTAAGCGTAGGGCGCGGGTTTCGCGCCGCGGCTTCAAAAGCAAAACACCCCGCCTTGGCGGGGTGTTTTGCTTTGAGGCCATCGAGCCGGGGTTTCCAGCTGCTTCAGTCGCGCGTCGCGCGCCGTTCGATACGCTGCAAATACGCGTCCGTGTCCGGCGGCGTGCCGGTGCGCTGCGCTTCCCAGATGGTTTCGCCGAGGCAGTCCATGATCGCGTGCTGCGCCTCGTGCGTCGAGCCGAGGCGTGCGGCGAGCCGCTCATGGGCGGCGCGAATGCCGGGCGGCTGGTCGATCGACAGTTGTTCAGAGATCGCCAGATGCATCGACAGGTGCAGGAACGGATTGGTCTGGCCGCGCTCCGGCGAATAGTCCTGCGCCTGGGCAGCGGGGGCGTCGGCGAGGTCGGCGTGATACTCGGGATGCTCGACGATCCAATCGGCGGCGATCGCCTCGAGCGGCGTCAGAATCTCGCCTTGGCGCTGTTTGCGCCAGGTGTCGGTGAAAAAGAGGCGAACTTCGTCGCGGCTGGGATTGAACATCGTGGAACCGGTGCGTGGGAGTGGGGCGTGCGCGGAGCGCGACGGCGTGTGTACGCAGTGCGCACCGCGTGTAAAGCATCATTTTACGCGGCGGCCGTTCGGGCTGCAGGCGCGCTGCGCGGTCTGCGGTTTCGAGTGGGCCGCCGTTAAAGATCGGGCGGCGGAGTCTTCGGCCGGAACTCGCACAGCGGCTCGATCACGCAATGCCAGCATTCCGGCCGGCGCGCCTTGCACACGTACCGTCCATGCAGGATCAGCCAGTGGTGCGCATCCTTCCTGAATTCGGCGGGCGTGAATTTTTCGAGGGCCGCTTCGACCGCGCGCACGTCCTTGCCGGGCGCGAGGCCGGTGCGGTTCGCGACGCGGAAAATGTGCGTGTCGACCGCGATGGTCGGATGGCCGAACGCGGTGTTCAGGATCACGTTGGCCGTTTTGCGGCCGACACCCGGCAGCCCTTCGAGGGCCTCGCGATCCTCGGGCACCTCGCCGCCGTACTGGTCGAGCAGGATGCGGCAGGTCGCGATCACGTTCTTCGCCTTCGTGCGATACAGGCCGATCGTCTTGATATAGCTCGCGACACCTTCCTCACCGAGTTCCAACACCTTCTGCGGCGTGTTCGCGACCGGGAACATCCTGCGCATCGCCTTGTTGACCGACACGTCGGTTGCTTGTGCCGACAGCAGCACCGCGATCAGCAGCTCGAACGGCGTCGTGTACTCGAGCTCGGTGGTCGGGTGCGGATTCAGGCTCTGAAGCGTTTCGTAGATCGCGCGGCGTTTGTTCGCGTTCATGCGGAGCGGGTCCGTGTGGGTGGGAAGGTTGCGCCGGGGGCGGTCAGCGCGCGCTCGGCGGCGAGCCGGACGGCGGCTTTGAATCATCGGACTCGTTCGACGACGGCTCCGAGCCGTGTGTGTCGTCGCCGCTGGCAAGACCGAGACGGCGGCGGCGCGCTTCGGCGGCGTCGATCTGCGCCTGCACGTCGGCGCTGACGTTCTCGGTGTTCAGCGGTCCCTGGCCTTTCGCGGCCATCTCTTCTTTCTTCTTGCGCGCGCGTTCGAGCGCGGCCTGGATGATCGCGCGTTTCTTCGCTTCGGCGTCGTCCGCACTCGGGGCGGCGGGGGCCTCGGACGGCGTTGTCGCGCCGCTCGCTGGAGCCGCGCCCGACGCCGCCGCCCCCGGCGCGCTCGCACTCGCGGCTCGCCGCGCCGCAGCACGCGCTTCAGCGGCGTCGCGCTCGCGCGCGAGACGGCTCTCGTGGCGGTTATGATGCGCCCGCGCCGCGTCTGCCTCGCTCTGGCTCCATGCATCCCAGCCGGTGGCCTCGCCGGTCACGGGCAGCATCGCGATGCAGTCGACCGGGCAGGGCGGCACGCACAGGTCGCAGCCGGTGCAGAGCTCGGGGATCACGGTGTGCATCTGTTTCGGTGCGCCAACTATCGCGTCGACCGGACACGCCTGCATGCATAGCGTGCAGCCGATGCACACCTGTTCGTCGATAACCGCCAAGGGGCGCGGACGTTCGACGCCATTGGCGGAATTGAGCGGAATCACCGGCTTGCCGAGCAGCGCGGCGAGGCGCGCGATCCCCTCGGCACCGCCGGGCGGGCACTGGTTATAGTTCGCCTCGCCACTGGCGACGGCTTCGGCATACGGACGGCATGCGGGATAACCGCACTTCGTGCATTGCGTTTGGGGGAGCAGATCTTCGATGCGATCCGCGAGTGTTTTGACGTCTGTCACGGTTACGGCGCGGGGGTTTGCCGTGCGATCGCACGACCTGAACTAAATAGCACATTATCGCCGATTTCCCGGATTGCCATTCGCAATCCATGTGCCATAATCGAAGCGCTTCATTCGAAAGACCGCAGAAAAGGGTGTGTTTCCCAACCACGACGCGCCCGCTAAACGCCGCCAAAAAAGAGGCTCGAGGAGAGGCCGGCGGCGCGATCCGGATAACGCGGCTCACGAAGACGATGCCACCATGAATCAGCCGAAAATCAAAAGAGATCCTGAAGGCACGAGGCGCCGCATTTTGCTTGCGGCGGCGGAAGAGTTTGCAAATGGAGGACTGTTCGGCGCACGAGTCGATCAGATCGCTCGCCGCGCCGAAACCAATGAACGAATGCTCTATTACTACTTCGGTAGCAAGGAGCAGCTATTCACCGCGGTACTCGAGCACGCGTTCAGCGCACTCAATGAAGCGGAACGCACGCTCGAACTCAACGGAGTCGCGCCCGTCGAGGCGGTTACGCGTCTCGCGCATTTCGTGTGGGACTACTACCGCGATCATCCCGAGTTATTGAGGCTCATCAACAACGAGAATCTGCATGAAGCACGCTACATGCAGAAATCGACGCGCATACGCGAAATGATTTCGCCGATCGTCGCCACGCTCGGCGGCATCCTCGAACGCGGGCAACGCGCGGGGTTGTTTCGCACGAACGTCGACCCATTGCGTTTTTACGTGACGCTTTCGGGCATGGGTTACTACATCGTGTCGAACCGCTTCACGCTCGAAGCGACGCTCGGGCGCGATTTCAGCAGCGCCGCCGAACGCAGCGAGGTGATTCAGATGAATACCGAACTGCTGCTCGCGTACCTGTTGAGAAAGTAACGGCCCGTGCGGCGGTGATCATTGCCGCGGCCAAACATCAGTATCACGAATAAAGCGCGATAAAAAAGCCAACGGCCTCGAAGGAGACCGTTGGCTTTTTATATGCTATTGCAAGTTTAATGCTCAGGCTTCGACTTTTTCTTTAGCCGTTTTTGCGGTCTTGTTGTGCTCGAGAATGAAGTCGCGCAATTGCGGGTAAATGATCGTGCGCCAGCGGCGGCCCGAGAAAATGCCGTAGTGGCCGCATTTCTCCGCGGTGAAGTGACGCTTGTTCTTCGCCGCAATGCCGCTGCACAGGTCGTGCGCCGCGTAGGTCTGGCCGTCGCCGGAAATGTCGTCGAGTTCGCCTTCGATCGTAAACAGCGCGGTCGTCGTGATGTCTTGCGGCCGTACCGGTTCGCCGTTGACGACCCACGTGCCCTCGGCAAGACGGAATTCCTGGAACACGACGCGGATCGTGTCGAGGTAATAGTCGGCATCCATGTCGAGCACCGCGTTGTACTCGTCGTAGAAGCGGCGGTGCGCTTCGGCGTCGTCCTCGTCGCCGCGCAGCAGGCTCTGGTAGAAATCCCAGTGCGATGCCGCGTGACGCTCCGGATTCATCGCGACGAAGCCGGTGTGCTGCAGGAAGCCCGGATAGACCTTGCGGCCCGTACCTGGATAGTTCGGCGGCACCGTGAAGATCACGTTGTTCTCGAACCATTCGTACGAATGCTGCGTGGCGAGCGAATTGACCGAGGTCGGGCTTTTGCGCGCGTCGATCGGGCCGCCCATCATCGTCATCGTGCGCGGCGTGTCCTCGCCGCGGCTCGCCATCAGCGAAATGGCGGCGAGCACCGGCACGGTCGGCTGGCACACCGAGATCACGTGCAGATTCTTCGCGCCGATATGGCGAATGAATTCCTGGATATACGCGATGTAGTCGTTCAGACCGAACCAGCCGGCCTCGAGTGGCACCATGCGCGCGTCGATCCAGTCGGTGATGTAGACCTTGTGGTCTTGCAGCAACGTGCGCACGGTGTCGCGCAGCAGCGTGGCGTGGTGTCCTGACAACGGTGCGCAGACCAGCACGACCGGTTCGTCTTTCAACTGGCTGACGGCTTCGCTGTCGTCCGCGAAGCGCTTGAAGCGCATCAGACGGCAGAACGGCTTTTCGATGATCGTCTGCTCGACGATCGGAATGTTATGTCCGTCTTTAACGATCTGATGAATGTTGAACTCGGGCTTTTCATAATCCTTGCCGAGCCGGTAAAGCAGTTCGTAGCCGGCGGACAGGCGCGTGGCGCCCGGCACGTAGGCTAACGGACTGGCCGGATTCGCAAATGATTTCGATGCGGCCTGGGCCCAGGCGGTGAGGGGGCTCAAGATCGCCCGGCTGAATTCGTGCAGTTGATAGAGCATGTTTGCTCCGTTTTAAGCGGTTCGCATTGGGCTTCGCAAACACGCGTGAAGCGTTGCGGCGGGCCATTGTGGTTGTGGGCACATTGTTGTTGGCCGACAGTCGGATCGATAATATCGAACAAAGCAATCTTGTGCAATGCAACAATTCTCGCATTCAGTGTACGCAAGCTGTCACGGCGTCATGCTAGTGGCGATGCTGCTCCGCCGCTATCAGGGCTTGCCTGAGCCTCAAGCTCCATCGAGCGCATGCCGTTATGTGCCGGATGGCCGGTCGCCTGCGCCATCTCCTGCTCGTGCTTCATCAGGTTCAGGCCGGTGTGCACGAGCGCCACGTGCGAGAACGCCTGCGGAAAATTGCCGACCAGACGTTTTTCGGCCGGATCGTACTCCTCGGACAGCAGGCCGACGTCGTTGCACAGCGCGAGCAGCCGCTCGTACATCTCGATCGCTTCCTGCACGCGCCCCTGCAGCGCGAGGTTATCCACCATCCAGAACGAACACGCAAGAAAGGTGCCTTCTCCGGGCGGCAGGCCGTCATCGTATTCGTTGGTGCGGTAGCGCATCACGAAGCCGCCATGCATCAGGTCCCGCTCGATTGCCTCGACGGTGCCCTTGATGCGCGGGTCCTGCGGCGGCAGGAAGGCGACCAGCGGCATCAGCAGCACGCTCGCGTCGAGCTGGTCGCTGCCGTAGTACTGCGAGAACGCGTTCAGCTTCGGATTCCACGCCTTCTCGCAGACCTCGGCGTGGATCGTGTCGCGCGTCGCGCGCCATTCGTCGAGCGGGCCGTCGAGCTTGAACATTTCGGCCGAGCGGATCGCGCGGTCGAACGCGACCCACGCCATCACCTTCGAAAAGGTGAAATGCTCGCGGCCGCCGCGAGTCTCCCAGATGCCTTCGTCGGGTTCGCGCCAGATCGTGGTCAGATGCTCGAGCATCGCGCGCTGCACGCTCCACGCGGTGACGTCCGCCTGCAGGCCGCCCACGCGCGCGAGATGCAGCGCGTTCATCACTTCGCCGTAGACGTCGAGCTGACGCTGCCCGACCGCGTTGTTGCCGATGCGCACCGGTTTCGCGCCCTCGTAGCCGGGCAGCCAGTCGATTTCGGATTCGGGCAGGCGTCGCTCGCCGGCGATGCCGTACATGATCTGCAACTGGTCCGGCGCGCCCGCCATCACTCGGCCGAGCCAGCTGCGCCAGGCGCGCGCTTCGTCGTAGTAGCCGCCGCGCATCATCGCGAGCAGCGTGATGGTCGCGTCGCGCAGCCAGCAGTATCGATAGTCCCAGTTGCGCGTGCCGCCCAGCTTCTCCGGCAGCGACGTGGTAGGCGCCGCGACGATGCCGCCGGTCGGCTCGTAGGCGAGCGCGCGCAGTGTGATCAGCGAACGGCGGATCGGCTCGGCCCAGCGTCCTTCGACGGTGCCGCGCGCCGCCCATTCGAGCCAGTGGTTCTCAGTGCGCGCGAGCGACGTGTGCGGGTCGCGCGCGGGAGGAATGCGCAGATGCGACGCCGCATACGCGAGCGAGAACGGCACGCGCTCGCCCTCGGTCACCGTGAATTCCGCGACGGTCTTCATATCTTCGCCGTGCAGTTCGACCGGCGTGCGCAGCACCGCGTTGTCGGGGCCGACGATCGCCTTGATGCCGCTGTCGTGCTTGAGCTTGTCGACCCACGGAATCGAGAAGCCGTAGTCGAAGCGCAGCACGAGTTCCATCTTCATGCGCACGGTGCCGCGCTTGCCGACGACGATGCGGATCAGCTCGGACCAGCCGTTGCCGGGCGGCATGAAATCGATCAGCGTGACCGCGCCGTCGGGTGTTTCGAAGTCGGTTTCGAGGATCAGCGTTTCACCGCGATAGCGCCGCGTGATGGTCCACGCGCCGTGCTCGCCCTGGGTGGCGGGGGCGATCTGCCAGCGGCCGTTGTCGGGCGTGCCGAGCAGCGCGGCGAAGCAGGCGCCCGAGTCGAAGCGCGGCCAGCAGAGCCAGTCGACGGAACCGTCGCGGGAGATGAGCGCGGCGGTATGGCCGTCGCCGATGAGTGCGTAGTCTTCGAGGTGTGCAGGCATGGAAAGCGTGTCGAAAAACGAGTCGTTATTACGGACGGCGACAGTAGCCGCGCTTCGAGTGGGAGTTAATTACCGGACCACGATCGGCAGTGTTTGGTTCACCGCATAGTGCGGCAAAACGCGGGTTGGAAAATTGTCAAATCCATGCATAAAATCAAAGTTCATGCCGATGTCCGGTGACCTGCCGGACTGCGAATCGGCCTTGCTCATGGCGCATGCAGACGCCGTTTCCGAGGACGAAAGCCATGCTGAACCCTTCGAAATCCGATTGCATCACGATTCTCTCGGCCGCCAGCCAGCTTGCCGGCGACTCCATGCTGCCACTCGATCATGGGCGGCTCGGCCTGAGCCGCAATGGCATGCTGGCTGCCGCGTCCTTCCTGGTCGAACGGGCCTGCTTCCGGCGCTATCAGCAGAATGCCGATCATTATGCGGTCGGCGCGCTGTCGTTGCAGGGGCGCTTGCGCCTCGAACAGCTGGCGAACGGTTGAGCCGCGGCGCCGGGCGTTCGTAGCGCGGGTTGTTCGCGTATCCGCACCTTCGCGCCACGTCACGTCGATTGTTCGCGTGGCGCGATGCCCGCTTTCCGCCTGTGTCAACCGCATGACGTAGGCCGCGCTTTCATGCGTGCGAGTGCCGCTGGCACCGCGCGAACCCTCTTTTTTCGCAAATTGATCCCGACACCGGGCGCAAATACCGCGCCCGGTATCGCGTCGCCTGTCGCTTACAGATGCGACGAGCCCACGCCGAAGATCCCGATGACGCCGATGATGATCAGGTAAAGCGCGACGATGTAGTTCAACAGGCGCGGCATGATCAGAATCAGAATGCCGGCGATCAGCGAAACGAGCGGGCCCAGGCTGAGAGTGACGTTCATGGAGACTCCGTAGTTGACACGCGTGATGCGCGATTGAGAAAACGCTTGAAAAACGCCCCGGCTTGCGGGACCAAAGCCGCTGGCGCAGCCCGCACGTCAGCGGTGGATTCACTGCATGATCCGACCTAACGCTCTTATACTGACTTCGACAATAAAACGCGGAACGACGCTCGATTGGCGGCGCGGCAGACCAGACACCGTTATAACCGCTCGTACCCCGGCTCGTACGCGAGCCCGTACAGACAACCGATGTCGAGGAGGTCTCATGCTTCACCGTCGCCGTGCCGCCGGGTGTGTTGCCGCGCGCCCAGTTCCGACTTCCGCTTTTACTTCTGTTCTTGCCAGTGTTGCCGTACGCGGTTCGGGTCCGCGTGGCGCGGACCGCGTCGCCCGTTCGATGATAAAAGGTTTCCTGCTCATGGTTTCGATGCTTGCTTCGCACGCGTATGCGCAAGACTCTGGCCCGGTCCCCGCGGACGGCGTCTATACGATGCTGGTCGGCACTTACACCAGCGGCAGGAGCGAGGGCATCTACGTCTTTCGCTTTGACACGAAGACCGGCGCGGCGACCCAGGTGTCGGTCGCGCAGACGGTCAATCCGTCGTTCCTGGTCGTGAGCCGCGACCGCCGCTTCGTCTATTCGGTCAACGAACTGCCCGGCGACAATGGCCCGGCCACGCAGCGCGGCAACATCAGCGCGTTCGGCTTCGATGCCGCGCGCGGCCAGCTGACGTTTCTGAACAAGGTGTCGTCCGATGGCAATGACCCGTGCTATCTGAGCATCTCGCCGGACGGCAAATATCTGCTGACCGCGAACTATTCCGTCGCGCCCGACCCGGGCGGCAGCTTCGCGGTGTTTCCGCTGCAGGCGAACGGCCAGGTGGGCGCCTCGGTGCAGACCGTGCATCACGAGGGTGGCGGGCCGGTGAAAGGGCGGCAGGACAACTCGCACGTGCATTCGACCGTGTTCTCGCCTGACGGCCACTATCTGTTCGCGCAGGATCTCGGCGCCGACAAGCTGTACTCGTACCGTTACGCGCCGCAGAGCAGCGCCGGCGCGGGCCCGTTCGTCGTGACGGACTGGGGCTACGCGCAGCAGAAAGCCGGCACGGGTCCACGCCATCTGATCTTCAGCGCGAACGGCAGGCACGCATATCTGACGAGCGAACTCGCGGCGACCGTCAGCACGTTCGACTACGACGACGGCAGACTGAAGCTCGTGCAGACGTTGCCATTGAGCGAGCCCGGCTTCAAGGGGCAGGTGGCCGCGGCGGCGATCCATATGTCACCGGACGGACGCTTCGTGTATGCGTCCAATCGCGGCGACGCGAACGAGATCGTGATCTTCTCGGTCGATCCCGCCAATGGGCGTCTGAAGCAGATCGGGCGGCAGTCGAGCCTCGGCAAATCGCCGCGCGAGTTCACCATCGATCCGACCGGCAACTGGCTGATCGTCGGCAATCAGTTGAGCGACGCGGTCTACGTGTTCAAGCGCGATCAGCAGACGGGGCTGCTCGATCCAAATCCGAAGCAGCATTTCGAGCTCGGCGCGCCGGTGGATTTCAAGCTGGTGTCGCCGTCGTAACGCACGGCACGCGCGGGTAAAGAAAAAAACGGACAGCTCACGTCGTGAGGCTGTCCGTTTTTCATTGCGGTTCAGCGCGCGTTCATTCCGCCGGCCCCGGCGCCAGCACCTCGCGGCTGCCGTTGATGCTCATCGCCGACACGAGCCCGGCCGTCTCCATCTGCTCGACGAGCCGCGCCGCGCGGTTATAGCCGATGCGCAATTGCCGCTGCACCGATGAGATCGACGCGCGCCGCGTGCGCACGACGAACGCGACCGCTTCGTCGTACAGCGGATCGGCTTCCGCATCCGGCGCTTCGCCGAACAGGTCCTGGGCCGCGCCGCCATCGGTGGCCGGTCCGTCGAGAATGCCTTCCTCGTATTGCGGCTCGCCGAACTGCTTCAGATACTCGACGATCGCATGCACCTCCTCGTCGGCGACGAACGCGCCGTGCACGCGCTGCGGGTAGCCCGTGCCCGGCGGCAGAAACAGCATGTCGCCCTGGCCGAGCAGCGACTCGGCGCCCATCTGATCGAGAATCGTGCGCGAGTCGATCTTCGACGACACCTGGAACGCGACGCGCGTCGGAATGTTCGCCTTGATCAGACCGGTGATCACGTCGACAGACGGCCGCTGCGTCGCGAGAATCAGGTGGATGCCGGCCGCGCGCGCCTTCTGCGCGAGCCGCGCGATCAGTTCCTCGATCTTCTTGCCAGCGACCATCATCAGGTCGGCCAGCTCGTCGATGACGACGACGATCAGCGGCAGAGGCGCGAGCGGCTCGGGTGCATCGGGCGTCAGCGAGAACGGGTTGCCGAGCTTCTTGCCCTTCGCCTCGGTGTCGCGGATCTTCTGGTTGAAGCCGGCGAGATTGCGCACGCCGACTGCCGACATCAGCCGGTAGCGCTTCTCCATTTCGCCGACGCACCAGTTCAGCGCATTGGCCGCGAGCTTCATGTCGGTGACGACCGGCGCGAGCAGATGCGGAATCCCTTCGTAGACCGAAAGCTCGAGCATCTTCGGGTCGATCATGATCAGGCGCACTTCCTCGGGCGTCGCCTTGAACAGCAGCGAGCAGATCATCGCGTTGATCGCGACCGACTTGCCCGAACCGGTCGTGCCGGCCACCAGCATGTGCGGCGCCTTCGCGAGATCGGCGACGACCGGATGGCCGGTGATGTCCTTGCCCATCGCGAGCGTCAGTTGCGAGTGCGAGTTCTGGTAGACGCTCGCTTCGAGGATTTCGGAGAGCCGGATCGTCTGCCGCTTCGCGTTCGGCAGTTCGAGGCCCATGCAGGTCTTGCCGGGAATCGTTTCGACCACGCGGATCGACGTGAGGCCGAGACCGCGCGACAGGTCCTTCATCAGACCGACGATCTGGCTGCCGCGCACGCCGAGCGCCGGTTCGACTTCGAAGCGCGTGATGACCGGACCGGCCGATGCGCCGACCACCGTCACCGGCACCTTGAATTCCTGCAGACGCTGCTCGATCAGCTGGCCGGTTTCGCGGAGCTTGTCGTCCGAGATCGGTTCGACGTCGGCGTCGGCGGGGGCGAGCAGATCGAGCGTCGGCAGTTCGACCATCGAGGCGGCCGGCGCATGGAACTCGAAGCCGTTGACCGGCATATGGCCGCGCAGCGGCGCGCGGGCGGCGGGCTCGCTGGCGGGTTGGGCCTGCGGTTGCGGTGCGGGCGCGGGAGTGGGCGACGGTTCGGCTGCCGGTGTGTTCGTGGCAGGCGTTGCGTTTGCGCCGATCGAAGGCTCGATGCTGGTCGCCGGCGCCGCAAAGCCCGGGAAACGGACGACGTTCGAGACGACGGCCGGTGCGATTGCCGGCGTTGCGAGGTTCGGCGCACTCGTCGAGGTCGACGACGGCGAGTCGTTCGTCGGCTCGTTCGCGGGTTCGGTCGCAGCGGGCAGGGCAGGGGCGCGCGACGTCGGGTGCGTCGGCGGCGTTGCGGGCTCATCGGGCTGCGCGCATTCGCTCGGGATCTCCGGTGACGGCGCGCCGGACCACGGCGGCACGCTTGCGCTCGACGGTGCGGCGGTCTCGGCCTGCGGTGATTCCGCTGGCGCGGCCGCGCGTTGAGCCGCGGTGGGGCCGAGCTTGCTCTCCCACGGTACGAGCGTTTTGTCGATGACGATTTCGGCGACAGGCGCCAGGGCTTGCTGCGGTGTCGCGGAGTCGGCGGCCGCAGGTTCGACTGTTCGCTCGGATTCTTCACCCTGCGATGACGGGACGCTGTTGTCTGTCGCCGTCTGTGTCGGATCGTCTTCGATCGCCGGTACGTCTTCGTGCGTAGCGTCGTCCTGCAAGCTGGCTGCAAAGCGCTGGAACGGCGTCGCCGTCGCCGGCTCATGTTGCGGCGCGCTAGCAGCAGGTTCCGCGGCGGCAGGCTCAGCCGAAGCGGATGCCGACGGCTCGACAACCGCGGGCATGCCGGTAACAGTGTCCGCGGACACGGGATCGGCCGGCGTCTCTGCGACAGACACGGGCTCTGCAATCGTGGATTCGACAGCCGCAGCCGTAAGCGGCGGATGAATGACCGGTGGTTCGGTCGGCCATTGCGCAACCGCTTCGTTGGCGCTCTCGACCGACGTGTCGGACTCGACCACCTCTTGTTCAGCCGGCAACTCCGCAGGTGCCGCTTGTTGCTGCGACTGCGCCGGCGAGACCGTCTCGCTGTTTTCGACGGGCAGCACGTCATGCGGCGCCGGCGGCACATCGAACGTCGTCGACACCCGCTCCACATCGCCAACCTTTGCGCCTTCGGCGCCACGGCTGCGCGCGAGGCTCACGCCGGCCATGTCGGTCCAGCGCGCGGTGTTTTCCGCGATGCTGCGCAGCGTCTCCTCGACGCTCGCCGGCGGCGCGACTATCGACGCGTTCGCCATCGTTCGCGTGAAGTTCGGTGTAGGGCGGCGCACGGTCGATGGCAATGTGACGCCGTTGGCGCGCTGAGCCGCCGGGAACGGCTGACGCGGAGTCGCGCCGCGATTGAGCGGCGCGCTACCGTCTGCCGGCCGTGGCAGCGACGACGGACGGCTGCCGCGGCCCGAAGCATTCATGGATCCCGCCGTCATGCCGATCCCAGCGCCCGACGCGGCGGACCGGCCCGCCATCGCCTGTGCCGCTCGCGCCGACACGCCGGACGCATTGGCGGCCGACGCCGCCAGCGCGGCGCTGGAGCCGAACGGCGCGGCCACGCGCTGTTCGCCGACCGAGCGCCGGCCGGCCTGCGCAGCGCCGTCACGAACCGACATGCCCGCTGCGGCGGATGCACCCAGCGATCCCGCCGCCGCCGTCGCCGCGCGCGGTTCTGTCGTGCGCAGCCAGCCGGCCGGCGCGACCGGCTCGGTCGGCACGAATGGTGCCGCGGACCGGTCCGGAGCTTTGTCCACCGGCGCCGCCTGCGTTGCGATCGACGCGGCCGGACGCGGCGGCGCGCTCGACCCGGTGCGCAACGCCGGCTCGATCTGCCTGGCCGGCCCACGCGCCGAGCCAGCGGACGCATCGGCGCGCCAGCTTGCGCCGGCGCCACGGGCGGCAGCTTCCTTGCTACCCGCGATGCCAGCCGCGGCACCGCCCGCAGCGGCGGCGCCCGCGCCGCGCCCGCTCGCGGGCGGACGCCACACCGTCGGCCGCGCGTAGCGACCCTTGCTGTTGCGCGGCGCCATCGTGTTGGTTGCGGGCGAAACATGCGACGACGCGCTGTCTTCGACGGTGCGGTGGCGGCGCGCATCCTCGTCGCGTTTCGCGAGTCCGCGCGACAGACCAAGGCCGAACGCGCCGTCGGCCCACGCGGCGACGTCGCTCCAGTGGAAGTCGATGAGCCATGGCAGGCTGATCAGGAGCAGCGCGAGCGCGGCGAGCGGCGTAGCGATATGGCCGACCAGATGCCCAAGCCCCGCGGCCAGCGCATGACCGAAACCGTTGACGCCGGCGATGCCGATCAGCGAGCCCTCGAGCGTGCAACTCGCGATCAGCACGCAGACGAAGCCGAGCCAAAGCCGGATCGTGCCGGGGCCGCGCAGACCCGCGCCGCCCGGCAGCATCGACTTCACGAGGCGCCACAAAAGAGGAATGAACCAGACGGCCGACCCGCCGAACCAGCCGAAAACTACCGTGTGCATACCAGACATCTACGAATGACGGAGCGCGCGAGAAGCGCAACCCGTCGAGTTTAAACGGCGCAGCGCGCGGCTTCGAAGGCCGGCGCGAGTCTCGAACGCGGCGCAAACTCGCATCATTTGTCGCTGCGATCGAACATCAGCGTGTCGCCGTTGTCGAGGATCAGCTGCATCTGCTGTGGCGCGCGCATCTGCACGCCGGTGCGCGCGATGCGCTCGAGCGCTTCGAGGAACGGCTTTTCGATGTCGCCGCCCGGCGACACGCAGGCCTTGCGCGTGCCGGCGAGGGTGCCGAAGCTCAGCTTGCCGTCCTTCAGCATGTACGAACCCATGAAACGGTTGCAGCCCGAAAAGCCGCTCGCATGGCGTCGGCCGGCTTCGGTCGACAACGTGAGCGTGAGCGGCTCCTGATCCTTCGACGGCACCTCGCGCACCGTGCCGTCGGCGTTCTTCCACGAGCTCAGCACCCAGCTGCTGTCGTCGAGCAGTTGCACGGCGGCGGGGTTGAACGGATCGGGCGGCGGCGCCGACGAATCCGGATGCTTCGGGATCGCGCAGGCACCGAGCAGCGCGGCGATGCTCAACGCGGCGACGGCCGTGCGCAGGCACGGAGTGATGCGCGCAAGACGTCGCGGGCGGGAGCAAATGAGCATGGCGTCGTTCCTGTTCAAACTGGCGAAGGCGTAAGGGTAACGTACTAAGCTTGTCGAGCGCGAGCGATGCGCGCGGTGACGCGACCGCGGCTGCGAACGTCGACGCGGCGGCACGCTTGCGCCCGACCGCCACGGCTTCGCGAACGGCGCCCAGAGCGCACCCTGAACGCACCCTGAGCGCCGCGCAGCAAGGGGGCCGCATGTTAACATCGCGGTCTATCCAATCCCACCCTCATCCCGACTTTTTATCTGGAGTTCCCATGCAGATCGGCCAACGGATCGGCACCCCCCTTTCTGAATCCGCGACGCGCGTGATGCTGCTCGGCGCCGGCGAGCTCGGCAAGGAAGTGATCATCGCGCTGCAACGGCTGGGCGTCGAAGTGATCGCCGTCGACCGTTACCCGAACGCGCCGGGCCATCAGGTCGCGCATCGCGCGCACGTGATCGACATGACCGACCGCGCCGCGCTGCGCGCGCTGGTCGAGCAGGAGCGCCCGCATCTGATCGTCCCTGAAATCGAGGCGATCGCCACCGACGAGCTCGCCGCGATCGAAACCGAGGCGCTCGCCGAGGTGATCCCGACCGCCCGCGCCACCCAGCTGACGATGAACCGCGAAGGCATCCGCCGCCTCGCCGCCGAGGAGCTCGGCCTCGCGACCTCGCCGTACGCATTCGCCGATTCGCTCGACGAGCTGCGCGCGGGCATCGCGAAGGTCGGCTATCCGTGCGTCGTGAAGCCGGTGATGTCGTCGTCGGGCAAGGGGCAGTCGGTATTGCGCAGCGACGCCGACGTCGAACCTGCGTGGCAGTACGCGATGGCGGGCGGCCGCGTGAATTTCGGGCGCGTGATCGTCGAGGGTTTCATCGACTTCGAATATGAAATCACGCAGCTCACCGTGCGCGCGATCGACCCGGCGAGCGGCGCGGTCAGCACGTATTTCTGCGACCCGATCGGCCACGTGCAGGTCGCGGGCGACTATGTCGAATCGTGGCAGCCGCAGCCGATGAGCCCGCTCGCGCTCGAGCGTTCGCGCGAGATCGCGCACAAGGTGACGGCGGCGCTCGGCGGCCGCGGCCTGTTTGGCGTGGAACTTTTCGTGCGCGGCGACGACGTATGGTTTTCGGAAGTCAGCCCGCGTCCGCACGACACGGGGCTCGTCACGCTGTGCTCGCAGCGCTTCTCGGAGTTCGAACTGCATGCGCGCGCGATCCTCGGCCTGCCGGTCGATACGTCGTTGCGTGCGCCGGGTGCGTCGGCGGTGATCTACGGTGGACGTGACGAAGCCGGCATCGCGTTCGAAGGCGTCGCGGCGGCACTCGCGGTGCCCAACTCGGACCTGCGCCTGTTCGGCAAGCCGGAGAGCTTCGTCAAACGCCGCATGGGTGTCGCGCTCGCGACCGGCGAGAATATCGACGAAGCGCGCTCGCGTGCGAAGCAGGCAGCGGCGGCGGTTCGGCCGGTATCGGCGAAGTAACCGTCAGGCGGTGACGCGCGGCGCAGGCCGCATTCGTTTCTGGCTTAGCGCAGCAAAGAGATCGGAGCAGAGGATCGTATGGCGCTTGAATCGCGCAGCAATCCGTGGCGTGGCGCGCTTCGCCGGGTCGGCGCACTCGGCGTGGCGTTCGCGCTGTGTGCCGGTATCAGCGGCTGCGGGCTCGCGGCGGCGCCGTGCCGGGTCGCTTCGGCGGGACTGAAGATCGTGCCGGTAGTCGGGCACGTCGCCGCCGCGCCGACCGATGCGTGTGCCAACGTGATCGATCCTTGAAACGTCGTTGAGCTGCCCTGTAACCCGCCAGTAACCCGTCTGTGACCGGCGTGGCGGCCGGTATGCCTTCCTTGCCTGATCCCCCGCAACAATCGAGGTGTTCGATGAAGACATGGCGTGTTGC
Source organism: Paraburkholderia sp. EG304 (assembly GCF_046543485.1). NCBI lineage: Bacteria > Pseudomonadati > Pseudomonadota > Betaproteobacteria > Burkholderiales > Burkholderiaceae > Paraburkholderia > Paraburkholderia sp. EG304. The sequence goes on along the minus strand of NZ_JBKGUA010000019.1, from coordinate 123,020 downwards.
ATTCCTCACGGCGGCAGCATCGATGGTGGCCTGGCTGGCGGCATCTTCCGGCGGCGCCTCGGCCGCGCCGTTGCAGTTCAAGCATATCGAAGGCAAGAACCACCAGACGCGCAAATACACGTGCGCGACCGGCAAGATCCTGCAGGTCACCTACTGGAACGCGCAGAACGGCCAGAGCTTCGCCGTGCTGCCGGTGAAAGGCACCTCGATGCTGTTCGTCAGCACGGTCTCGGCGTCCGGCGTGAAGTATCAGGCCGGCAGCTATACGTGGTGGACCAAGGGTCCGCGCGCCAATCTATACGACCTGACGAGCGGCGAGAACGCGCCGCCGATTCTCTCCGACTGCGTCACGGTGATTCGCTGATTCATTGATCGGCGCATACCTGCACGTCGTGTGGCGGCTTCGATCTCTGCCTCCGCCTGCTTCTTCCCGCGTCCGGCCTCCTGTCCCTCGCGCGCATCGTTTCCGTTCGAGTAGTAAGCTGTCCAGCATGGCGTTCGCCATGCCGTTTGCCATGCCGCGCGCGCGATACGGTGTTTCGCGCGCAGCCGTCGTCGTCGTCTTCGATTGTCCGTCCCCCGAGTCATCAAGCGAGACCATCAATGAAAGCATCGGACCTGTTCGTCAAATCGCTGGAAGCCGAAGGTGTCGAGTATGTGTTCGGCATCCCCGGTGAAGAAAATCTCGATCTGCTCGAGTCGCTGCGCCGCTCGAAAATCCGTCTGATCCTCACGCGTCACGAGCAGGCGGCCGGCTTCATGGCCGCCACCTACGGGCGGCTCACCGGTCGCACCGGAGTTTGTCTGGCGACGCTCGGCCCCGGCGCGACCAACTTCGTGACCGCGGCCGCGTACGCGCAGCTGGGCGGCATGCCGATGCTGATGGTCACCGGCCAGAAGCCGATCAAGTCGAGCAAGCAGGGGCACTTCCAGATCGTCGACGTGGTGCGGATGATGGAGCCGCTCACCAAGTACACGCGGCAGATCGTGTCGATCGGCAATATTCCGGCGGCGGTGCGCGAGGCGGTGCGCCGCGCCGAGGAGGAGCGTCCGGGCGCCGCGCACCTCGAATTGCCCGAGGACGTCGCGCACGAGGAGGGCGACGGCAAGCCGATTCCGAAGAGCTACAGCCGCCGTCCGGTCGCCGAGGAGAAGGCGGTCGCGCGCGCGGTCGAGGCGATCACCGCCGCGAAACATCCGCTCCTGATGATCGGCGCGGGCGGCAACCGTAAGACCACGACGAAGATGCTGCGCGAGTTCGTCGACCAGATCGGCATTCCGTTTTTCACGACGCAGATGGGCAAGGGTGTGATCGACGAATCGCATCCGATGTGGCTCGGCAACGCGACGCTCTCCGACGGTGACTTCGTGCATCGCGCGATCGAGCACGCGGATTGCATCATCAACGTCGGTCACGACGTGATCGAAAAGCCGCCGTTTTTCATGCGCAGCGGCGAGGCGGGCGAGAAGACCGTGATCCACGTGAACTTCCTCGGCGCCGAAGTCGATCCGGTGTATTTCCCGCAGATCGAAGTGGTCGGCGATATCGCGAATGCGGTGTGGCAGCTCAAGGAGAGCCTGAAGACGCGTCAGGAGCATTGGGACTTCACGCGCTTCAAGGAGATCAAGGAGCACTTCGAGGCCCATCTGGTGAAGGGCCAGCACGACGACCGCTTCCCGATGTACCCGGTGCGGATCGTCAACGACGTGTACGAGACCACGCCGGTCGACGGCATCGTGTGTCTGGATAACGGCATGTACAAGATCTGGTTCGCGCGCTACTACCGCGCGCACGAACCGAATTCGCTGCTGCTCGACAACGCGCTGGCGTCGATGGGCGCGGGGCTGCCGTCGGCGATCGCGAGCAAGATCGTACATCCGGAGCGCAAGGTGATCGCCGTGTGCGGCGACGGCGGCTTCATGATGAACTCGCAGGAGCTCGAAACGGCGGTACGCATGAAGCTCGACCTGGTGATCCTGATCCTGCGCGACGACGCGTTCGGCATGATCCGCTGGAAGCAGGAGAACATGAACTTCCCGGACTACGGCATGACGCTTGCGAACCCGGATTTCGTCGCCTACGCGCAGAGCTATGGTGCTCAGGGGCATCGGGTCGAGGCCGCCGAACAGTTCGCGCCGCTGTTGCGCGAGTGCTTCGTGACGCCCGGCGTGCACGTGATCGACGTGCCGATCGACTATTCGGACAACGAACGCGTGCTCAATCGCGAGATCAAGCGGCTGTCCGCGCGGCTTTGAGGCTCTGTGCATCGACGCTTTGATTCGATTCAAGGAGAACGCGACATGTTGCAAAAGACCTATCCGTACTACCTCGCGAATGAGCCGGTGGCCGCGAACACCGACCTCGAAGTCACCGACAAATTCAGCGGCGAAGTCGCCACCCGCGTCGCGATGGCCGACGCGGCCGCGATCGACAAGGCGATCGGCCTCGCGGTCGATGCGATGCCCGCAATGCGCACGTACCCGCCGTTCAAGCGCCAGGCAGTGCTCGAACACTGCGTGAAGCGCTTTCGGGAGCGCTACGACGAACTGGCGCTCGCGCTGTGCATCGAGGCGGGCAAACCGATCAACGATTCGAAGGGCGAAGTCACGCGCCTGATCGATACGTTCAAGGTCGCCGCCGAGGAGAGCGTGCGCATCGACGGCGAGATCATCAATCTGCAGATTTCGCCGCGCGCGAACGGTTACCACGCGTACGTGAAGCGCGTGCCGATCGGGCCGTGCTCGTTTATCTCGCCGTTCAATTTTCCGTTGAACCTGACCGCGCACAAGGTCGCGCCGGCGATCGCGGCGGGCGTGCCATTCGTGCTGAAGCCGGCCAGCCGCACGCCGGTCGGCGCGCTGATCATGGGCGAAATTCTCGCGGAAACCGATCTGCCGAAGGGTGCGTTCTCGATTTTGCCCGCGCACCGCGACGGCGCCGACCTGTTTACGACCGACGAACGCTTCAAGCTGCTGTCGTTCACCGGGTCGCCGGCGGTCGGCTGGGAGCTGAAGCGCAAAGCCGGCAAGAAGAAGGTGATTCTGGAGCTGGGCGGCAACGCGGCGGCGATCGTCGACGGCGATCAGGGCGGCAAGCTCGACTACGTGGTCGAGCGGCTCGCGTTCGGCGCGTTCTATCAGTCGGGGCAGAGCTGCATCGGCGTGCAGCGCATTCTCGCGCATGCGAGTGTCTACGACGCGCTGCGCGACAAGCTGATCGCGAAGACGAAGTCGCTGGTGATGGGCGATCCGAAGAACGAGAAGACCTTCGTCGGGCCGATGATCTCCGAATCGGAGGCGAAGCGGCTCGCCGGCTGGATGGAGGGGGCGGTGCAGGCGGGCGCGCAGATCGTCGCGGGCGGCAAGGTGGACGGCGCGATGTTTGAGGCGACGCTGCTCGAAGGCGTGAAGCGCGACACCGATCTGTATCGCAAGGAGGCGTTCGGGCCGGTCGCTATCCTCGAGCGCTTCAACGATTTCGAAGCGGCGCTCGCGCAGGTGAACGACAGCGACTTCGGCCTGCAGGCCGGCGTGTTCACCGATTCGCTCGCGCATGCGCATCGCGCCTGGGATGCGCTCGAAGTGGGCGGCGTCGTGATCAACGACGTGCCGTCGTTTCGCGTCGACAACATGCCGTATGGCGGCGTCAAGGATTCGGGTCTTGGGCGCGAAGGCGTGCGCTACGCGATCGAGGATATGACCGAGCTGCGGCTGATGGTGATGCGCGAGACGTGGTGAGCGGTCGATCTGACGCGGGCAGGGCGGGGGGACGGCTGACGAACGCCGCGCGCCGCCCGCCCAGGCGCGCGGCTGTCATGCCACTGTCGTCTGTGCGCACTACGCTGCGACCGGAGCAACGGCCGCGAGCGGCCGGCCGGCCTTCGCGAGCGTTTTTGCTGAAGTGCTACAATACTGGGCTTTCGGCGGGTGTTTCCGCCAACCGGAGCCGGCCGCATTAACCGAACTCAGACGGGTCTCGCGCGGAACGACGTGGCTCCGCCTTCATCCTGATGCCCTCCGCGGCCCCGACCGCTGCCGCGCGCATCCGCGCCACGCGCCTTTTTAGCGAAAGCCACCATGTCCGACACAGCCGTCACGCCCAGTACCGAGACTTTTGATCAATTCGGCCTCGCGCCCGACATCCTGAAGGCCATCAAGGAATCGGGCTACACGTCGCCAACGCCGATCCAGGCGAAGGCGATCCCGGTCGTGCTGGCGGGTCGTGACGTGATGGGCGCCGCGCAGACCGGCACCGGCAAGACCGCGAGCTTCTCGCTGCCGATCATCCAGCGTCTGCTGCCGCAAGCCAATACGAGCGCGTCGCCGGCACGCCATCCGGTGCGTGCGCTGATCCTCACGCCGACCCGCGAACTCGCCGACCAGGTGGCCGCGAACGTGCAGGCCTATGCGAAGCACACGGCACTGCGTAGCGCGGTCGTGTTCGGCGGCGTCGATATGAATCCGCAGTCGGAGCAGCTGCGCCGCGGCGTCGAAATCCTGATCGCGACGCCGGGCCGTCTGCTCGATCACGTGCAACAGAAAACCGCGAATCTGGGCCAGGTGCAGATGCTCGTGCTCGACGAAGCCGACCGCATGCTCGACATGGGCTTCCTGCCCGACCTGCAGCGCATCCTGAACCTGCTGCCGAAAGAGCGCCAGACGCTGCTCTTCTCCGCGACGTTCTCGGGCGAAATCAAGAAGCTCGCCGCAACCTATCTGCGCAACCCGCAGACCATCGAAGTCGCGCGCAGCAACTCGACCGCGACCAATGTCACGCAGATCGTCTACGAAGTCGCCGAGGGCGACAAGACCGGCGCGGTCGTGCAACTGATCCGCGAGCGCGGCCTGAAGCAGGTGATCGTGTTCTGCAACAGCAAGATCGGCGCGAGCCGGCTAGCGCGCAGCCTCGAACGGGATGGAGTGGTCGCGACGGCGATTCACGGAGACCGCTCGCAAAGCGAGCGCATGCAGGCGCTCGACGCATTCAAGCGCGGCGAAGTCGAGGCGCTGGTCGCGACCGATGTCGCCGCGCGCGGTCTCGACATCGCCGAACTGCCGGCGGTGATCAACTTCGACCTGCCGTTCAACGCCGAAGACTACGTGCACCGGATCGGCCGGACGGGCCGCGCGGGCGCATCGGGCGACGCGCTGTCGCTGTGCAGCCCGAACGAGCGCAAGCAACTGGCCGACATCGAGAAGCTGATCAAGCGCCCGCTCGACCTGCAGCGCCTGACCGTCGAGGCGCCGGTGCGCCATCATCACGATGATCGTTCGCTGCGCCGCGAGCGCAGCGAATCGCGCGACGAGCGCAGCCGCCGCCGCACGGGCGGGGCGTCGGGTTCGTATGACCGTCCGCATCATCATCGCGCGCAACCGATCGACGATTTCTTCCTGAAGCCGTACGAGCCGTCGCCGGCATCGGCGCACAAGGTCGAGGAGACGGCCGCGCCGCAAAAGGCAGCGCCGAAGCGGCAACTGGCCGCGTTGCTCGGTGGCTTCGGAATGCCGAGGAAGACGCCCTCGTCGTCGTAAGGCGGGCTGTCGGATTCAGAGCTCGGGGTGCAACGCCCCGAGCGCAAAATCGGTGGGGCCGCGCGTTTTGATGTTTCGGAGAACGCAGCAGGCTCCACGCATAGGCATCATCTCGATGCGCTAATGTTCATCCGTTTTGCCCAGGCCGCGGTCGCGGCGCTGTAGAACTGCTCCAGCGTCGCACGCGGCTCGCTTCCCAGCTCCAGTCCCAGATGCCGTGCCGCCGCGCCTAATGCTTCGAGCGGCTTGTCGCTATCGAGCGCGGTCGCGCCGTTCTGTTTGCTCAGCTTCTCGCCGTGCTCGTTCGTGACGACCGGCACATGCAGATATTCGGGCGTCGCCACGCCCAGACAACGCTGCAGATAAATCTGCCGCGCCGTCGAATCCATCAGATCCGCGCCGCGCACGATGTGCGTGATGCCCGCGTCGGCATCGTCCACCACCACCGCCAGCTGATACGCCCATTGATCGTCCGCGCGGCGCAGCACGAAATCGCCGACCTCGGTCGCGAGGTTTTGCGTCTGCGGACCCTGCCAGCGGTCGTCGAACGTGATCACGGCCGCGTCGCCGTCGGGCACGCGCAGGCGCCACGCGCGCGCCGGCTTGCCGTGCAGACCGGTGCGGCAGGTGCCGGGGTAGGCGAGCGTGGTGTTGCGCGCGTGCGCGTGCAATAGCGAATCGGCGATTTCCTTGCGCGTGCAGCCGCACGGATAGACGAGACCGGTCGATTTCAACCGCTCAAGCGCCTGCTGATAGCGCGCGATACGCTGGCTTTGCCAGACCGGCGTTTCGTCGGCGCGCATGCCGAAGCGTTCGAGGGTCGCGAGGATGTCCTCGGCGGCCCCGGGCACCGTGCGCGGTCCGTCGATATCTTCGACACGCACCAGCCACGCGCCGCGCTGCGCGCGCGCGTCGAGCCAGCTCGCGAGCGCGCTCACCAGCGAGCCGAAATGCAGCGGGCCGGTCGGCGAGGGTGCGAAGCGTCCGCGATAGGTCATGGCGTGGGGACGTCAGGCGGGGCGCCCGCGCCGCGAGGCACCCCGGCTGTCATTACGCGGCGCACGCGGCCTTGCTGTCCGGATGGCACGCCGGGCAGGTCTTGCCCGCGACGTACATCGGCGATTGCTGTTGCTCGGGCGTGACTACCGCGCGGCAGCCGAAGCATTGCGCGGTCGCGGTCGGTTCGAGTTGCGGATTCAGCGCGGTGCGATAGTCGAACACGAAGCAGTCGCCGTGATAATGCGCGCCGCCCACTTCCTCGAAGTATTTGAGGATGCCGCCTTCGAGTTGGTACACGTTCTCGATGCCGACGTCCTTCATATGGATCGCGGCCTTCTCGCAGCGGATGCCGCCCGTGCAGAACGACACGACCGTCTTGCCTTCGAGGTCGGCGCGGTTATTCTCGATCACCTCGGGGAATTCGCTGAACTTCGTGATCCGATAGTCGAGCGCGTTGTCGAACGTGCCGACGTCGACTTCGAACGCGTTGCGCGTGTCGAGTATCACGACCGGACGGCCTTCGTCGTCGAGACCGCGGTCGAGCCAGGTCTTCAGCGTGGGCGCGTCGACGAACGGCGCGCGGCCGAGCTCGGGGCGGATCGCCGGCTTTTTCATCGTGATGATTTCGCGCTTGAGCTTGACCAGCATGCGCGTAAACGGCTGCTTGTCCGACAGGCTTTCCTTGAACTGCAGGTTCGCGAACTTGCCTTCGAACAGCGCGTCGTGGCGGATGTAGTTGATGAACGCGTCGGTGTTCTCGCGCGTGCCGGCGATGAACAGGTTGATGCCTTCCGGCGCGAGCAGGATTGTGCCGCGCAGGCCGAGCGCATTGCAGCGTTCGGTGACGAATGGGCGCCAGGCGGCGGTGTCTTCGATGGTCGCGAATTGATACGCGGCGAGGTTGACGATACTCATGTGTGTTCTGCGGTAAAGATGGCCAGCGTGGCAAAGGGCGGCGGGCCGTGCCGCCGCTGTTGCGCCCCCGTATAAGACCAGGGGTTTGGCGCGCGGTTTCGCGTGCGTTTGCCGCGTATTTGCCAGTTGAATGGCGAGGCCGAAACAGGCGAAATCTCTATTATCCCTCAACCGGGGATTTTCCCCGGCCTGGCCGAATGGCTAATGGGTTGCGCTAGCGCAAACAATGCTCTCGCCGACCTCGTCCTGGCCGGATGGCCAACGCGCCGTTTTGACCTGAAATCTGCGGAAGGGTGGGGTTACAATGTCGCCCATGTCAGATCCCCGCTTCGTCCATCTCCGCGTTCACTCCGAATTCTCGATTGCCGACGGCATCGTGCGTCTCGACGACATCGTCGCGGCGGCGGCCAAAGACGGTCAGGGCGCGCTCGCGCTCACCGACCTCGGCAACGCGTTCGGCCTCGTCCGTTTCTACAAGGAAGCACGTGGCAAAGGGGTCAAACCCATTGCCGGCTGCGACGTCTGGATCACCAATCCGGACGACCGCGACAAGCCTTCCCGTCTGCTGCTGCTGGTCAAAGACCGCCGCGGTTACCTGAACCTTTGCGAATTGCTCAGCAAGGCCTCGCTGACAAACCAGTATCGCGGCCGTGCGGAAATCGAAGCCGGCTGGCTCGAAACCGGGTTGGGCGAAGGGTTGCTCGCGCTGTCGGGCGCACAGCAGGGCGACATCGGTCTTGCGCTCGCGGCGGGCAACGAAGAGGCGGCGAAGCGCAATGCACGGCATTGGGCGAAGGTGTTCCCGGGCGGCTTTTATATCGAGCTGCAGCGCTACGGTCAGCCTGGCGGCGAGCAGTACGTGCAGCAGGCGGTCGCGCTCGCGGCATCGCTGAAACTGCCGGTCGTCGCGACGCACCCGATGCAGTTCATGACGCCGGACGACTTCACCGCGCACGAAGCGCGCGTGTGTATTTCCGAAGGCGATATTCTTGCGAATCCGCGTCGCCAGAAGCGCTTCACGGCCGAGCAGTACTTCCGCACGCAACAGGAAATGGCCACGCTGTTCGCGGACATTCCTTCGGCGCTCGCGAACACGGTGCAGATCGCGAGGCGCTGCAATCTGACGCTCGAACTCGGCAAGCCGAAGCTGCCGCTCTTTCCGACGCCCGACGGCATGTCGCTCGACGACTACCTGGTGCATCTGTCGAAAGAAGGCCTCGAAAAGCGGCTCGAACAGCTGTATCCGGACGAGGCCGAGCGCGACGCGCAGCGCGCGACGTACTACCAGCGCCTCGAATTCGAGTGCGGCACGATCATCAAGATGGGCTTTCCGGGCTACTTCCTGATCGTTGCAGACTTCATCAACTGGGCGAAGAACAACGGCGTGCCGGTCGGTCCTGGCCGCGGTTCGGGCGCGGGTTCGCTGGTCGCCTATGCGCTCGGCGTGACCGATCTCGATCCGCTGCGCTACAACCTGCTGTTCGAACGTTTCCTGAATCCGGAGCGGGTGTCGATGCCCGACTTCGATATCGACTTCTGCCAGCACGGCCGCGATCGCGTGATTCAGTACGTGAAGGAAAAGTACGGTGCGAACGCGGTGTCGCAGATCGCGACGTTCGGCACGATGGCGGCCAAGGCGGCCGTGCGCGACATCGGCCGCGTGCTCGATCTCGGCTACATGTTCACGGACGGCGTCGCGAAACTGATCCCGTTCAAGCCGGGCAAGCACGTGACCATCGCCGACGCGATGAAGGAAGAGCCGCTATTGCAGGAGCGCTTCGACAACGAAGACGAAGTGCACCAGCTGCTCGAACTCGCGCAGCGCGTAGAGGGCTTGACGCGTAACGTCGGTATGCACGCGGGCGGCGTGCTGATCGCGCCCGGCAAGCTGACCGATTTCTGCCCGCTTTATACCCAAGGCGACGACAGCGGCGTCGTCAGCCAGTACGACAAGGACGACGTCGAGGCGGTCGGCCTCGTGAAGTTCGACTTTCTGGGCCTGACCACGCTGACCATTCTGGATTGGGCCGAGCGCTATATCCGCCGCCTCGATCCGTCGAAGCAGGACTGGTCGCTAGGCCAGGTGCCGCTCGACGACCCCGCGTCGTTCTCGATCCTGAAGAAAGCGAACACGGTCGCCGTGTTCCAGCTGGAAAGCCGCGGCATGCAGGGCATGCTGAAGGACGCGCAGCCCGACCGCTTCGAAGACATCATCGCGCTCGTCGCGTTGTACCGCCCGGGTCCGATGGACCTGATCCCGAGCTTCTGCGCGCGTAAGCACGGCCGCGAGGTGGTGGAATATCCCGACCCGCGCGTCGAACCTGTTCTGAAAGAGACCTACGGCATCATGGTCTACCAGGAGCAGGTGATGCAGATGGCGCAGATCATTGGCGGCTACTCGCTCGGCGGCGCCGACCTGCTGCGTCGCGCGATGGGTAAGAAAAAGCCCGAGGAGATGGCCCAGCACCGCGAGATTTTCGCGGAAGGCGCGGCCAGGAACGGCCTCACGCGCGAGAAGTCCGACGAAATCTTCGACCTGATGGAGAAGTTCGCGGGCTACGGCTTCAACAAGTCGCACGCGGCCGCCTACGCGCTGCTCGCCTACTACACCGCGTGGCTGAAGGCGCACCATCCGGCCGAATTCATGGCGGCCAACATGTCGCTCGCGATGGACGACACGGACAAGGTCAAGATCCTGTTCGAAGACTGTCTCGCGAACAAGATGGCCGTGCTGCCGCCGGACGTGAACCTGTCCGCGTATCGCTTCGAGCCGGTCGCCGAAGCCGACGGCAAGCGCTCGCGCACGATCCGCTATGGTCTGGGCGCGATCAAGGGGAGCGGCCAGAACGCGATCGAAGAAATCCTGCGCGCGCGCGAGGACGGCCGCTTCATCGACATCTTCGATTTCTGCAATCGCGTCGACCGGCGCATCGTCAATCGACGCACTATCGAAGCGCTGATTCGCGCCGGCGCGTTCGACACATTGCATCCGAACCGCGCGCAGCTGATCGCCTCGGTGTCGCTGGCGATGGAAGCGGCCGAGCAGGCAGCGGCCAATGCGCTGCAGGCGGGTCTGTTCGACATGGGCGACGCGCCGTCGCAAGGCCACGAACTCGTCGACGAACCCGAGTGGCCGGAAAAGCGCAAGCTGCAGGAAGAAAAGGCCGCGCTCGGTTTCTACCTGTCGGGCCATCTGTTCGATGCCTACAAGGACGAAGTGCGCCGTTTCGTGCGCCAGAAGATCGGCGAGCTGAAGGAAGGGCGCGACAAGCTGGTTGCGGGCGTGATCGTGTCGCTGCGCACGCAGATGACCCAGCGCGGCAAGATGCTGATCGCGCTGCTCGACGACGGCACCGGTCAGTGCGAAGTGACGGTCTTCAACGAGGTCTTCGAAGAACACAAGCAGCTGTTCAAGGAAGACGAACTGCTGATCGTGCAGGGCCAGGCGCGTAACGACGCGTTTACAGGCGGCATCCGCTTCACCGTCGAAACGGTGATGGATCTCGGCCGCGCGCGCTGCCGCTACGCGGACTCGCTGAAGGTGCAGATGAACGGCAACGCTAACGCGCAGGCATTGCGCCGGGTGCTCGAAGCTCACACCGCCGGCAAGGACGAGCAAGCCGTACCGGCGGCGGCCACACGTGGCAATGGCGGCGGTAACGGGGGTGGGCGTGGCGGCTTCGGCGGCGATGGCGGCCGTCAGCGTCAGGCGGTGCAGATTCCGAATGGGCTCGCGGTGCAGGTGGTTTATCGCAGCGAGCATGCGCAAGGCGAAATGCGTCTGGGCGACGCGTGGCGCGTGAAGCCGACCGACGAACTGCTCGCCGCGCTGCGCGGCGAGTTTGCGGGAAGCTCGATCGAGATCGTGTATTGAGCGAGGTCGGCGGTGTGGATCGGCCGGTGCCGCGGGTACCGGCTAATCTGAGCTCGGCTTATCGCCCGCCGGTTTTTTCGAGCCGCGCCAGCTTCAGAAACCGGTAGTACACCGTCTCCGCATTGAACAGCGCGATCATCAGCCCGGCGCGGCCATCCAGAAAACCGCGCCGCAGCAGATAAGTCCGTACGAACGCCCACAGGCCGCGCCCGATAGCAAGACGAATGCTGCCTTTTTGGCCGGCCTCGTAACGCTGCCGCGCGCCGGCCGTCGAATACGCGTCGAGCTTGCGCAGCACGCCCTCGAAGTCCTCGTACGAGTAGTGCATCAGCTTGCCGGTCAGGCGTTGCGCGGGCGTATCGAACACGAGGCGCTCGTGCACGAGATCGTCGGAGAAGCGCGCGGCGCCGCGTTTGAAAAGGCGCGGAATCCAGTCCGGATACCAGCCGCTGTGATGGACCCATTGGCCGCAGAAGCTCGACAGACGGTCCACCGCGTAGACGTCGGCGGTGGGTGCGGCGAGCGCCGCGCGAATCGATGCGGCAAGTTCCGGCGTGACGATTTCGTCGGCGTCGAGCGACAGGATCCAGTTGGTGGTCAGTGCATCGACCGCACGGTTCTTTTGCGGGCCGAAGCCCGGCCAGTCCGTTTGTTCGATGACGCGTGCGCCGTGCGCGCGAGCGATGTCGGCGGTGCCGTCGGTGCTGCCGCCGTCGATCACGACGATCTGGTCGGCGAAGGCCACGGCCTGCAGGCATTCGGCGAGCCGCGCCGCAGCGTTCCGGGTGATGATGGCAACGCCAAGAGTGGTTTCTTGCATACCTGAGTTGCGTGGAGGACGAAGTGACGGAGCGGGCCCCGCGACCCGGCAATCGAGCAGCGAGTATACACATCCCATCCGGCCCTACACCACAGCGCGTGTCCGCCAAGGTGTTGCGCGCATGCCGTCGCGCGCCGGGCGCCGGCCGTCATCTGCAACCGATTACAATGCTCTTTTTTGATATTCCACGCGGCCGCCCAACCCTGCGCCGCGTGCTCGCCGTTCCGCATTTCCAGAGGATTCCTTGAGCGCGAAGCCAACGTTAAGCAAACCCATGGGTTCAGGCGATGCGTCGTCGCCGGCCGTCGTCCTGCGGCGCCTGTGGCCATTCATCAAGCCGCTGCTGTGGGTCGTGGTCGGCGCGATTGTCGCGATGGCGGTGAGCGCCGGCACCGACGCCGCCATTCCCGCACTGCTCAAGCCACTGCTAGACAAGGGCTTCGGCTCGCACGCGGTCGACAAGACCAAGTGGCTCGTACCGATCGCGGTGATCGGCCTCGCGCTGATTCGCGGCGTGTCGCAGTACGCATCCGGCTATCTGCTCGCGTACGTGTCGAACAAGATCCTGCTCGAACTGCGTCTGAAGATGTTCGACCGCATGATCCACACGAGCGTCGCGTTCTTCCAGCGTGAAACCGCGAGCACGGTGATCAACGCGATCGTCTTCGAGGTCAACCAGATCCTGAACGTGCTGCTGAGCGTGATGGTCACGCTCGTGCGCGACTCGCTGACGGTGATCTTCCTGCTCGGCTATCTGTTCTATCTGAACTGGCGGCTGACGTTGATCGTCGCGGTGCTGCTGCCGGGCATCGGTTGGCTGGTCGGCAAGATCAATCGCCGGCTGCGGCGCCTGAACCGCGAGCATCAGCTGCTCACCAACGAGCTGTCGTACATCGTCGAGGAGACGGTGGGCGGCTACAAGGTCGTCAAGGTGCATAACGGCGAGCAGTACGAGATGGACCGCTTCAACTCGATGAGCCGGCGCCTGCGCGGCTACGCGATGCGCATGACGGTGTCCGGCGGCCTCGCGCAGCCGTTGACGCAGTTCCTCGCGTCGATCGCGCTCGCGGTCGTGATCACGATCGCGGTGGTGCAGTCGTCGTCGGATCAGACGACGGTCGGCGGCTTCGTCGCGTTCGTCACGTCGATGCTGCTGATCATTTCGCCGCTCAAGCATCTGATGGACGTGAACCAGCCGTTGCAGCGCGGTATGACCGCGGCCGAACTGATCTTCGGTCTGATTGACGAACCCGCCGAGCCGAAGGGCGGCGGCAAGCCGCTCGCTCGCGCGCGCGGCGAGGTCGAGTTCCGCGACGTGTCGTTCACCTACGGCACCAGCGCCACGCACAACCGTCACACGCTCGACCAGGTGTCGTTCAAGGTCGCCCCGGGCGAGATGGTTGCGCTTGCGGGTCCGTCGGGCAGCGGCAAAACCACGCTCGTGAACCTGCTGCCGCGCTTCTTCGATCCGACCGGCGGTGCGATTCTGGTCGACGGCGTCGCGCTGCCCGAGTACGACCTGCATGCGCTGCGCAGCCAGATCGCGATGGTGAGCCAGGACGTCGTGCTGTTCAACGACACCATCGCGCACAACGTCGCGTACGGCCAGGAGGTCGATGCGGAGAAGGTCAAGGCGGCGTTGCGCGCGGCGAACCTATGGGACACCGTGCAGGCGATGCCGCAGGGCATCGAGACGCTCGTCGGCGACAACGGCATGATGCTGTCGGGCGGCCAGCGCCAGCGTCTCGCGATCGCGCGCGCGATCTACAAGGACGCGCCGATCCTGATTCTCGACGAAGCGACGTCGGCGCTCGATTCCGAGTCCGAGCGCCACGTGCAGGCGGCGCTCGAAACGCTGATGAAGGGCCGCACGACGCTCGTGATCGCGCACCGTCTGTCGACCATCGAGCGCGCCGACCGCATCCTCGTGATGGAAGCGGGGCGGATCGTCGAGCGTGGCAGCCATCGCGAGCTGCTCGAACACGACGGCTTGTACGCGCATCTGCATCGCATCCAGTTCCAGCAAAGCCCGGTTTGATCCGGCACATTGCGGACGCATCGCGCAGCGCTTCGTGACCTAGGTCGCGTCGCAAAGCACCGCCCAGACCCGGGCGTCGTCCTCAGGCCTTTCCGCCCCGCACGACCCGCTTGATCCAGATGCCCGGCGCATAAACCACCGGGCAACTCGCGTACAGAAACATCCGAATCCGCAGCCCGAGCTTCACGCCGGTGCTGCGCGTCACGAGGCCAATGCGTTCGCCGAGGCTGCCCGCTTCGAACATCGCGTGGATGAACTGCTCACGCGCGAGCTTCGGCGCCATCGCCGCGCGCATGCGTTCGCCGACACCGGCGATCTCAGCGTCGCGCTGCAGCTGCGCGAGCTCCGCGAGTCCGTAGCGATTGCTCTGCCGCATCCGCGCGATCAGCTCATCGACCGACTGATAACGGCGCTTGCGCGAGACTCCGCCGCGCCGGTAGCGCACCAGCGGCTCGCGCAGGCTGATCGCGCCGCCCGACAGGATCGCGCGCAGCACCATGATCTGATCCTCGGCGGCGGCGCCCGGCAGCATCGGCCCGAAGCGCTCGATCAGGCGTCGCGACCAGGTATGCGCGGCGCCGATCAGCCATGGACGCGCGACGAGCCAGTCGTCGAAGCTGCGATAGCGGTCGAGCTCGGTCGGGCTCACGCGCTCGTGCACGTGACCTGTTTCGTCCATGTCGGCGAGGTCGGTGGCGATCAGGTCGGGGCGGCGTCCGTGCGCGAGCCAGCAGTCGACGACGCGCCTGCAGCGCTCGGGCGCGGACATGTCGTCGCCGGCCGCGACGAACAGCAACTCGCCTTGCGCCAACTGCGCGAGTTGCGACAGGTGCGCGCTGATGCCCTGGTTTACCGTATTGCGCCGCGCGATCACGCGATGCGGCCCGCTGTAGCCGGCGATTGCCGCTTCGATAGCGGCGTAGGTCGCGTCGCTGGACGCGTCGTCGGAGACGATGATTTCGAGCGGCTCGTAGGTTTGCGCGAGCGCGCTGCGCACGGCGTCACCGATCTGCTCTGCCTGGTTGTAGGCGATCACGAGCATCGAGACGAGGGGGCGGTTGGTGTCGGCCGTTGCAGGAGTTGCGAGGTGCGGCAGGCTATCTGTCATGGAGTCGGGGAGAAGGCGATTGGCCTAGATTTTAGCCGCTGACCGCCGCGCCGCGCGACGCACACGGCAATCCCGAACGACACGTGCTGAACCGGGCGAAAACCATCCTTTACAATTGCCGCTGCCCCGCAACTGCGCACCCACGGCCTCGTCCGCGCGTGCGCCTCACCGAGACCGATCCTTGTCAGAGCCGACCCTCGACCCGAACCACCGGCCCCTCACCGATATCGCGCTGACCGCGCAGGCGCTGAAGAACAGCGGCGGCGCGGAGCGCTACACGCGCGACGTGATCGCCGGCCTGCATCGGCTCGGTCTGCGCCCGACGCTGTTCGCGCGCGAGATCGACCGCGCGCTTCCCGAGGCCGCGTGGATCGATGCGCAGCCGCTCAACGTGCGCTGGGCGCCGCGCAAGCTGCGCAACCTCGCGTTCGACTGGCGTCTTAAGCAGCGTTTGAAGCGGCACCGTCCGGCGTGCGTGTTCTCGATCAATCACTCGACGCATGCCGACGTCGCGTTGTGCGGCGGCACGCATCCGGGCTCGCTCGAAGCCGCGGGCCGCACCGCGCGCCGCAGCGACGAATGGCAGATCGAGCTCGAGCGGCGCGTCTATACGCGGGCGCGTGCGATCGTCGCGCATTCGCACCTGATGAGCCGCGAGTTGCAGCGTTTCTATCGCGTGCCGGCTCAGCGCATCGACGTGCTCTATCCGCCCGTCGACACCGCCCGCTTCAAGCCGCTCGACGCCGCCGCGCGCGCGGCCGTGCGCCGCCAGCTCGGCGTGCCCGACGATCGCGTGATGTTCGTGTTCTCGTCGACGAGCCATGAGCGCAAGGGCTATCCGTTGCTCGAAGCGTTTTTCTCGCGCACGACGCTGCCGGTCTGCCTCGTCGTCGCGGGCCGCCCGGTGCCGAAAACCGGCGACACAATCCGTTACGCGGGTTACAGCAAGGAGATCGAGAAGCTGTTCGCGGCCGCCGATTTCACCGTCGTCGCGTCGGCGTACGAGCCGTTCGGGCTCGTCGGTGTCGAGTCGGTGATGTGCGGCACGCCGCTCGTGATCGCCGAGAACGTCGGCTCGGCGGAGACCGTGACCGGCGCCGCGAAGATCGAGTTTTCGCGGCAGTCCGACGGCAGTTTCGAGCGCGCGATCGGGCAGGCGGTCGAACGCGTGAAGAGCGGCGCTGCGCGCATCGCGGCACCGCGCGACAGCCTCGTGTACGACCCGAGCGTCGACGCGCATGTCGCGGCGCTTTACGAGGTGTTCACGCGAGGATGACGGCGGGGCTTAGTTCTCGAGGCGCCGCTGCTCTATGCTAATGCGCGTGTTCGTGCGCGCACTCGCCGCAGCGCAAGCCGCCAGCCCAGACGCATACGCTTTTGCAGCCGAATTCGCGGGGATCCTACGGCGGGGGGCCGCGTCGCTTCGCGGGCTGCGTCTACCTTAATCTGGTCAACAAACCGCTCAAGAGCGGCCAGCTCATTCTCTCGGGAAAAAAGCGTGCGCAATCTGGCCATCCCAGGCTCAAGCTCACTGAGATCGTCCGTGCTATTGGACAGTAAACGCGCTCGTGCCTCGATCCTACGGACGAAATCTCCAAGATCGCCAACGGAGACTTCTTCGAAGTTCGGTGATGCCCAGTATTCCCGACCGCCACCGCCGTGGTACCCAATCACATAGTTTCCACAGAGCGCGGCCTCGACTGGCGGCAGACCCAATCCTTCCAACCCTGAAAACGACATGAATATCCGCGATTCCTTAAGCAGGGTTGCGACTTCTCTTTCATTCATACCGTCGATGCCGCGAATTTCCCAACTCGGAGGGAGTCGCTTCTTCAATGCGAAGACGACCGCAGCCGCATGTGCACCGTTCTTGCGCGGCATAAACGTGATGAGGTTGCGTTTCTTGCCGCCGGCACTAAATTCGCTGTCATTCACGGAGCAAAACACTCGCCTTATCCGGCCTGTCAGATGCGGATAGTGAAGCGAAATCAGGGAGGAGGTGTCTTCGGAGATTGACAGGATGGCAGTCGCATTCTGGTATGCGTAATCTACGTCGGCATCGGTACAACCGCTATCGCGGTCACGCAGATAGTAGCCGTTCTGAACAAAAATCGAGTACTTCAGTCTGCGCGGAACCAGAATGCGCGCGAGCTGCGCCGCTTTGATCTCTGGCAACACCAGATGATCTGTCGGACGCAGCTTTCTGTCGGAAATCAGTTGGGCACCGTGTTCGGCCCAAGGATACTCATAACCACGCCTATCATGCATGATCGCTGAGGTAATCAAGCCACTACTATTCAGGCGGCTGGAATGGTCGTAGATGACTTTAACCCCGCCAGCATGCTCGTTTGCCCTCGGCGATGTGCAAAAATACACTAAACGCACTCTCACTTCTCCCTCGGTTATTTATTTCCGCTTGTGTGCTTCAAACACTTTGCGTCTCCATGATCATGGAGACGACGAACGGGCGGTGAAACGGCTCCTGCAATGCGTTTATCAAGCGGGAATCGTGCGAGCAATTCCAGACAGATCACTGTAACCCTGGTCGACGGGCCAATTCGCCGCCGCTGCATTGGACCGTAGCCGAATCCGAAGATGGGAACTTGGCAGCGCTCTCTGCGGTGATGCCGTCGCTGCTAGGGGAGCGTATGGTGGCCGACTGTGATGCCGCCCATTCGCGTTTGCGCGTGTCTATTACCGCCAGCAGCGTCGCCACCAGCAGTGCGATTAGTGCCGTCACCATGATCGGCACCAGCACGTCGATCGTGAGTCCGAAGATTGCCGTACTCGTTGCGACCGCGAGACCCGAATACGATGCGGCGCGAATCACCGGGTCGCTCGCATGCCGGTGTCGCCAAAAATACACCGTGATGCCGTAGTAAAACAGCAGCAGGCACACCACGCCGACCGCGCCCATCTCGGCGAGCGTCGAGAAAAAATCGCTATGCGCGCGCTCGTTGACGATCTCGGCCTTCACTTCGCCGCGGCTGGCCATCGCGCCGAGCTCGTCGACCAGATGGCCCTTGCCGATGCCCCACATCGGATGCCGCGCGAAGATCATCCGCGAAGCGTTCCACAGTTGCAGGCGCAGACCGGTGGCGGTGGCGTCCTCGCCCTTGTGCATCATCGATACATCGTTCGGCACTTCGGCGAAGCGCTTCTGAACCCGTTCGGTCGACAACAGCCCGCCCGCGCCGATCGCGATCACGAGCGTCGCGACCAGCAGGCGCTTTTTCCGCGTGAACCAGTGGTACTGCATGCCGAGCAGCATGACGAACACCGGCACCGCAAGCCAGCCGCCGCGCGAGCCCGACAGAAACGACGCATAGCCGCCCGACACGAGCGCGAGCACGCGTGGCACGAGCACGCGCCAGTCGCGCGGATTATCCCAGCCGAGCGTGAATACCGACAGGAACGCGAGCAGCAGCGCGGTATCGCCGAACGGAATCGCGTTCGTGTACGAGTTGTTCAGGCGGTTCGCATCGGTCCAGCCGCCGGGCGGCTGATTGATGATCGCCCATGCGCCGACCGCGAGCGCGCCGGCCGCACAGCCCCAGCCGATCATGCGCAGATTGCGCGACGGCAACTGGCGCAGCAGCAGGAACACCAGCAGCGCGAACACGAAGCGCGCGACCGAGTCGAGTTCGCGTGGCATCCAGTAGCCGAGCACCAGCTGCTGCGCGCCGATCCCGACGACGAACGCGAGCATGCCGATCGTGAACCAGCGATAGGTGCGCAACGCGGAGAAATAGCCCGGCATGCGCCGGTTGACGATGGCCGCGCCGAGCGCGAGCGCGACGAGTGCGAAAAAGCAGTAGCCGGTGCCGCCGCGCCACATGAGATTGACCGCGGGCGCGAGAAACAGCAGCACCGACGTGAGCCAGACGAGACTGGAAGCAAAAATCATAGGTCTACGTTATCGATGAGCACACTACCGTTCCGGTGGTGAAATTGCAGGGGACGCCGGACCATTTGAGGTTTTTCAAGACGGCAGAGCGATCCGGATTATAACCATGCGCTTCCTTGCGGAATGCTTGCCGCCGCACGCGCTAAGGTTCCGTCGGCCCGCGGTATGCGGCGCGGCGGCGGGCGGCGCCTGTCGTGCGTGCGGGCGGGGGGCGGTACAATCGCGCGACATTCATGGCCGGCGTGCGGCGCGTGCCGCGCCCCGCGCCCAGCTCAACGGACCGACTCGATGTTCTCAATCATCATCCCGACCTGGAACAACCTGCCTTATCTGCGCCTCGTGATCAAAAGCCTGCGCCGTCATTCGACGTATCCGCACCAGATCATCGTGCACGTGAACGACGGCTCGGACGGCACGCTCGCGTGGGTGCGCGACGAGGGCATCGAGCACACGGCGTCCCCAGGCAATATCGGCATCTGCCACGCGGTCAATATCGCGGCGGCGCGCGCGACGCAGGACTACATCGTCTACATGAACGACGACATGTACTGCTGTCCCGGCTGGGATGAAGCGCTCGTCAAGCGTCTCGCGCAGATGCCGGCCGACAGGCTATTCATGCTGTCGGGCACGATGATCGAGCCGGTCGATTCGGGCAATCCATGCGTGGTCGTGCGCGACTTCGGCCGCGATGCGCAGGTGTTTCGCGCCGACGAGCTGGTCGCCGCCGCACCCAGCCTCGTGCGTGCCGACTGGCGTGGCGCGACGTGGCCGCCGACGCTCGTGCATCGCGACTGGTGGTTCAAGCTGGGCGGCTACAGCAGCGAGCTGAGCCCCGGCATGAGCAGCGACAACGATTTCTCGATGAAGCTGTGGGACGCGGGCTGCCGCGTGTTCGTCGGCGTCGGCGACAGTCTCGTCTATCACTTCCAGCAGAAGAGCACCGGCAAGATCGTGAAGAACGACGGGCGCCGCCAGTTTCTCAACAAGTGGGGAATGACGCAGGCGACGTTCGACCGCTATTACCTGCGCCGCGGCACCGCCATCGACGGTGCGCTCGCGGTCAGCGAGCCGGAGCGCACCGGCCGGCTGCGTCGTGCGCTGCTGAAGTCGCGCATCAAGCGCGCGTTGGGCTGACGGGCGTCGAACCGCAAAGCAGCGGATGCTCGACGTACGACGCCTGTCAAACGCCGCCTGTCACGAGCGGCAGCACCGTCAGGTCCGGATGCGTGCCGTCGATAATGCTGCGCCCCACGTGCACCGCTTCGTATAGCGCGTCGTCGAGGCTCGCGAAGCTCTCTTCACCGTCCGCGTGAAACGGCACCGCATGGCCGGGAAGCTGAGGATTGGCGCCCGGATGGCAGACGTAGCCGAGATACGTGTAGCGGCTCTTATGCGCGGCCGAATCGGCGGCGTGCGCCGGGTCGGGCGGGTCCTTCTCGACGGGCGACACATGTATCTCGAAGCCCTCATATTGCACCGTCTGCCAACTTGCGGTTTGGTCGGCCATGACCGCCTCCGTCTGGGTCTGTCCTGTCCAAAAGTCTAGGTGATTTGCCGCCAAAACGCGCGGGGCGCGCGGCTACGGCCAAACCGTGACGGCTTGGACTACGGTTTGATCGCGCCGAGCTGCTTCAGCACCGTCAGATTGTCCTCGAGGTGCCAGTTTTCGACGATCCGGCCATCCTGCACGCGATACAGATCGAACGCCTGGAAGTCGACGGCCTGGCCGTTGCCCTTCCGGTTCTGAAACTCGCCCGTGAAGTGGCCACGAAAGTGCAGATGCACCGACGCGCGGTCGCCGGCGACGACGAGATCGTCGATGTCCGCGTGCAGGTCGGGCACCGCCGCGCGGAATCCCTTCGACGCTTCCAGCGGACCGTTCGGGCCCTGCGGGCGGCCGTCCGGCAGCGTCCGGTCGATGAACTCGGGCGACAGCGCGAGCCGCGCATACGCTTCGTCGCCCGTGTTCCAGAACCCGGCGTAGCGGCGCGCAGCGAGCACGACTGCGGCGCCTTGCGGGGAAGTGCTGTCGACGGCCAGATGGTGCGGCGTGGGCAGCGTGGCGTCGTTGGCGCTTGGCGCGGAATCCGCAGCCTGTGCGCCGAGCGCACCGGCAACGCTGACGGCGACGAGAGCCTGACGGGCAAGACGGGAAATCGTAGCGTTGCTCACGATGCGCTCCTTGGAAGTGAGTTGATGAAGCGCAGTTTGCTGGCATCGGTCGCGTTTGATAATTGGCCTGTCGATGGAAGGATTCTCATTTTTTAATTGAAAATAGCTCACCTCCATGTTCGCGTCTGCCGGAACGCCCCGGTTGGTTCTCGTCGGATAAAATGCTGCGCTTTGCCTAAATCCGACTTCGCTCATGTGGTTCAAAAACCTTCAGCTGCACCGTCTGCCCGCTCCGTGGTCCGTCACCCCTGAACAGATGCAGAAGTGGCTCGCGCCGTACGCGTTCGCGCCCGGCCAGAGCGTCGAGATGCAGGCCCAGGGCTGGGCGCCGCCGCGCGACGGCGACTCGCTCGTCTACGCAATGAACGGTCAGATGCTGCTGACGTTCCGGGCCGAGAAGAAGCTGCTGCCCGCGTCGGTGGTCACCCAGATCACGCGCGAGCGCGCGGCCGAGCTCGAGGAGCAGCAGGGCTTCAAGCCGGGCCGCAAGCAGATGCGCGACCTGAAGGAGCAGGTCACCGACGAGTTGCGCCCGCGTGCGTTCAGCATCCGCCGCGATACGCGCGTGTGGATCGATTGCACGAATGGCTGGCTCGTGATCGACGCGGCGTCGCAGGCGCTCGCCGACGATGTGCGCGGTCTGCTCGTCAAGTCGATCGACCAGTTGCCGCTGATGACGGTGCGCGTCGCGCAGTCGCCGGTCGCGGCGATGACCGGCTGGCTGCTCGACGGCGACGCGCCGGCGGGTTTCACGCTCGATCAGGACACCGAGCTGCGTTCGCCCGCCGAAGGCAACGCGACGGTCCGCTATGTCGGACACGCGCTCGACGCCGAAGACATGCGCCGCCACATCGAGGCGGGCAAGCAATGCATGCGGCTGGCGATGACGTGGAATGATCGCGTGTCGTTCGTGCTGACGCCGTCGCTGACGATCAAGCGCATCGCGCCGCTCGACGTGCTCAAGGAAGCGAGCGACCCGACCGCGCAGAACGACGACGAACGCTTCGATTCCGACGTCGCGCTGATGACGGCCGAACTCGACCGCATGCTGCGCGATCTGATCGATGCGCTCGGCGGCGAGCAGGGCGAGCAAGGGTTCGCGTTGCCGCAGGCCGTGGCGGCTTGAGCGTCACACTCTCGCGCTGTCGAGCGCTTCGACGAGAGTCCAGTAAGGCGTGATCGAGCGCAGATGGATCGGGTAGATCCGCTGCAGCAGCGCGAGCGTCGCGTCGCTATCGGTGAGCTGATAAATGCCCGACACGCGCAGATCGGCGACGTCGTCGGTACAGCGCAATACGCCGGCGCGATAGCGCGCGAGTTCATCGACGAGGTCCGCGATACGCGTGTCGTTCGCGTAGAGCAGGCCACGTGTCCACATCGCCTCGCGTGGGTCGAGCGTGAGCGGTGCCGCGATGCCGTCGCGCGTGAAGCTGCAACATTGGCCCTGCGTCAGCATCAGCGCCGCGGTTGCTGCCGGCGTCACCAGCGCGTCGCCGCGAAACGCGGCCACGCGCGTGAAACCATCCCGTTGCTGCACACTGAACTGCGCGCCACGCGCTTCGAGGACGCCTTCGGCCGTCTGCACGAGGAGAGGCGGATGAGTCGTCCGCGTGCCCGCGGCGCCGCGGACATCGCTCACGGGCCGCACCATGATTTCCCCTTCAAGCAGATGAATGCGCCGAACGTTCGCTTTGAACGCAACGTCGATCGCGCTCGCGCTGGCCAGCGTGATCTGGGAGCCGTCCGCGAGCAGTAGGTCGTGCAGTTCGCCGGTCGCGGTGCGGAAGTCGGCGGTCCAAGTGCGCCACGGCGGGCGGCTCGCGACCCAGCCAGCGGACGTGGCGATTGCGAGCCACGACAGCGCCTTCAGCGCGCGTCGCCGTCCCGTCGAAATGCCGGCAACCCCCGCGTCTTCGCGTAGCGCGGTGCCGGCTTCGCGCCGCAATTCATGATTGGCTCGTCTTTCCGTATTCGACTCGCGAAGCATTTTGATTAAGTGTGCTTCATTCTGAACGCAATTGACAGATGTGATTTATCAATTCAATTTTGAAAATCACATTTGACAATTTATGTCTATTGAATTGACCATTTTCGATTGAATGTGAACCTGAGTTCACATTGGAATTGCGCGCGCGCACTCGGTAATTTCAGGTCTGGTAGACACATTGTCAGCGATACAAAAAAACTACGCTATGCATGTGGCTTTACTTTCTCATGAATGTTTCGCGTGAAGTACCGCTAATTGCGCCGCAAGCGAACGTAGCCTTTTCGTCATGAATTACAGTGTGCCGGGTTTAGCTGACTGGTGTGTGAAGCCGGCTGAAACTATTCGCTGGGTCACGCGGATCGTCGCCGTCCAGCGCGCGGGCGCGCTCCCGGTTGCGTTTCAACCTGTCACGCATCATGGCTTCCGTTCGACCATGAACCCCGGTAAAACTCCGTGCGCTGCCGCACCTTCGATGCAGACGAAAAAACGACAGCCGTATCAAAGGCTTGCGGCTTTTTCCGGGAAGTTATGCACAGATTTGCCAACAAAATCTGTGGGTAACTTGGCGCGTGTGTCGTCGTGGGTCGAAGCGCTGTCAGTCTTCGAGCGCCCACGCGCGCTTGCGCCGCAGCAGCGCCGAGCCGATCGATACCGCGGCGCCGATGCCGCCCATCGTCAGCGACAGCGCGACGATCAGTGGGCCCGTTTGCGTACGAGCGGAGAACACGCCGACCAGCAGGCCGGCGAGCGGCTGCGTCAGATTGTTCAGCAAAATCGCGACGCCGATCGTCTTGCCGTAGTCCTCGGGCGGAATGATCTGCAAACGCGCGCTGCGAATGTAAACGTTGAACATCTTGTCGAAGCCGACGATCAGCAGAAAGCCCAACGCATAGCCCCACGGCGATGCGCTCGCGCCCGCGATCACGCCGCCCGCGCAGATCGTCACGAACGCGACGAGACCGAGCACGCGCGCGGGCCAGCCGGCGCGCGCCACCGTCAGCAGCACCAGCACCGTGGCGACCGCGCCGGCCGTTTGCAAAGCTGCGTAGTAGCGATTGGATTGCGCATGCAAGCCCGTCACCATCGCCGCCGATGTCGCGAGCGTGACGCCGATCACGAGGTTCTCCGCGGCCGCGAGCATGATGACCTTTTTCAAACCCGGAAGCGTCCACACGTGATTGAGCGCGATCCGCAGCGGCGTGCTCCAGTGAGCGGCAGGCGCGAGCGATTGAGCGGACCCGGGCGAGGGCGCGCGAAAACCGCTCAGTCGCTGCCAGACGAACAGCGCCGCGTCGGCAAACAGAAACAGCACGCCGGTCGCGGCGACCACCCATTCCCAACGCCACACACCGAGCAGCAGCGCGGCGAGCATCGGCCCGAGCACGAAGCCGAGCTGATCGGCCAGTTGCGAATACGCGAGCACCTTCTGGATCTGTTGCGTGCTGAAGATCTGCGGCAGCATCACCTCGCGCGCGACGAGCCCCTGGCTCGTCAGCACACCGCACGCGGCCGACAGCGCGATCAGCCAGCCGATGCCGCCGAACAGCGCATACGCGGCGATACCGCCGAAGCACGCGAGCGCGCGCACTGCCTGGCTCAGTCGCATCAGACGTAGCGGTGGGAAGCGGTCGCACAGCGCGCCAAAGAATGGGAACACGAGGTAGCGCGGCAGCGTTTCGATAAAGAACGCGAGGCCGGACCACGAGACCTGGCGCGTCGTTTGATAGACGACGAGCGGCACCAGAAAGAGCAGGATCTGATCGGCGAGACGCGCGATGAACAGCGAGCAGAAGAACGCCTGATGGTTGACGCGCACCGTGGATGTCTCGCCGTGTTGGGGTCGAGACCGATCCTATCAAAAGATCGCGCAAGCGGGGGAAGGCGGCGCGCTCGCTGCTGACGCCGTCCTACTCGCCGCGATACGCCTGTTCCAGCGGCGCGATATCGAGCTTGACCATCTTCATCATCTGCGCCATCACGCGGCTTGCCTTTGCGCGATCCGGATCGCGCAGCATCCGCAGCAGAACGTTGGGTGTGATCTGCCACGACACGCCGAAGCGGTCCCGCAGCCAGCCGCACGCCACCGGCTCGCCGCCGTCGAGCAGCTTCGACCAGTAGTGGTCGATTTCTTCCTGCGAGTCGCAGTGAACCATCAGCGAGATGGCCGGCGTGAATTTATATTGCGGGCCACCGTTCAGCACCATGAACTCCTGGCCTTCGATTTCGAATGTGATGGCGACGACCTCGCCCGCCGGTCCAGGGCCGGCGTCCGTGGAGTGCAGCGTAGTGGCGATGCGCGAGGCCGGAAACACCGACGTGTAGAACTCCGCGGCTTCTTCCGCATTGCCGTCGAACCACAGGCACGGCGCGATTTTCTGCATGACGTTGCTCCTTCGGGACGGGTGTCGGTGGGGCCGGGCGTGCGTTCGCCCGACGCCCACCTTCAGCTCACTTCTTCTCTTGCGACGAACAATCCATCTCGGCCATCGCCTTCTGGATTTCCTCGGTGCTCAGGTCGCGCTTGTGCGTCGCGAGCGACCAGCTGTGGCCGAACGGGTCTTTGACCTGGCCGTAGCGGTCGCCCCAGAACATATCGGTGACGGGCATCGTGACGGTCGCGCCGGCGTCGACCGCCTGTTTGAAACTCGCGTCGACGTCCGGTACGTAGTGATGAATCGTGACCGGCGTGCCCTTCAGCGTGTTCGGGCCGAAGGTTTGGTGCTCGGGCCATTCGTCGGTCAGCATCAGCATCGAGTCGCCGATTTTCAGGGTCGCGTGCATCACCTTGCCGTCGGGGCCCGGCAGACGGACCTGTTCGACGGCGTTGAAGGCTTTCGTGTAGAACGCGATCGCTTCGGCGGCGTTCTTGCAGATCAGGTACGGCGTGAGCGAGTGCATCCCTTCCGGGATCGGTTTGACTGCGGCGCTGGACATGACGGTGACTCCTTGAAGTAACGGTTCCTCAGTGGAAAGACCGGCTGCGTGAGCTGGGTCTTCAACGTTACGACGAGTTTGTGACCGTTGGATCGACACTCCGGGAAAAATATTTTTGGGCCCGGGCGAGGGCGACCCGCCCTCGCGATTTACCCCGCCGGATTCTCCTCGTCCGCTGGTGGCGCGGACGTGGGCGCCGCGCTGCCGGCCGGTGCGCCGAGGATGCTGATCTGGAAGGTCCGCGTCGCGGCGAGCGACTGCAGCGTCGCGTCCTCGGGGATGCGCTCGTCGAGCGGCAGGATTACCGAGCCGCCGATCACCGCGCGCCGGCTGTTGTCGGCCGGACGCAGGCCCCATACGTCCTGATAGACGACGGGGACCGTGGCGTCGTTGCGCGTCGTGTTGCCGAGGTACAGCATCACGTGGCCGCCGATGTAGATCAGCGTGCGCAGCGGCACGCCATGCCGCGCCAGATAGTCGAGCCGCTCGGCGGGCGTCGAGTCCGACAGATCGACCATGCGGCCGGCGCTCATCTGCGTCGACGAATGGCGCGGCAGCCACACGCCGAACGCGGCGAAGATGCTTTGCAGTTCCGACGAACAGTCGTTGTACAAGCCGCTATTGCCCCAGCCGTACGGCCGGCCGATCAGCGCCTTTAACAGCATCGCGAGATGGCGCGGCGTCGCGGCGAGCGGCATCGGCGTGATCTGCGTGGCGTCGAGCGACGCGGTGCGGATCAGCGCGCGGCCGTCGACGTCGCGCGCGGGAACGAGGAACTGAAGCGTGCCCGCGTTGGTGCTGCTCGCCGCCGGCGATGCCGAGGCGCCCGTCAGCAGAGGCAGCATCGTCCCGGCCGGCGCGTTGAAGCGGAACACGCCGCGGCTGTCGTTGACCGCCGCCGATGCGACGATCACCGCCCCCAGCGACTTGCCGGCCGCCGCGCGCCATTGATCGATGAAACGATCGTCGGCGAACGCGACGCCGTCGCTGCGCACCCAGCCCTGCACGTCAGGCGTCTGCACGTAATGCCATGCACCGTCGACGCTGCTGCCGAGCACATAGAGAGGCGTACCGGGCCGGACCGCCGAGATCTGCAGGTTGTCGAACGGATAGCCTTCGCCGGCCAGGTGACGGTCATAGAACGACGGATCGGTGGTCGGCAGCTCGCGCACCATCAGGTTGCCGGTCGCGATCGCGCGCCGCTCGGGCTGATACGCCGGCGCTTGCGTGAACTGCGCGACGTTGATGTTGCGCGCGATCGCCTCGATCCACGCCTTGTCGTGCGGCCGGAAGTTTTCGCCGTAACCGATGACGCTGCCATGCTTGCCGGTGTTGTCGAACTTGTCGATGCGGCGCTGTTGCAGTGCGGCAATGTCCTCGCCCTGCTCGCGAAACACGCGTGCGGTCACCCAGGCGGGATTCCATGGCGACGGCGCGTTCTCGCCTGTGCCGAAGTAGCGTGCGAACAGCGCGTCGAAATGTGCGCGCTGCTCGGCAGCGCTGAGAAACGGCCGGTCGAAGTCGGGGCTGTTCGGTTCGAGCCAGTGATCGACGTTCTGGTCGTAATTGGCGAGTGGAAACAGCGTGACGTTGTCGACGAACGCTTGCGTGCGATGCGGCGGTGCTGGCGTGCCGCACGCGACGAGCATCGTGACGGCGGCGCATACCATGGCGGTGCGGCAGGCACGACGGGAGAGAACGGCGACTGACATGAAGATTCGGCGTATGAGGTGCAAGGCCACGATGATACGGTGTCGGCGATATCCGCGGCGCATCGGATGTTCGGGGCGGCGCGCGCGGCATCCGCTACACTCGCTTTGTCCGTCCACTGGCGCGTTGCCACGCGCTTCAATCGACAGGGAGCACGCTATGAAAACCAGCGCACGCAATCAGTTCAGCGGCGAAATCACCGACGTCACGCACGGCGCCGTCAACGACGAAGTCACGCTGCGCACGTCGGACGGTCTCGAGATCGTCGCGATCATCACGCACGGCAGCGCGAAGTCGCTCGGGCTCGCGGCGGGCAAGCAGGCGTTTGCGCTCGTGAAGGCATCGTCGGTGATAGTGATGGTCGATGTCGCGAAGCATCAGGTGTCGGCGCGCAACTGTATCGAAGGGACCGTCGCGGCCGTGACGAAGGGCGCGGTCAATTCGGAAGTGACGATCGGTGCAGGCGGCGCACAGATCGCGGCGATCATCACGAACGACAGTGTCGAGCGTCTTGGTCTCGCGAGCGGCAAGACGGCGACGGCGATTTTCAAGGCGTCGAGCGTGATTATCGGGGTCGATCAGTAGCAGGCCCGGGCCTCTGGGACGGGTACTCAGCGAGTTCTCACTGATCCCGGCAGCGCGCGAACGATGATGCCGTCCCATCCAAAAACGATCCTGTGAGCGTCCATTCGGAAAACCGCAAAACAATTGTCGCTATCTACGACAACGGTTGTAGCGGGCAATCCGGTTTCATTCGCGCGAAGCCCGAACTGATTCTTCAACGCCGAAAGCGTGTCGATTCGTTTGACGGTAAAACCTTTGTTCGGCTTGCAGGTTTCACTGTCGAAGCTCATGGAGTGCGGCGTAATTGCGATCGTCATGCCGAGAATCCGTTTTGCTTCGGGGATGCCACCAGAAATATCGGCGTAGTCAACTACATCGGTCACGACCCAATTGCCGACGAAATCATTCATTGTCGCGTGCGGTGTTTGTGCCGCGCGCACGCTTACCGAGGCGGTCAGTGCGAGAGCCACATATGCAAAAAACTTGTGGCCTGTCATTGTGCGGACTGCCGGAAGGGCGCGGATTCTCGTTGGCGGCGGCTCGTTAGTCCCCGGCTTCTCTTCTCAGGACCGATCTTTCGGCCATTGCGATCGCGCGGGGCAATCATCACATTGAGCATCATTTTTTCTGCAACGGCTGTTATGTCTCCGGTATTTGCGGGACCTAGCGCGTCGCGTCTGTTCTGGCGTGACGAGTTAAAAGCAAAAGACACGGCAGCGCCGAACTGTGCCTGAGTCAATTCGTACTGCGTTACCACGGCTTTAACTGCTGCCTAGAGTGGGTAATATAATAAAATATAACTCGCAAAAATCAGTTTGAATTAAAATAATGCGAAATAAGTTATTTATTATATTAAGATAGAACGTAAAAAGGGCAAATTGAGAACTGAAGGGGCGCGACCGTAGACGAGAGCCGCGCGTCACCGCGGTCGACATCCGCGCGCGGGGATTGCGCTTGCTTTAAACTTTGCCGTTTACCATCCCGCTCTGATCACGGACACCGTCATGTTCGAAGTTTCCTCCACCTCGCATCTGCCGAAAGCCGCGCAATATGAAGAACTGGTTGCGCAGGCGCGCGCGCTCCTGGCCGGCGAAACGGACTGGATCGCCAACGCCGCGAACTTTGCGTCGTTCGTCTTTCATTCGTTGAGCGATCTGAACTGGGCCGGCTTTTACTTTCACGACGGCCGCGAACTGGTGGTCGGCCCGTTCCAGGGCAAGCCCGCGTGCGTACGCATTGCACTCGGCAAGGGCGTCTGCGGTACGGCCGCGCAAACCCGTCAGACCCAGGTCGTGCGCGACGTGCACGAGTTTCCCGGTCATATCGCGTGCGATTCGGCGTCTCAATCGGAAATCGTCGTGCCGCTGGTCGCGCCCGACGGCACGCTGATCGGAGTGTGGGATGTCGATAGCCCAGTCGTCGCGCGCTTCGACGAGGAGGACGCGAAGGGCATGGAAGCGTTGTGCGCGGTGTTCATCGAGGCAGCGCTGCCGCGCGGCGTGTAGTTTGCGAATCGCGCCGAGCGCGACGCGCAGCACTGAAGCGAGATCGACCTGCGGCTAGCAAGCCGCGTACCGCATCTTGCGACGGATGGACAGGAACGCGTCGTGCTTGCTCTGCATCGGTATCGATCAAGCGAATCACGCCGACGATGAACGACTCCCTCTACCGTTTCTTTCATCTTCAGCCGTCACTGCTCGTCACGCTGACACACGACGTCGTTCATATCGCGATTGCCGTGCTGATCCTCGTGGTCGGCTGGTGGTTGTCGAACCGCGTCGGTGCGATGTTCGCGAAGGCGCTCGCACGCACGCACGCGGACCCGACCCTCGCGCCGATGCTCGCCGCGATGGGGACGTGGGCAGTGCGCGTGCTCGCCTTCATTGCGGCGCTCGGCGAAGTCGGCATCGCGACCGCGAGCGTATTGGCCGTGCTAGGCGCGGCTGGCCTCGCGATCGGCCTCGCGCTGCAAGGTACGTTGCAGAACATCGCGGCCGGCATGATGCTGCTGTTGCTGCGACCGTTTCGCGTCGGCGACGTGATCGAAGGCAGCGGCGCCGCGGCTGGCATCGTGCGCGAGGTGGGGCTCTTCACGACGCGGATCGAGCGCGGCGATGGCAACATCGTGTTCGTGCCGAATAGCCAGATCTGGAGCAATCCGGTGATCAACTACAGTTGTGGCGGCACGCAGCGCATCGAGGTCGATGTGGAACTCGCGCAGCGCAAGGACGTGGATGCGGCGATCGGGCAACTGCAGAAACTCGTGAACGACGAGCCGCGTGTGCTGAGCGGTTCGACGCTTGCGCCGGTGGTTTCGGTTGCGGATTATCCGGCCGATGGCGGCGCGACGTTAAGGATCGCTGCGTGGGTCAGGTCGCCGGATGCGTCGTTGGCTGGCGGTGATCTGCATGACCGGGCGCAGGCCGTGTTGGAGCAGGCGGGATGTGAGGTGGCGGCTTAGGCCTGGAGATGTTCGGGATTAGGGTTTCGCGGCATGGCATACGGCCTCGACGCGATTGCCGGCCGGGTCGATCAGAAATGCCGCGTAGTAGCCGGAGTGATAGTGGGGCCTCGCGCCAGGTTGGCCGTCGGATTTGCCGCCACTCGAGAGTCCCGCTTTGAAGAATGCATCGACGTGCGCGCGGGACGGGGCTTTGAAGCACCAGTGACGTTTGTTTTCTGTTATTTCATTTGGATCGAGATACACGGCCAGATAGGTCGATGAGGTGTCGTCGATCGTGCAACGCTCGCCGTAGCCTAACGCGGTGGGACGGTCGAACACTTTGCGCGCGCCGAGAGCTGTCATGATGGCGTCGTAGAAAGGGCGGGCTGCGTCGATGTCGGGAACGCCGATCGATACGTGATCGAGAAGCTGCATCAGATGTCTCCCTCTGGAAGTTGCGCTCAGTGTATACGTTCGACTCGTTGCAACAGGCATTTCCGCACTCAACCGCCAAGGTGTTCTTCCAAAAGCGGCGGGCTGGCTCATGCCGAATCTGTCCGGACTCCAGGGCGCTTCGACGCGCGCATGGCGACGCTTTATTGGTTCCGCGTGATCGACCAGCAAACAAGAACGTCATCGATTGTTTTCGGTTCTATCGCGCTGTCTCCAGCCTTCTGCTACGTATACCCGCGACGCACGCCAGCTAGCGCAGCTCACCGGCTTCATGCGAAATGTACGCGGCCGCGGGTCTGCGAGTGGTCCTGCGCCGGAGCAGTTGATCCGTGCGCTACAGTCCGCCGTCGAAAGCGGCGACGTGATCGCAGTCGTGTCAAAGCGGCAAGCCTCGCGTGCAGGCGGCGCTCCTGGCGAACAGGAAATCCGGCCGTACTGCCCACCTCGATCCGAATGACCATCGATATGACAACAAAATCAAGAAGGTGATCCAGGCACTGCGCCCAGACCACCTTTCGATTCTCTCCGGCGGTGGTGACAATGACGAGCCGCCCGACGCGATGGGCGGCACAGTCGAGATTGATTCTTTGCGCGGTATTAATGATGCGGCCTGATCCGGGGCCAATACCTACATCAGCACAATATCGTACTGCTCCTGACTCAAATTCGACTCCACCTGCAACGACACCGGCTTGCCGATGAAATCGATCAGCATCGCCAGATGCTGCGATTCTTCCTCGAGAAACAGATCGATCACCTGCTGCGAAGCGACCACGCGAAACTCGCGCGGATTGAACTGCCGTGACTCGCGCAAAATCTCGCGCAACACGTCATAACACACCGTGCGCGCGGTCTTCACTTGCCCCTTGCCCTGGCAAACCGGGCACGGTTCGCACAGCACATGCGCGAGCGACTCACGCGTACGCTTGCGTGTCATCTCGACGAGCCCGAGCTGCGAGAAGCCGTTGACGGTCACCCGCGTGCGATCGCGCGACAACGCCTTCTTCAATTCTCCTAGCACCTGATCGCGATGCTCGACGTTTTCCATATCGATGAAATCGATGATGATCACGCCGCCGAGGTTGCGCAGCCGCAGTTGCCGCGCGATCGTATGCGCGGCCTCGAGGTTGGTCTTGAAGATCGTGTCGTCGAAGTTGCGCGCGCCGACGTAACCGCCGGTGTTCACATCGATCGTCGTCATCGCCTCGGTCTGGTCGATCACGAGGTAGCCGCCCGACTTCAGGTCCACGCGACGCGACAGCGCGCGCTGAATCTCGGCCTCGATGTTGTACAGATCGAATAGCGGCCGCTCGCCGGTGTAGTGGTGCAGCTTCGACGATACCGCCGGCGTGAACTCGGTCGCGAAATCGGCGAGCATCTGATGCGTTTCGCGTGAATCGACCTGAATGCGCGACGTTTCATCGTTGACGAAATCGCGCAGCACGCGCTGCGCGAGATTCAGATCCTGGTAGAGCAGGCTGGTGGGCGGCATGCGCTGCGCCTGCGACAGAATCGTCGCCCACGTCTTGCGCAGATACGCGACGTCGGCGGCGAGTTCTTCGCTCGTCGCATCCTCGGCGATCGTGCGCACGATATAGCCGCCTTTCTCGTCGGCGGGCAGCACGGCGGTCAGGCGCGCGCGCACGGCCTCGCGCTCGGCTTCGCTTTCGATCTTCTGCGAAATGCCGATGTGCGGTTCCTGCGGCAGATAAACGAGCGTGCGCCCGGCGATGCTCACTTGCGTGGACAGCCGCGCGCCCTTCGTGCCGATCGGGTCCTTGACGACCTGCACCATCAGCGTCTGACCTTCGAAGACGATCTTTTCGATCGGCTGATGCGGTGCCTGGTGTTGTGCTTCGCCGGCGATGCGCGGATGCCAGATGTCGGCGACATGAAGGAACGCGGCGCGTTCGAGGCCGATGTCGATGAACGCCGATTGCATGCCCGGCAGCACGCGCACGACCTTGCCGAGATAGACATTGCCGACGCGCCCGCGCGACAGCGTTCGTTCGACATGAAGTTCCTGGACGGCGCCCTGTTGAACGAGCGCGACGCGCGTTTCCTGCGGCGTGACATTGATCAGGATTTCTTCATTCATGGTGTTGTTCTAGAAGTCGATGCGCGCTGCACGCAGGAGGGCAGCGGTTTCAAAAAGCGGCAAACCCATGATACCCGAATAGGACCCGTCTATATGCTCGATAAACTCCGCCGCGCGTCCCTGCACGCCATACGCTCCTGCCTTGCCGAGCGGCTCACCGCTCGCCGCATAACGACGCAACGCGTCTGCGTGCACTGCAGCAAAACGCACCTTCGACACCGACAACGCCGCGGGCAGCAGCACGCCGTCGGCATCGATGACGGCGAGCGCGGTCAGCACTTCGTGCGTGCGGCCCGCGAGGCGCGTGAGCATCGCGACCGCATCGTCGGCGTCGATGGGCTTGCCGAGAATCGCGTCGTCGATCGTAACGGTGGTGTCGGCGACGAGGATCGGCCGCACCGCGTGGCCAGCGGCCACGAGACGCGCGCGCGCCGCATGCGCTTTCGCGATGCATACGCGCTGCACGTAGTCGCGCGCGTGTTCGCCGGGCCGTTCGGCTTCGAGCGCTTCGGCGTCTTCGTCGGGGCGCGGCAGCAGCAATTCGAAACGCACGCCGAGCTGTTGCAGCAGCTCCTGGCGGCGCGGACTTTGCGAGGCGAGGTAGACGAACGGATGCAGCGAAGCGGAGGGCGTGGGCATGAACGGGTCTCGATGGAGCGGAAACGGATGGCGTGCGGGAGGTGAAAGCGGATGGCTTGGAAGAGTGGGCGGGGCGAGCTAGATTCGGCGACGCAATCGATGCGCTGAATCCATTCATGGCATAGATGCACAGCGCGTCGGGCGCATCATCGCATGAAGTGGTGGCAATACGCTTAAACGTAGGAGCAGAGCACTGGCGACGTGCCATCAACAACGAACGGTTGCCAGGCGTCGCCGCGCTGGCTCCAGCCCTCACGCGCGATGATACGGGTGATTTTGCGTGATGCTCCACGCACGGTAAAGCTGCTCGGCCAGCAGCACGCGCACCATCGCGTGCGGCAGCGTGAGGCTCGACACGCGCAGCATCATATCGGCGCGCGCCTTCAGCTCGGGATCGAGACCGTCCGCGCCGCCGATCAGAAAGGCCACGTCGCGGCCGTCCTGTTGCCAGCCCGGCAACGCGCCCGCAAGCTGCATCGTGGTCCAGTCCTTGCCGCGTTCGTCGAGCGCGACGATGCGCGCGTTCTTCGGCAACGCGGCTTCGATCTTCTGCCGCTCGGCGGCCATCACGCTTTCGGCGGAACGGCCCGACGAGCGCTGCTCCGGTTTGATCTCGCGCAGCTCGATGCGCAGCTCGGGCGGCATGCGCTTCGCGTATTCGTCGAAGCCGGTCGCGATCCAGTCCGGCATCTTGTGGCCGACGGCGAGGATATGCAGTTTCATTGCAAGGAAAGTGGCGGTGCGCCTGACACGGTTCGCTTACTTGCGGCGCGCGGTGGTCTTGCGCGCTGGCTTCGCGGCGGGCGCTTCCTCTTCTTCCTCGTCGTCGGGCTCGCTTGCGCGCGCGCCGCCGAACGGACTCGGCGTAGACAGCTTGATGCGCACCGGCTTGTCGCCCCAGATTTCCTCGAGGTTGTAGTACTGGCGCAGCGCCGGCTGCAGGATGTGGACGATCGCGTCGCCGCAATCGACCAGCACCCATTCGCCGATGTCCTCGCCCTCGGTGCTGACGATCTCGCCGCCGGCTTCCTTCACGCCTTCGCGCACGCTCGACGCGAGCGCCTTGGTTTGCCGGTTCGACGTGCCACTCGCGACGATCACGCGATCGAACAGCGAGGTCAGGTGGCTGGTGTTGAACACTTTGATGTCTTGCGCCTTGACGTCTTCGAGAGCGTCGACGATTACGCGCTGCAGTTTGCGAATATCCATGGAGTTACCGGTGGTACAGATGATGTTGAAGAATATAGTCCCACACCGCGGCGGGGACGTGACTCGTGGCCTGATCCTGGGCGGCGTCGCTCGCACCCGCGTGGACGAGCCGCTGGTTGACCTGCTCGCGCAGATGCGCGCGAATGTCGGTGGCCGAAACGTTGAACGCGAGCGTCGTGTCGATCAGCAGATGGCCGCAGGGCGTGGCCTGCAGCACCTCGGCTTTCGCACGGCGCGCGGCGATTTCCGTGGCCACCGCGGGGGCCACCGACGCGAGGTCGAAGCCGGGCCGCGTGGCCGCGCCGATATGCGCAAGCTCGAACAGGCGCCGCCAGTCGCGCCACGTGTCGAGATGAACCAGTTGATCCGCGCCGATCAGCAGCGTGATCGATGCGTCGTCGCCTTCGCGCTCGCGCCAGCGTTGCAGCGTGTCGACCGTGTAGGTCGCGCCTTCATGCTCGATCTCGTCGGTCGCGACGCGCACCGTCACGCCGGGGATCGCGAGCGACGCGGCCGCCGCGCGCGTCATTGCGAGTCGATGTTCGGCGGGCGATACGTCGGCTTTCTGCCACGGCTGGCCGGCCGGCAGCAGCACCAGTTCGGTCAGCCGCAGCACGTCGGCGAACCGCCGCGCGAGCGCGAGATGGCCGTCGTGGATCGGATCGAAAGTGCCGCCCAGAAGACCGATCCGGCGGGGCAGCGCGACAGGGTGAGCGTTCGGCTTCAGGTGAGGATCCTTTGTCGTGACCGTAAGCGACACGGGTGGCGCGTCACACCCACTCGCGCGGCACGAGGAAATCGCTGTACAAGCGAGCTTCCGGCGTGCCCGGCTCGGGGTGCCAGTTGTAGCGCCAGTTCACCACGGGCGGCATCGACATCAGGATCGATTCGGTGCGTCCGCCGCTCTGCAGCCCAAATAGTGTGCCACGGTCGAAGACCAGATTGAACTCGACGTAGCGCCCGCGCCGGTAGGCCTGGAACGCGCGTTCGGCTTCGCCGTAGGGCGTATTGCGGCGCCGCTCGATGATCGGCAGGTACGCCTTGAGAAAGCCTTCGCCGACGCTTTTGAGCATCGCGAACGATTGCTCGAAGCCCGGCGCCGAGAAATCGTCGAAGAAAATCCCGCCGATGCCGCGCGCCTCGTTGCGGTGCTTCAGGAAGAAATACTCGTCGCACCAGCGCTTGAAGCTCGGGTACAGGTCTGCGCCATACGGCGCGAGCGCGTCGCGGCACACCTGATGGAAATGCCGCGCGTCCTCTTCGTAGCCGTAGTAGGGCGTCAGATCCATGCCGCCGCCGAACCAGAACACCGGCTCTTCGCCTTCCCTGGTCGCAATGAGCAGGCGCACGTTCATGTGAACGGTCGGGCAGTGCGGATTAAGCGGGTGCAGCACGAGCGACACGCCCATCGCCTCGAAACCGCGCCCGGCCAATTGCGGCCGCGCGGCGCTCGCCGAGCCCGGCAGCGCGTCGCCGGCGACGTCCGAGAAGCCGATGCCGGCGCGCTCGAAGAACTGGCCGCCTTCGAGAATCCGCGTGACGCCGCCGCCGCGCAGCTTTTCGCCGGGGCCGCGCTGCCATGCGTCGGTCGCGAAAGCGGTGCCGTCGAAGGCGCCCAGCGTGTCGGCGATGTGCGATTGCAGGCCTTGCAGCCAGCTGCGCACGGCTTGTGCGTCGTAGCTCGAATTGCTCATGAATGCAGGTTCTGAGGGCGGCACGCTCGTCGTGCCGCGGGTTCTTCGAAAGAGGGCGACGGCTGCGTTCGCGCCGGGTTGGCTGCCGGGACGCCCGGATCGCGCATTCGGCTTGCACGGAAGCCGGGAGGCGGATGGGCGAGGCGGCTTGCCGCTCCGGTCGATCCGCGGGCTCCGTGTCCGTCTGTTGCGACGAGCGCGAAAAATGCAGTGTAGCGCGCGTCGCGTCGCGCGCCCGCGGCGCGCTGTCGCGCGCGGGCGCCGCTCGCACGGCGCCCGGCGGTAGCGCTTATTTGCCGTCGTGCTTGCGATTGAGCGCGCGATAGCCGATGTCGCGGCGGTATTGCATGCCGTCGAACGCGATCTGGTTGATCGTGTGATACGCGGCCGCCTGCGCGGTGCGCACCGAATCCGCCAGGCCGACGACGCACAGCACGCGCCCGCCCGAGGTGGTCAGCTTGCCGTCCGTTAGCGTGGTGCCGGCGTGGAACGTGACCGAATCCGCGGTTTCGGCGGGAATGCCGTTGATGCGGTCGCCCTTCCTCGGCGTGTCCGGATAGTTGTGCGCGGCGAGCACGACGCCGAGCGCGGTGCGGCGGTCCCATTCGAGTTCGACGGTGTCGAGGGTGCCGGCGATCGCGTGTTCGACCACTTTCGAAAAGTCGCCCTTCAGACGCGCCATGATCGGCTGCGTTTCGGGGTCGCCCATCCGGCAGTTGAATTCGAGCGTCTTCGGGTTGCCTTGTGCGTCGATCATCAGGCCCGCGTACAGGAAGCCGGTGTAGCGGATGCCTTCCTTTTCCATGCCGCGCACCGTCGGCAGGATGATTTCGCGCATCACGCGCGCATGCAGCTGCGGCGTGACGATCGGCGCGGGCGAGTAGGCGCCCATGCCGCCCGTGTTCGGGCCCTGGTCGCCGTCGAGCAGACGCTTGTGATCCTGGCTCGACGCGAGCGCGAGCACGTGCTTGCCGTCGACCATCACGATGAAGCTCGCTTCCTCGCCGGCGAGGAACTCCTCGATCACGACGCGCGCGCCGGCGTCGCCGAGCTTGTTGTCCGACAGCATCATGTCGACCGCGGCGTGCGCTTCTTCCAGCGTTTGCGCGACCACCACGCCCTTGCCCGCGGCGAGGCCGTCGGCCTTGATCACGATGGGCGCGCCCTTGGCGTCCAGATACGCGTGCGCGGCGGCGACGTCGGCGAAGGTTTCGTACTCGGCCGTCGGGATGCCGTGGCGCTTCATGAACGCCTTGGCGAAATCTTTCGAGCTTTCGAGCTGAGCGGCTTCTTTGGTCGGCCCGAAGATCTTCAGACCGCGCGAGCGGAACAGGTTGACGATGCCTGCCGCGAGCGGCGCTTCCGGCCCGACCAGCGTGAACGCGATCTGTTCTTTTTCGACGAAATCGGCGAGTGCGGCCGGATCGGTGATGTCGACGTTGAGCAGACGCTCATCCTGAGCGGTGCCGCCGTTGCCGGGCGCGACGTAGACGAGCTGGACCCGCGGCGATTGCGCGAGCTTCCATGCCAGCGCATGTTCGCGACCGCCGGAACCGACGACGAGTAACTTCATGTGAATCCCCGAGACTTAAAAACCATAAACGGCCGAGCGCTGTGCTCGGCCGTGCAATAAACCATCAACAGCAAGGGCAAACGATGCCAAAGCCCGGCGCGCCATCACTCGCCGGCGATCGACGCGTTTGTATAGACTTCCTGCACGTCGTCCAGATTTTCCAGCGCGTCGAGCAGCTTCTGCATTTTCACGGCGTCGTCGCCGGTGAATTCGACTTCGGTCTGCGGCTTCATCGTGACTTCGGCCAGTTCGGCCTTGAAGCCCGCGGCTTCGAGAGCAGCCTTCACCTTCGAAAAATCGTGCGGCGGGCACAGCACTTCGATACTGCCGTCCTCGTTGGTCTGGACGTCGTCGGCGCCCGCTTCGAGCGCGGCTTCCATCAGCGCGTCTTCGGCGGTGCCGGGCGCGAACAGGAACTGGCCGACGTGATCGAACATGAACGACACCGAGCCGTCCGTGCCCATGTTGCCGCCGTTCTTCGAGAACGCGTGACGCACTTCCGCGACCGTGCGGGTGCGGTTGTCGGTCATCGTGTCGACGATCACCGCCGCGCCGCCGATGCCGTAGCCTTCGTAGCGGATTTCCTCGTAGTTCGCGCCGTCCGCGCCGCCGACACCGCGCTGGATCGCGCGGTTGATGTTGTCCTTCGGCATGTTGGCGTCGTACGCCTTGTCAACGGCGAGCCGCAGACGCGGGTTCGA
The DNA here is from genome assembly GCF_046543485.1 of Paraburkholderia sp. EG304. Lineage (NCBI taxonomy): Bacteria > Pseudomonadati > Pseudomonadota > Betaproteobacteria > Burkholderiales > Burkholderiaceae > Paraburkholderia > Paraburkholderia sp. EG304. Next base: position 83,650 of record NZ_JBKGUA010000019.1, on the reverse strand, counting down.
GTCGATGTCGCCGCCGCCCAGACGGGCCGCAACCTGGATTTCCTTGATGAGCCGCGTCCAGACCTTGCCGCGCTTGGCATCGGCCGCTGCTTTCTTATGCTTGATGTTGGCCCATTTCGAATGACCCGCCATACTTTTCTCCGTCGCGCGCGCCAGCGGGGCGCACGCATAGTGCAATTGTCGTTGCGATGTCGGGCGCCTCGCGGGTTGCGCCTCGCGTGTCGTGTCCCGATCCCAAACCGTCAGGTGAAAGGCTGCCGGCCGCTCGTGCTCGTTGCTCATGTTCGCCCGTCGGCGGCCACTCCTGCCGCCGATCTCAGCCCGGCCGTTCCCGCGCGTCGTTCCCAGCTTGCCCGCCGGTAGGCGTTCGAGCCGGTTCATACATGAGCCGCGGCCCAAGCGGGGCCGCAGTGCGGCGGCGCGATGGAAGCGGGGCAGCTTGCGCGGCCAGGCGCCGCATGACCCCTGATGAAGGCGCGGGGCGCCGGTCGAAATTGCAGACGGTGGTGCGAGTGATCGTGCGGGTCGAGCCGCTCATCGAGCGGATTCGAATTTTATCACGCCGCGAGGGTGCGGCAGAGGGGGCCGCGGCGCGAAACCGGCCGCAAATGCAATGAAATCGAAGCGAAAATGAATTAAGGCGGCGCGGATGTGCCATTGGACGGCCGGATGGGGTCGAAAGCGGTCCGCCCTTAGGGCAGCGGCACTGCCGGGCCACCCTGCCGGCCCCTGCGCCTCAGTTCTTCGTGCCGAACAACCGGTCGCCCGCGTCGCCCAGACCCGGCACGATGTACGCATGCTCGTTCAGATGCGAATCGAGCGACGCGACGAACAGCTTGACGTCCGGGTGCGCGTCCTGGAATACCTGGACGCCTTCCGGCGCGGCGACGAGTGCGAGGAACAGGATGTTCTCGGCGGCCACGTTGCGGCGCTTGAGCACATCGACTGCGTGCACGGCCGAGTAGCCGGTCGCGACCATCGGATCGCAGAGAATGAACACGCGATCTTCGAGATCCGGCAGCCGCACCAGGTATTCGACCGGCCGATGATCCTCCGCGCGATACACGCCGATGTGGCCGACGCGCGCCGACGGCACCAGCTCGAGCAGGCCGTCCGACATGCCGACGCCCGCGCGCAGCACCGGCACGATCGCGAGTTTTTTGCCGGCGATCACCGGCGCGTCGATCTCGACCAGCGGCGTGGTGATGCGGCGCGTCGTCATCGGCAGGTTGCGGGTGATTTCGTAGCCCATCAGCAGCGTGATTTCGCGCAGCAACTCGCGGAACGTGCGCGTCGACGTGTCCCGGTCGCGCATGTGCGACAGCTTGTGCTGGATCAGCGGGTGATCGAGGATGAAAAGATTGGGAAAACGGCTGTCCTGGGTCATGGCGGGCTCGCGCGCGGCGGCAAGGTGGATCGGTTCGGCGCGCCCATCCGTTGCGTCCGTCCGCGCGCGAAGCCCGGACGGACGGTGGAAATGTGCGCCACCGCGCAAGTTTACCGAAAGAGTAGCGCCCGGCGATACCTGAGATTGCAGCGACGCGGCACAGTCCGGCACCGATTCTTCTAGAATCTGGGGAAACTTCGCAATGAGGGCATCCACATGGACTTGGGAATCGCAGGACGTACCGCGCTGGTTTGCGCGGCGAGCAAAGGTCTGGGACGCGGCTGCGCGGAAGCGCTCGCCGCCGAGGGCGTCAACCTGACGATCGTCGCGCGCACCGCCGAAACGCTCGAAGCGACCGCCGAGGCGATCCGCAAGCAGAGCGGCGTCGAGGTGAAGACAGTCGCATGCGACATCACCACGCCCGAAGGGCGCGCCGCCGCGCTCGCGGCCTGCCCGCAGCCGGACATTCTCGTCAACAACGCGGGCGGACCGCCGCCGGGCGATTTTAGGAGCTTCACGCACGACGACTGGATTCGCGCGCTCGAAGCCAACATGCTGACGCCGATCGAGCTGATCCGTCAGACCATCGACACGATGAGCGCGCGCGGCTTCGGGCGCATCGTCAACATCACGAGCTCGGCGGTGAAGGCGCCGATCGACGTGCTGGGCCTGTCGAACGGCGCGCGCTCGGGGCTGACCGGTTTCGTCGCGGGTCTCGCGCGCAAGGTCGCGCCGACCGGCGTGACGATCAACAACCTGCTGCCGGGTCTGTTCGATACCGACCGCATCGCGGTCACGTTCGAGGCGCAGGCGAAGACGCACAACATTTCCATCGACGAAGCGCGCAAGCAGCGCATGAAGACGATCCCCGCCGGACGCTTCGGCAATCGCGAAGAATTCGGCCAGGCCTGCGCGTTCCTGTGCAGCACGCATGCTGGCTACATCACCGGGCAGAACTGGCTGATCGACGGCGGCGCTTATCCGGGGACGTACTGAGCCGGTACGTACTGAGCACGCACGTACCGAGCCGCCGCGCGCGAACGGCACGCATGACATCACAACAACGATATTCACAACGGTTTGAGGAGTCTTAAGTCATGAGCACCCGCATTGCGCTGATCGCGCACGATCACAAGAAAGACGACATCGTCAAACTGGCCGGCGAATACGTCGACACGCTCGCGCGCTGCGAGATCGTGGCGACCGGCACGACCGGCGGACGCATTAGCGACGCGCACGGCCTCACGGTCGAGCGCATGTTGTCGGGCCCGCACGGCGGCGATCTGCAGATCGGCGCGCAGCTCGCCGAAGGCCGCGTCGACATGGTGATTTTCCTGCGCGACCCGATGACGCCGCAGCCGCACGAGCCGGACATCAACGCGCTGGTGCGCGCGTGCGACGTGCACAACATTCCGTGCGCGACGAATATTTCGACCGCGCGCATGGTGCTCGACGTGCTGACGCTGCGCATGTCGGGCGAGGCGTGAGCGCGCGCGTCGCCGCACCCACATTTCTACAGATCAAGGAGACATGATGGCCAAGGCAATCCGATTCGACAAAACCGGCGGCCCCGAAGTAATGAAATGGGTCGACGTCGAGGTGGGCGAGCCCGGTGCGGGCGAGATCCGCATTCGCCAGACGGCGGTCGGCCTCAATTACATCGACGTGTATTTCCGCACCGGTCTGTATCCGCTGCCGCTGCCGGGAGGGCTCGGCATGGAGGCGGCCGGCGAGGTCAGCGCGCTCGGCTCGGGCGTGAGCGGTCTGAAGGTGGGCGACCGCGTCGCGTATGTCGCGCGGCCGCCCGGCGCCTATGCGCAGGAGCGCGTGCTGCCGGCCGCGCAGGTCGTCAAGCTGCCCGACGCGATCAGCAACGAGCAGGCCGCATCCGTGATGCTGCAAGGCTTGACCGCGCAGTATCTGCTGCGCCGCACGTATCGGGTGAAGGCCGGCGACACGATCCTGATTCAGGCCGCGGCGGGCGGCGTCGGCCTGCTCGTGTGCCAGTGGGCGAAGGCGCTCGGCGCGACGGTGATCGGCACGGTCGGTTCCGACGAGAAAGCCGAGATCGCCAAAGCGCACGGCTGCGATCACGCGATCGTTTATACGCGCGAGAATTTCACGAAGCGCGTACGCGAGATCACCAACGGCGCGGGCGTGCCGGTCGTCTACGATTCGATCGGCAAGGACACCTTTGAAAAGTCGCTCGACTGCCTCGCGCCGCTCGGCCTCTTCGTGAGCTTCGGCAACGCGTCGGGTCCGCTGCCGCCGATCGACTCGTCGGAATTCGCGGGACGCGGTTCGCTGTTCTTTACACGACCGACGCTCTTCACCTATATCGCGAAACGCGCCGATTACGAGGCGATGTCGGCCGAGTTGTTCGACGTGCTGAGCTCGGGCAAGGTCAAGACGAGTATCAATCAGCGCTATGCGCTGCCGGACGTCGGGCAGGCGCATGCCGACCTCGAAGGGCGCCGCACGACGGGCTCGACGATCCTGCTGCCGTAAAGAAACTTCGCGGCCTCCGGCCGCGCTACCTCACCTCCACCAGGGCCGTTTCATCGCGAGATGAAACGGCCTTGTCCGTTTACGCGATTTTTACGCGCACCGCGCAATCTTTGACCAGCCCTTTAGGCGGATCGGCATACCGTTCTACCTATCCAAAATCCGTAAATGGGGAACACAAATGGATGTGTTGTATGTCGGTGGCCTGGCGCTGTTTGCCGTGCTGACCTTTGCGCTGATTGGCGGCTGCGAGAAGCTGATGCAGTTCCGTCGCGGACAGGGAGCACGCTGATGACCTGGATGCTGTGGCTGGCCGGCGCGTCCACCGCGCTGCTGTTCATTTATCTCGTGTATGCGCTGCTGCGCGCGGAGGACATTGAATGAACACGAATGATGTCCTGCAGGCGAGTCTTTTTATCGTCGTGCTACTGGCCGCCGCGGTGCCGGTGGCGAGCTATCTGGGCGCCGTGATGGACGGCAGCTCACGCGTGGTGCGCTTCTGCGCGCCGCTTGAACGGCTGCTTTACCGTATCGCGGGCGTCGATCCAGCGGCGGAAATGGGCTGGAAGCACTACGCGATCGCCGCGGTCGCGTTCAACGTGCTCGGCGTGGCGTTCCTGTACGTGCTGCTGCGCGTGCAAGGGTGGCTGCCCGGCAATCCGCAGCAGTTCGGCGCGATGTCGGTCGACAGCGCGTTCAACACCGCGGTCAGCTTCGTGTCGAATACCAACTGGCAGGACTACACGCCTGAGCAAACGGTCAGCTATCTGACGCAGATGCTCGGCCTGACCGTGCAGAACTTCCTGTCGGCGGCGACCGGCATCGTCGTCGTGATGGCGCTGATTCGCGGCTTCGCGCGGCATACCGCGCAGACCATCGGCAACTTCTGGGTCGATATCACCCGCGTGACGATGTACGTGCTGCTGCCGATGGCGGCGATCGTCGCGGCACTGCTGATGAGCCAGGGTGTGATCCAGAACTTCAAGGCGTATCAGGACGTGCCGACGCTGCAGACCACCACCTACGCCGCGCCGAAGCTCGACGCGCAAGGCAATCCGGTGAAGGACGCGAAGGGCAATCCGGTAACGGTCGACACGCCCGTGAAGACGCAGACCATCGCGATGGGACCGGTCGCGTCGCAGGAAGCGATCAAGATGCTCGGCACCAACGGCGGCGGCTTCTTCAACGGCAACTCCGCGCATCCGTACGAAAACCCAACGCCGTTCTCGAACTTCGTGCAGATCTTCTCGATCCTGATCATCCCGGCGGCGCTCGCGCTCGTGTTCGGCCGCGTGATCGGCGATCGCCGCCAGGGTGTCGCGGTGCTTGCGGCGATGACGATCGCGTTCGGCGTCTGTCTGTTCGGCGAGATCAGCGCCGAGCAAAGCGGCAATCCCGCGTTCACCGCGCTCAACGTCGATCAGTCGGCGAACGCGCTGCAATCGGGCGGCAATGCGGAGGGCAAGGAAACGCGCTTCGGTATCGCGCAGTCGGGCATCTTCACGGTCGCGACCACGGCGGCTTCGTGCGGAGCGGTCGCCAACACGCACGATTCGTTGACGCCGATCGGCGGCCTATACCCGATGCTGCTAATGCAGCTCGGCGAAGTGATCTTCGGCGGCGTCGGTTCCGGCATGTACGGGATGCTCGTGTTCGCGCTGCTCGCGGTGTTCGTCGCGGGACTGATGATCGGGCGCACTCCTGAATACGTCGGCAAGAAGATCGAGGCGTACGAGATGAAGATGGTGTCGATCGTCGTGCTGCTCACGCCGCTGCTGGTGCTCGTCGGCACCTCGATCGCGGTGCTGACCGACGCCGGCAAGGCGGGCATCGCGAACCCCGGCGCGCACGGCTTCTCCGAAATCCTCTACGCGTTCAGCTCGGCCGCGAACAACAACGGCAGCGCGTTCGCGGGTCTCTCGGTGAATACGCCGTTCTACAACTGGCTCACCGCGATCGCGATGTGGTTCGGCCGTTTCGGCACGATCGTGCCGGTGCTCGCGATCGCCGGCTCGCTCGCCGCGAAGAAGCGCATCGGCGTGACCGGCGGCACGCTGCCGACGCACGGACCGCTGTTCGTCGTGCTGCTGCTCGGCACGGTGCTGCTGGTCGGCGCGCTGACCTACGTCCCGGCGCTCGCGCTCGGTCCCGGCGTCGAGCATCTGATGATGATCGGCGTGCAGTGACGGTTGACGCGGGGGCCGCGATCAACGACTCCCGACGACCGAACCGGCGCTTGCACGCGGCAAGCCTGCAAGCGCACAAGGATATTCGAGGATTCAATGACTGAACATAACGCTACGCGGTCCATGTTCGACCCGGCGCTGCTGCGTCCGGCGATCGTGGACTCCTTCAAAAAGCTCACGCCGCGCACGCAGTTTCGCAACCCGGTGATGTTCTGCGTGTACGTCGGCAGCATTCTGACGACCATTCTGTGGATCGCCGCGCTCGGCGGTCAGGCCGAGGCGCCCGCGGGCTTCATTCTCGCGGTCACGCTGTGGCTGTGGTTCACGGTGCTGTTCGCGAACTTCGCGGAGGCGCTCGCCGAAGGCCGCTCGAAAGCGCAGGCCGCGTCGCTGCGCAGCGCGAAGAAAGACGTGATGGCCAAGAAGCTCAACGAGCCGCATCCGAAGTCGCCGATCCGCATCACGACCGCGACCGATCTGCGTAAAGGCGACGTCGTGCTGGTCGAGACCGGCGACGTGATTCCGGCCGACGGCGAAGTGATCGACGGTGTCGCATCGGTCGACGAATCGGCGATCACCGGCGAATCGGCGCCGGTGATCCGCGAGTCGGGCGGCGACTTTTCGTCGGTGACGGGCGGCACGCGCGTGCTGTCGGACTGGATCGTCGTGCGCGTCACGGCGAACCCGGGCGAGGCGTTCCTCGACCGCATGATCGCGATGGTCGAAGGCGCGAAGCGTCAGAAGACGCCGAACGAAATCGCGCTGACCATCCTGCTCGTCGCGCTGACGATCGTGATGCTGCTCGCCACCGCGACGCTGCTGCCGTTCTCGATCTTCTCGGTCGAAGCCGCTCACCTGGCCAATTCGGCGGGCCACGTGGTGACGATCACCGCGCTCGTCGCGCTGCTCGTGTGTCTGATCCCGACGACGATCGGCGGCCTGCTGTCGGCGATCGGCGTAGCCGGCATGAGCCGCATGATGCAGGCGAACGTGATCGCGACCTCGGGCCGCGCGGTCGAAGCGGCCGGCGACGTCGACGTGCTGCTGCTCGACAAGACCGGCACGATCACGCTCGGCAACCGCCAGGCGTCGCAGTTCCTGCCCGCGCCGGGTCTCACCGAAGAAGCGCTTGCCGATGCCGCGCAGTTGTCGTCGCTCGCCGACGAAACGCCGGAAGGCCGCAGCATCGTCGTGCTCGCAAAGCAGCGTTTCAATATCCGCCAGCGCGACATGGCCTCGCTGCACGCGGTGTTTCTCGCGTTCACCGCGCAGACCCGCATGAGCGGGGTCGATCTGTCGCCGCAAGGAACGCCCGCCGGAACGCATGGCCGAGAAATCCGCAAGGGCGCGGCCGATGCGGTCAAGCACTACGTCGAAGCGAACGGCGGCCGTTTCCCGAACGAAGTCAGCAACGCGGTCGCCGAGGTCGCGCGACGCGGCAGCACGCCGCTCGTGGTCGCCGAGAAGAGCGAGCAGGGCGCGCGCGTGCTCGGCGTGATCGAGCTGAAGGACGTCGTGAAGGGCGGCATCAAGGAGCGCTTCGCCGAGCTGCGCAAGATGGGCATCAAGACCGTGATGGTGACGGGCGACAACCGTCTGACCGCCGCCGCGATCGCGGCCGAAGCAGGCGTCGACGACTTCCTCGCCGAAGCGACACCGGAGACGAAGCTCGCGACGATCCGCGCGCACCAGGCCGAAGGGCGTCTGGTCGCGATGACCGGCGACGGCACCAACGACGCCCCCGCGCTTGCGCAGGCCGACGTCGCGGTCGCGATGAACACCGGCACGCAGGCGGCGAAAGAGGCCGGCAACATGGTCGACCTCGATTCGAATCCGACCAAGCTGATCGAGATCGTCGAGATCGGCAAACAGATGCTGATGACGCGCGGTTCGCTAACCACGTTCTCGATCGCCAACGACGTCGCCAAGTACTTCGCGATCATTCCGGCCGCGTTCGCGTCGACGTATCCGGCGCTGAATGCGCTGAACGTGATGCATCTCGCGACACCGACCTCGGCGATCATGTCGGCGGTGATCTTCAACGCGCTGATCATCGTGCTGCTGATTCCTCTTGCGCTTAAGGGCGTGCGCTATCGCGCGCTGGGAGCTGCGATCCTGCTGCGCCGCAATCTGCTGATCTACGGCCTCGGCGGGATCATCGTGCCGTTCATCGGCATCAAGCTGATCGATATGGTGCTCGCCGTGTTCGGCTGGGTTTGAGCGCGCAGCGCATCGCTACGCGGTAACCAGCATTGATGAAAAGGGAAAGAGACTCATCATGAAAAATCTGTTCCGTCCGCTGATCGTGATCTTCGCGGTGCTGACCGCGGTCACCGGACTCGCTTATCCCGCGGTGATGACCGCGTTCGGCCAGGCGGCGTTCCACGACAAGGCCAACGGCAGCCTGATCGAGCAGAACGGCAAGGTGGTCGGCTCGCAGCTGATCGGCCAGCAGTTCGACGCGCCCCAGTATTTCTGGGGCCGGCTATCGGCGACGAGCCCGATGCCGTACAACCCGCAGGGCTCGGGCGGCTCGAACCTCGGGCCGAACAACGCGGCGCTGCTCGACGAGATCAAGGGTCGGCTCGCGGCGCTTAAGGCTGCTGGCACCGACATGTCGAAGCCGGTGCCGGTCGATCTGGTCACGTCGTCGGGCAGCGGGCTCGATCCGGAGATCAGTCCGGCCGCGGCCGCGTACCAGGTGGAGCGGGTCGCGCAGGCGCGCCACCTCGCGCCGAGCGACGTGCAGGTGCTCGTCGAGCGTTATACGACGGGGCGCCAGTTCGGTGTGCTCGGCGAGCCGCGCGTGAACGTGCTCAAGCTCAATCTCGCGCTCGATGAAATGAAGCGCGGTTGACCCGAAACGCAAACGACGAATCATCAACCGCGATTGCGGTTCATCGGCAAAACAGCGGCGTCCGCGTGGCGCCGCTGCGCCATTTGCGGGCCGGCGCGGGCCGTGCCACCATGCAGGCACCGCCGCTCGCACGACTATGACAATCACTGAGCATGAACCGCCCCGATCCTGACGAACTGCTCGACAAGCTGCAGCGCGACGAAGAAAAGCGTCTGCGCGGCAGGCTGAAAATTTTCTTTGGCGCGTCGGCAGGTGTCGGCAAGACGTATGCGATGTTGCAGGCCGCGCGCCGCCGCAAGGAAGAGGGTGTCGACGTGCTGGTCGGCATCGCCGAAACGCACGGGCGCGGCGAAACCGCCGCGTTGCTCGCTGGACTCGACGTGCTGCCGCTCGCGCATATCGACTATCGCGGCCGCAAGCTCGGCGAGTTCGATCTCGACGCCGCGCTCGCGCGCAAGCCGCAATTGATCCTCGTCGACGAACTCGCGCATTCGAACGTGCAGGGCGCGCGCCATCTGAAGCGCTGGCAGGACGTCTACGAACTGCTCGACGCCGGCATCGACGTCTATACGACCGTCAACGTGCAGCACCTGGAGAGCCTGAACGACGTGGTCGGCCAGATCACCGGCATCCGCGTTTGGGAGACCGTGCCCGATCGCGTGTTCGATCATGCCGACGAAGTCACGCTCGTCGATCTGCCGGCCGAGGAACTGCTCGACCGCATGCGCGACGGCAAGGTGTACATGGCGCAGCAGGCCGAGCGCGCGGTGCGCAACTTCTTTCGCAAGGGCAACCTGATCGCGCTGCGCGAACTCGCACTGCGCCGCACCGCCGATCGTGTCGACGCGCAGATGCGCGAGTACCGCGCCGACCGGTCGATCCAGCGTATCTGGCAGGCGCGCGAGCGGCTGCTGGTGTGCGTAGGTCCTGGTCCCGAGGCGCCGGCGCTGGTGCGTTCTGCTGCGCGCCTCGCCGCGAGCCTGAAGGCCGACTGGCTCGCGGTCTATGTCGAAACGCCCGCGTTGCAGCGTCTGCCCGACGCGCGCCGCGCACGCACGCTGAACGCGCTGAAGCTCGCCGCCGAACTCGGCGCCGAAACCGCGACGCTCGCCGCCGCGGATGCGCTCGACGCGTTGATCGGTTACGCGCAGGCGCGCAACGTATCGAAGCTGGTGGCGGGCGCATCGTCGCGCACCGGCATTAGCCGCTGGCTGCGCCGGCCGCTTGGTGAGCGCATCGCCGAGAAGAGCGGCGATCTCGATCTCACGCTGATTCGCGTGTCGTCGGAGCGCGACGCCGGCGAACAGCGGCGGCTGTTGAACACGACCGCGAACGCGTGGCGCGAAGCGTTGAGCGCGGCGCGCGAGCGTCGCTCGCCGCCGCGCGCGTATGCGTGCGCGCTTGCGATCGGCGCGGCGATCACGCTGCTGTCGAGCCAGTTGATCGACCGCATCGATCTGACCAACCTCGTGATGCTGTACCTGCTCGGCGTGATCTTCACCGCGGTGAAGCTCGGACGCGGGCCGGGTGTCGTGCTGTCGTTCGCGAGCGTCGCGGCGTTCGATTTCTTTTTCGTGCCGCCGCGCATGTCGCTGTCGGTGTCCGATACGCAGTACCTGCTGACGTTCTTCGGCATGCTGCTGACATCGCTCGTGATCAGCCATCTGACTTCGAGCCTGCGCCGCGAGGCGAGCGTCGCGCGACGCCGCGAGCAGCGCACCGGCGCGATGTACGAGATGGCGCGCGAGCTCGCCGCGGCGCTTGCGGCCGAGCAGATCGTCGGCATCGGCACCCGGCACTTGAGCGAAGTGTTCGGCGCGCGAGTCGCGATTCTGCTGCCGGACAGCGCCGATCAGGTCAAACAGAAGATCGAGGACCCGGACCCGGCGATCACGCTGGAAGGCGACGCGCTCGACCTCGACGTCGGCCAGTGGGTCTACGATCAGCAGAAGCCGGCCGGCCACGGCACCGACACGCTGCCGGCCGCCGCGGCGCTGTACCTGCCGCTGAAGGCGCCGATGCGCACACGCGGCGTGCTCGCGGTCGTCGTGCGTGACGAGCGCGAGCTGACCGTGCCGGAACAGCGGCGCATGCTCGATGCGTTCGCCGCGCAGATCGCCCTCGCGCTCGAACGCGTGCATTACGTCGATATCGCGCGCGATGCGCTCGTCAACATGGAGTCGGAACGGCTGCGCAATTCGCTGCTGTCGGCGATATCGCACGATCTGCGCACGCCGCTGACGACGATCGTCGGGTTTTCATCGATGCTCGCCCAGGGGCAGCGAGCGCAGGGGCCGACCGACCCGCAATCCGCCGCGCGTCGCAACGACGAACTCGTCGATGCAATCCACGAAGAAGCGCTGCGCATGACCGACATCGTCACGAATCTGCTCGACATGGCGCGCCTGCAGGCCGGCAGCCTGCAGCTGAACCAGCAATGGACGCTGCTCGAGGAGACGGTCGGCGCCGCGCTGCGCGCGTGCAAGCGCGTGCTCGCCGATCATCCGGTGCAGGTCACGCTGCCCGCCGATCTGCCGCTGCTGCATCTCGACGCGGTGCTGATGGAGCGGCTGTTCTCGAACCTGTTCGAGAACGCGGCCAAATACACGGCGTCGGGCACGCCGCTCATGATCGGCGCGCAGCAGATCGACGCGGACGGCGCGCCGTTCGTGCGCGTGACGATCGACGACAACGGCCCCGGCCTGCCCGCCGGCATGGAAGCGCGGGTGTTCGAGAAGTTCACGCGCGGCGAGAAGGAATCGGCGAAACCGGGCATCGGCCTTGGGCTCGCGATCTGCCGCGCGATCGTCGAGGCGCACGGCGGTACAATCGGCGCGCTCAACAGGACGGCAGCGGATGGCCACGTCGAGGGCGCGCGCTTCTGGTTCACACTGCCGGTCAAGACGCCGCCCGATGCTCCTGAAACGTTCGATACGCTCGAAGACGAAGGCGCCGCCGACGACACCGCCGCCGACCTCAACCCGCTCACCCGACCCGCCCATGAGTGACCTGAGCATCACCGTCGTTCTGATCGAAGACGAAAAGCAGATTCGCCGCTTCGTGCGCACGGCGCTCGAAGGCGAGGGCATCGCCGTGTACGACGCCGAGACCGGCAAGCAAGGGCTCGTCGAAGCGGCGACGCGCAAGCCCGATCTGGTGATCGTCGATCTGGGCCTGCCCGACACCGACGGCCTCGACGTGATCCGCGAGTTGCGCGGCTGGAGCGAACTGCCGGTGATCGTGCTGTCGGCGCGCACCCAGGAAAGCGAAAAGGTCGCCGCGCTCGACGCCGGCGCCGACGACTACCTGACCAAGCCGTTCGGCGTGTCCGAGTTGCTCGCGCGCATCCGCGCGCATCTGCGGCGGCGCAATCACGGCGGCGCGAACGAATCGCCGCAGGTGCGCTTCGGCGCGGTCACTGTCGACCTCGCGCTGCGCCAGGTCACGCGCGACGGCGCCGCGGTCCATTTGACGCCGATCGAATACCGGCTGCTCGCGACGCTCGTGCGCCACGCCGGCCGCGTGCTCACGCACCGGCAGCTGCTGCGCGACGTGTGGGGGCCGTCGCATGTGGAGAGTCACCACTATTTGCGCATCTACATGGCGCATCTGCGCGGCAAGCTCGAGCGCGATCCGGCGCAGCCCGAGCATATCGTCACTGAGACCGGCGTCGGGTATCGGCTGGTGGGCGCGGTGTGAGTTCGTCCGCGAAGCCGCTCCGTTATAATCTCCCGACGTAAGGACGACCTTACGCTTTTGTCGATCATCGGGGACGGCCCCATTTTTCATGGAGCTGTTTCAATGTCCTGGTTTCTTCTGTTGATCGCCGGTTTGCTCGAAGTCGCCTGGGCGGCCGGTCTCAAAACTTCCGAAAGTTTCACCCGCTTCTGGCCGTCCGTCTTCACGGTCGTGACCGCGCTCGGCAGCTTCGCGCTGCTCGCGCTGGCGATGCGGCAACTGCCGCTCGGCACCGCCTATGCGGTGTGGACAGGAATTGGCGCGGTCGGCGCGTTCATCTTCGGCGTCGTGATGATGGGCGAGGCGTTGACGCTCGCGCGCGTCGCCAGTGCGTCGCTGATCGTGATCGGCCTCGTCGGGCTGAAGCTGTCGTCGGGGCACTGACCCCTCGGCCCCGTCCGCCCGGCGCGCGGCCGCCATTGCCTGCAAGCTACAGCGCGGCCTCGCCGCTCTACGTTCCGCGAATCATCGTAGCTATAATGAGACAGCAACGACGTTGAGATTGCCCGCGGCCTGGCTGGCGCGGCCGGCTTGGCAAGCCTGACGGCTTGGGCGCGGAACCCCCGCTGGTTCCCGCCGAAGCCGTCAGGCAAGCACAAAGCGCGTGGAGGCGGCCATGCTTGAATCACTTTCGCTTGCAGCGGGCCTTTCATGGGGCAGCGGTCTGCGCCTCTATCTAACGGTCCTTTTGGCCGGCGTATTGGAACGTCTTGGCCTGATTCACTTGCCGGACACGTTGTCCGCGCTGTCGTCGCCATGGGTGATCGGCGCGGCAGCCGTGCTGACGCTCACCGAATTCCTCGCCGACAAGATCCCCGCGTTCGATTCGCTGTGGGACGCGATCCACACCTTCATCCGCATTCCCGCCGGCGCCGTGCTGGCCGCCGGCGCGCTCGGCCACGCCGATCCGACGCTGCTGACCGTCGCCGCGCTCGCGGGCGGCACGCTCGCCGGCACTGCGCATCTCGCGAAGGCGGGCACCCGCGCGCTGATCAATCTGTCGCCGGAACCGGTGTCGAACGTCGTCACGTCGACCGCCGAGGACGGCCTCGCGGTCGGCGGGGTACTCCTTGCGCTATTCGTGCCGCTCGCATTTCTGGTCTTGATGGTAGGCTTTCTGCTACTCGCGGCGTGGGCGTTGCCGCGATTGTGGCGTGGCGTGCAGGGCGGTTTTCGCGGCATGGCCACGCACATGGTGTCGCGATTGGCGAGGAGCAGGCACGATTGAGCGAAGCACTACCAGGATCTAAGGCGGGTTCAAGAACGCGCGCCGACACCAGACCGGCGCGCCGGCTCGGCGGCATCGATCTGTTGCGCCAGGCCATGCGGATGACGGCGCGTGACTGGCGCGCGGGCGAATTGACGATGTTGCTGCTCGCGCTCGTGCTGGCGGTCGCGGCGTTGTCGAGCGTCGGGTTTCTGGGCGACCGGCTGCATCAGGGGCTCGAGCGCGATGCGCGGCGCATGATCGCCGCCGACTTCATCGTGCGCGCCGATCATCCAGTCGATCCGCAATTCGCGGCCGAGGCGCACGCCTTGGGCCTGCGCACCGCCACCACGGCGATCTTTCCCAGCATGATCAACTCGACCGGCGCGCAGCCGGCGTCGCGGCTCGCCGCTGTCAAGGCGGTGTCGCCGGGCTATCCGTTGCGCGGCGCGCTGCGCATCGCGGCGGCGCCGGGTGCGGCCGATCATCCGGCGACGTCGATTCCGGCGCCGGGCACCGTGTGGGTCGACCAGGAATTGCTCGACGCGCTGAAGCTGAAGGTCGGCGATGCGGTGAAGGTCGGCAATCGCAGCTTCACGGTCGGCGCGCTGATCACGCGCGAGCTCGATCGTGGCTTCTCGTTCGTCAACTTTTCGCCGCGCCTGATGCTGCGCGCCGACGAAGTGCAGTCGACCGGCCTGATCACGTACGGCAGCCGGGTCACGTACCGGTTGCTGGTCGCCGGCTCCGACGACGCGGTCGCGCGCTTCGCGCAGTTTGCGCACGAGCACGTCGACGCCGGCAAGATGCGCGGCGTCGCGCTCGAGTCTCTGCAGGACGGCCAGCCGCAGGTGCGTCAGACGCTCGATCGCGCGGGCCATTTCCTGACGCTCGTGTCGCTGTTGACCGCGCTGCTCGCAGCGGTCGCGATCGCGATGGCCGCGCACCGCTTCATGCGCCGGCATCTCGACGGCTGCGCGGCGATGCGCTGTCTCGGCGCGAGCCAGGCCGCGCTACGGGCGCTGTTCACGCTCGAATTCGTCGGGCTCGGCCTGCTCGGCGGGGTGCTCGGCGTGGCGCTCGGTTATCTGGGGCATCTCGCGCTGCTGACGTGGCTCGGCGGCCTGATCGACGTGGTGCTGCCGCAGCCGACGCTGTGGCCCGCGTTCGAAGGCATTGCCGCCGGCCTCGTGCTGCTGCTCGGCTTCGCGCTGCCGCCGCTGTTGCCGCTCACGCGCGTACCACCGGTGCGCGTGCTACGGCGTGAATGGGGCGAGGAGGGGCGCACCGCGTGGGCCGCCTATGCGTTCGGCATCGTGCTGTTCGCGGGGTTGCTGATTCTCGCCGCCGGCGAATTGAAGCTCGGCGGCATCGTCGCGGGTGGATTCGCGGGCGGCTTGCTGGTGTTCGCAGGCATCGCGCGGCTCGCGCTGTGGGGCGCGGCGCGCGTGGTGCGCAGCGAGCGCGTCAATGCGGGCATCGGCTGGCGCTATGCGCTCGCGTCGCTGGAGCGGCGCAGCAGCACCAGTGCGCTGCAAGTCACCGCGCTCGGCATCGGCCTGATGTGCCTGTTGCTGATCGCGATGACGCGCAACGACCTCGTGCAGGGCTGGCGCAAATCGACGCCGCCCGATGCGCCCAACGAGTTCATCATCGACATCCAGCCTGATCAGCGCGACGCGGTCACGCAGTATCTGGACGCGCACGGCATCGCTGGCGTGGAGTTGTCGCCCATGGTGCGCGGGCGGCTCGTCGCGATCAACGGCAAGGCAGTCAACCCGGACTCGTTCAAGGGCGCGGACGCCAGGCGTCTGGTGGACCGCGAGTTCAACCTGTCGTACACGACGCAACTGCCCGACGACAACCGGATCGCCGCGGGCAGCTGGTTCGGCGATACGACGAAGCCGCAGATTTCGATCGAGCAGGGTCTCGCGAAGCTGATCAACGTGAAGCCCGGCGACGTACTGCGCTTCGACGTGACGGGACTGACCATCGAGGCGCCGGTGACGAGCGTGCGCAAGCTCGACTGGGGGTCGTTCAAGGTCAATTTCTTCGTACTGATGCCGCCCGTCTCGTTGCAGGACTTCCCGGCGACATTCATCACGAGCTTCCATCTGCCCGCGGATAAGCAGTCGACGATCGACGGCCTGATCGCCGCGTATCCCAATCTGACCGCGATCGACACCGGCCCGATCCTCGCGCAGGTGCAGCGCGTGTTGCAGCAGGTGATCGGCGCGGTGCAGTTCCTGTTCGCGTTCACGCTCGCGGCCGGCGTGCTGGTGCTGTACGCGGCGCTCGCCGGTACGCGCGACGAGCGTATGCGAGAATCCGCGCTGCTGCGTGCGCTGGGCGCATCGCATCGTCAGGTGCGGGCGGTGCAGGTGGCCGAGTTCGTCGCGGTCGGTGCGCTAGCCGGCCTGATGGCGGCGGTCGGCGCGCAGGTCATCGGCTCGCTGCTGGCCACGCACGTGTTCGAGTTCTATCTGGACTTCGATCCGTGGCTGCTGCCGGCGGGCATTGGCGCGGGTATCGCTTGTGCTGGTGTCGGCGGGTGGCTGAGTCTGCGGCATGTGTTGGCGCGGCCCGCGCTGCAATCGCTGCGCGACGCGTGAGCTTTCTTTGTGATGTTTATTTGCTGTTGAGCAGGGTATGAGCGATTTGAACGACGAAGTGTCCTCGGACAAGCCGACGGCCTTCGAACTGGTGGGCGGCGAGGCGCGCGTGCGCGAACTGGTCGACCGGTTTTACGACCTGATGGATCTCGAGGCGGATTTCGCCGGGATTCGCGCGCTGCATCCGGCATCGCTCGAGGGTTCGCGCGACAAGCTGTTCTGGTTTTTGTGCGGCTGGCTCGGCGGTCCCGATCATTACATCAGCCGCTTTGGCCATCCACGTTTGCGCGCGCGGCATCTGCCGTTTGCGATCGCGTCGAGCGAGCGCGACCAGTGGTTGAGGTGTATGGCGTGGGCGATGGAGGACATCGGCTTGCCGGAGCCGCTGCGCGAGCGGCTGCTCGGCTCGTTCTTCGAAACCGCCGACTGGATGCGCAACCGCAATGGCTGATACGCCGCCGCACGCCGCCTCGGCACCGTACTCGGTCGAAGCCGACTATGCGGCGCTCGAGCCGCGCGCACGGGAGATACTCGACTGCTGGTTCGGCGCGCCGGGCACGCCGGAGCACGGCACCGAGCGCAAGCTCTGGTTCAAGCGCAATGACGCCGTGGATGCGATGCTGCGCGAGCGTTTCGGCAACCTGATCGATGCGGCCAACGCGGGCGAGCTCGACGCATGGCAGGCCACGCCGTTGGGCGCGTTGGCGCTCGTGATCGTGCTGGACCAGTTTTCCCGCAACTGCCATCGTGGGACGCCGCGCGCGTTCGCGACCGACAGCAAGGCGCTGCAAACCGCGCAACGAATGATCGCGAGCGGCGCAGATCGGCTGTTGCCAGGCGTGCAGCATCGGGCGTTCGCGTATCTGCCGTTCGAGCACGCTGAATCGCTCGCGAGCCAGCAGGAATCGCTGCGCCTCTTCAAACAGCTGGCGCAGGAGCCGGGCGGTGACGGCTACTATCAGCACGCGCTGCGCCACGCGAAAGTGATCGAGCGGTTTGGCCGCTTTCCGCATCGCAACGTGTTGCTCGGACGTGAATCGAGCGACGAGGAGATCGCGTTTCTGCGCGAGCCCGGTTCGAGGTTCTGAATCAGCGCGGACGCGCACGCGAAGCACTCGGCCGGCGCGACGTGTTGCGCGGCTTTACTCGTCGCCGCGTAGCTTGCCCGCCACCGGCGTGCGCACGAACACGCGCAAGAGCTCATCCGAATCACCCGGCCGCGCGCCGGACCAGAACAGCCGCCATTCGCCGGCCGGCGGCCGCGCGTTATCGCGGTGGCTTTCCTCGATCAGCCACGTGCAGGCGGTCGTGCGCGGATCTTCGCTCGGCTGATGCACGATGCCCGTGTAGTAGAAGAGCATCGGCGCTTCGGATTCGCCGAGGCCGGAGCTCGCCATGCAGTCGCCGTCGTTCCATTCGATATCCATCTTCGCGCCGAGGTCGCGGAACACCGAGCGGTAGCTTTTCGCGTAGTCGAGCCAAGGCAGCAGCAGCGTGCTGACGAGCCCCCAGACGAGCATCGCGCCCGCGCACCAGCTCAGCGCGCCGCGCCATTTGCCCGCGTACTTGAACGACGGCAGCAGCCACAGCCAGCCGATCGTCAGCACGAGTGCACCGATGATCAGCGCGGGCGAAATCGGCAGCACCCAGTCGAGCGGCAGCCAGCGGCCGAGCAGATGCAGCGACGCATGGTTGCTCGCCGGGTTCGTCATGGTGGACCAGACGATCCAGACGAGTGCGGCCGCGCTGCCGAACAGCACGCGGCTCGCCATATCCCAGCCGGTATGCAGGCGCGCCGGCAAGCGTTCGACGCCCTGCATCGCGACCAGCGCGAGCGGTGCGATGAACGGCAGAATGTAGAGTTCGCGGACCGTCGCCGAAGTTTGCAGCACCGCGAAACCGATGCCGGCGAACAGCATCGGCAACGCCACGCGCGGATCGCGCCAGCGCCGCCATGCGCCACCCGCGAGCGCGGTCAGCGCGAGCGGCACGACCGGAAAGCCGACGCTCAGCACGGTGCGCAGCACGAACAGGTGACTCTCGTTTTCGGAGCCGAGCTCGGCGACTGAAAAACCGAAGAAGCGCCCGACGTTGTTATCCCACAGCCACACCTTGAAGAGTGCCTCGGAGCGCAGGTAGAAGCAGATTGGCCAGATCAGCGCGAAGGGCGCGCAGACGAGCGCGGCGAGGCTCAGCGCGCCCGCGAAGCCGCGGCTGCGGCAAGCCGGATAGAGCAACAGCGCAGCACAGGTGGTGGCGCCGAACACGAGCGGCACGAATAGCCCCTTGGCGAGCAGCGACACGCCGACGCCTGCGCCGAACATCGTCGCGCCGCTGAGGATCGCGTGACGCCGCGCGCGGGCATCGAGCGGTTTGATCTGCCGGGCGGCCTGAGCATCCATCGGGAAATAAGAGGCCGCGCGCGGGTCGTCACGCAGATGCACCAGCACGAGTTCGAATAGTCCGCAAAAGCCGAGCGCGGCGCCGGCCATCAGCGCGACGTCGGTCATCATGTCGTGCACGTGCTTGACGACGACGAGCGTGCCGCCGAACAGCGCGAGCGTGCCGATCACGCGCAGGTCGAACCAGCTCGACGCAGCGACCGCGCGACGCGCGACGCGCGCGGTGTAGTACACCGTCAGGCCCGCGAACAGCGCGCTCGCGAGCCGTGCCGCATCGTGCAGCGGCAAATAGCGGCCGAACATCCACGCGAGGCCGGTGGCGACCCAGTCGTAGATCGGCGGCTTTTCGACGAAGGGCTGGCCGGCATTGGTCGGCACGACGAGGTCGCCGGTATCGAGCATGTGCTGCACGATGCCGAATGTGTAGGTTTCGTCCTGCTTCCATGGCTCGTGGCCGAGAATGCCGGGGACGAGCCACGCGCACAGGATCGCCAGCGCGACGAACCACAGCAGCGGACGAATCGCCGCGAGCGCGCGCCAACGCTGCAGGCCGCGCGCGGCGCGGTCGGCGGAAACGGCTGAGTCCGATGTCTGCGCTGTGTCGACGCTATGGATCGCGAGCGCCGAAGCCGCGGTGTCTCCAATTGCGGGCTGGGCCTGCGCGCCGGCGAACGGGTGCGCGGTGCTGGCGCTAAGCGCGGCCTCTTGCGCACGGCCTGCTGGAGCGGCCGAGGTCACGGCCGTCGCGCTGGCATTGTGCGCGCGCCAGCGCGTGGACTGCTTGTCTTGCATGGAAGTCTCTGGTCAGCGTACGCGTCGGCGTTGGCCTCGTACTTATGTTTTGCTTACGTCGCCTGCGAATGCATTCGATCCGACCGATTGTAGCGCCGCATTATTACGGAAGATTACAGGTGCAGAAAGGCGCGCATTCGATGCGCGGCTATGTCGGTTTCACGACAAATCGACGGGGATTCGTGGAACGAGAGAGGGAGCGCGGAAAAAGGCGCGGCCGTAGCGGACCGCGCTATGCGTTCGAGGCTTGTGTGTCCCGTTGAACGCGACGTTCGCTCAGCGGCCGCCGGCGACGTCGAACAGCGCGCCCGTCACGTACGACGACGCGTCGCTGAGCAGCCATACGATGGCCTCGGCGACTTCGTCGGCCCGGCCGGGGCGGCCGAGCGGTGTCGTCGCGCCCAGTTGTGCGGCGCGTTCGGGCTTGCCGCCGCTCGCATGGATCTCGGTGTCGATCAGACCCGGACGCACCGCGTTCACGCGCACGCCCTGCGGGCCGAGTTCTTTTGCGAGGCCGATCGTCATCGTGTCGATTGCGCCTTTCGACCCAGCGTAGTCGACGTATTCGTTCGGCGAACCGAGCCGCGCCGCCGCCGACGAAACGTTGACGATCGCGCCGCCCGCGCCGCCGCGCTGAGTCGACATGCGCCGCGCCGCTTCGCGCGCGCACAGATAGGCGCCGAGGACGTTGACGTCGAACACGCGTTTCAGACGCGCGAAGTCCATATCGGCGAGCTGGCTCGACGGCGCGACGATGCCGGCGTTGTTGACGAGCGCGTCGATGCGGCCGAAGGATTGCTGCAGCATATCGAACATGCGAATCACGTCGGCTTCGTTCGCGACATCGCCGGCGATCGGGAGCGCGCGGCCGCCCGCGTGTTCGACCTCGGCGACCGTCTGCTGCGCGGCGGCGAGGTCACGCACGTAGTTCACGCCGACATACCAGCCGCGCGCGCCTAGCAGCCGCGCGGTGGCTCGGCCAATGCCGCGGCTGCCGCCGGTGATCAGAACAGCTTTCGTCATCGCAACCTCGTCGTTGGGGTGATGCGTGTGCGGCGTGCCGCGGATTCAGATCGCGTCGCTTTGGACCGCCGTCCATTTGTCGCGAGCGGGCGGCGCGTAACGTTGCAGCTTGCCGATCAACGCGAGCGGATCGGCGTCGATCTGCAGCATGTCGAGATAGGTCTTACGCAGGAAGCCTTCGTCGACTGTGTGCTCAAGCAGGCGGATCAGCGGTTCGTAGAAGCCGCCCGTGTTCAGCAGCGCGACCGGCTTGCCGTGATAGCCGAGCTGCGCCCACGTAAAGACCTCGAACAGCTCCTCGAGTGTGCCCGCGCCGCCCGGCATCGCGACGAACGCATCGGACAGCTCGGCCATCATCTTCTTGCGATGATGCATGTCGGGCACCACGTGCAGCTCGGTCAGGCCGTTATGACCCACTTCCTTGCTGACGAGCAGCTCGGGAATCACGCCGATCGCGCGGCCGCCTTCGGCCATCACGGTGTCGGCGATCACGCCCATCAGTCCCACTTTGCCGCCGCCAAAGACGAGCGCGAGATCGGCCTCGACGAGGGCGCGGCCGAACGCGCGCGCCGCCTGCGCATACAGCGGTTTGGCTCCCATAGAAGAGCCGCAATAGACACACACCGACTTCATACTCAACTTTCCTTCGATTCGTTGCGAGGCGCGGCGCCTTCACGCGGCGGCAGGTAGTCGTAGAACTCGCGCTTGGGCAGGATGCCCGATACGAGGTCGTCGAACAGCTGCCGCGAGCGGCCGCGCAGGTAGGGCGCCATCAGCGAGACGATCTGCACGCTGACCTGATGCAGTTCCTCGCGGATCGCTTCCTGCTCGTTGTATTTGCGCGGATTCATCACGAACTGATATGACAGCCAGTACGTGCCGATCACGCCGACGTTGGTCGCAATCACCTGCATTTCCTGCGGCGTCGCGACCATTTCGCCATCGGCGACGAGCTGCTCGCAGAACTGGCTCGCGAAGCGCACCTTGTGGCTGATGATCTGCTTGAAGTGCGTCTCGAGCGTGCGATTGCGCGCGAGCAGGTCGTTCAGGTCGCGGTACAGGAAGCGGTAGCGCCACGTGAAATCGACCATGTACTGCAGATACGACCACATTTCGTCGATGGTCGCGCGATGGTCGTCGGGGAAACGCAGACGCTTCTCCATCTCCTGCTCGAACTGGCTGAAGATGCTGTTGATGATGTCGTCTTTGTTGCGGAAGTGGTAGTACAGGTTGCCTGGGCTGATTTCCATTTCCTCGGCGATCGTCGTCGTCGTGACGTTCGGCTCGCCGATTTCGTTGAACAGCTTCAACGACAGTTCGAGAATCCGTTCGCGCGTGCGGCGGGGAGGTTTGGCTTCCATGTCGTCCGGCCCTCGTTATGCCGGGCTGGGCGCATGGCGGCGTGCCGCCGCTGCGTGTTCCACCCGGATGCGGTTGGTATATTGAGCTCTCCCGAACCCGCCGGCACGCGGCGGGCCCCCCGAAAGGGCAGGATGAGGCGATGCGCGGATACGTTTGCGCGAGCGCCTTTCCTGTGAGACCGTTAAACGATTATAAACCGAGCGTTCTAATACCCAACCGCCTGCGCGGATATTCAACCTGTCGGACATGGGCAACCGCGCGCTGCAACCCCGCGTCGAGACTCAAAGCCACGCGCGAACCCAGCCGACGACCAGCGGCCCGACGATCACCCCCCACGTCATCATACACATGCCGAGCGCGACCATCACGGCCGCGCTGCCGAGATCCTTCGCGCGCCGCGACAGCTCGTGACGTTCGAGCGAGATCCGGTCGATGGCTGCTTCGACGCTCGAATTGAGCAACTCGACGATCAGCACGAGCAGCACCGAGCCGAGCAGCAGCACACGCGACACGGGATCGACGGGCACCACGAGGCCGCACGGAATCAGGATCGCGGCCAGCGTGAGTTCCTGACGAAACGCGCTTTCCTCGCGAATCGCGACGCGAAAGCCGGCCAGCGAGTTTTTCATCGCGTGCCATGCGCGCGTGAGGCCGCGGTTGCCCTTGTACGGGTTGAAGGGCAGCGGGGCGAGCGGGTCGTCGGGACTGAGCGGTTCGTTGGGGACGTCGTGGCTCGAGTCGCGAGTTGTGTCGTGGCCGGCGTCATGCTGCACGCCGCCCGAGACGCTGGGGCCGCCGTTCAGGGACCTCGCGCCGTTCACCCGATGCACGGTGTCCGCATGCCCGCTCACACCCGGCTCGCGGACATCATCGAACGGTTCGATGCTCGCGGTGTCGCGGCTGGACTCGACGGCGCGCAGTGCGCCGTTCGACGCGCCTTCGGCGCTGGATCGACTGCTTCGCATGGATAGCTCCGCGCGCCGCATCACGCAGCGGCGCTTTCCTCACGATACGCCGTGCCGCGCAGTGGCTTCAAATGCGCGGCGAATTGTGCGGACGCCGCTGCCCACGAAAAGCGCTCGGCCCACGCGCGCGCATGCGATCGCTCGATCTTCAGTGCCTCGAGACAGGCCTCGCGCAGATCCTCGTGCATTGCACCGGCGCCGCCGTCGCCTAGCACGTCGATCGGGCCGGTGACCGGATACGCGGCCACCGGCGTGCCGCATGCGAGCGCTTCGAGCAGCACGAGCCCGAACGTGTCGGTGCGGCTCGGAAACACGAAGACGTCGGCGGCCGCGTAGACCTTCGCGAGTTCGGCCTGCGACAGCACGCCCAGATAGTTCACCTGCGGGTAGCGCGACTTCAGCTCGGCGAGCGCCGGACCTTCGCCCGCGACCCACTTCGAGCCGGGCAGATCGAGCTGCAAGAATGCCTCGACGTTCTTCTCGACCGCCACGCGTCCCACGTACAGGAAGATCGGCCGCGCGGTGTTGAGCACCTTCGAGTCCATCGGACGGAAGATCTCGAGATCGACGCCGCGCGTCCACAGCACGACGTTGGTGAAGCCGAACTTTTCGAGGTCCTGCTTGACGACGGGCGTCGGCGCCATCACCGCGAGCGACGGCTTGTGGAACCAGTGCAGAAACTTGTAGGTCGCCGCGAGCGGGATGCGAAAGCGCGCCTGCACGTACTCGGGAAAGCGCGTGTGATACGCGGTCGTAAACGGCAGCTTGTGCTCCAGCGCATACGCGCGCGCGGCCATGCCGAGCGGACCTTCGGTCGCGATGTGCAACGCATCGGGCGCGAAACGGTCGATGCGCTCGCGCAGCCGGCGGCGCGGCAGCAGCGACAGGCGTATCTCCGGATAAGTCGGGCACGGGATGGTGCGGAATTCGAGCGGTGTCAGCAGATCGACCTGGTGGCCGAGCGCGGCCAGTTCGCGCCGGGTGTTCTTCAGCGTGCGCACGACGCCGTTGACCTGCGGCTCCCATGCGTCGGTGACGATCATGATCTTCATCGCGTTGTTCATCGCTGCGGGCCCTGTGGAAGTGGACAGTGGAAGTGCTCAGGCGGTGGCGCGGGCTTTTTGCGCACGCGCCTGGGGCGCGCGCAGCGCGGTCCAGAAGATCACCTTGAGTTCGCCTTCATAGGTCTCGACGAGCGCCGACAGACTCTCGACCCAATCGCCATCGTTGCAATAGAGCACGCCGTCGATCTCGCGCATCTCGGCCTTGTGGATGTGCCCGCAGACCACACCGTCACAGCCGCGGCGACGCGCTTCGTCGGTCATCACGGTTTCGAACGACGAGATGAAGTTGACCGCGTTCTTGACCTGATGCTTCAGGTATTGCGACAGTGACCAGTACGGGAAGCCGAGCTTGCTGCGAATGCGGTTGAACCAGCGGTTCAGCACGAGGATCATCGTGTACAGCGTGTCGCCGAGATAGGCGAGCCACTTCGCATGCTGGATCACGCCGTCGAACAGATCGCCGTGCACGATCCACAGCCGCTTGCCGGCGAGCGTCGTGTGGAACGCTTCGCCGCGCACGTGGATGTCGCCGAACGCGAGGTCGCAGAACTGGCGCGCGGCTTCGTCGTGATTGCCGGGCACGTAGATGACCTGGGTGCCTTTGCGCGCCTTGCGCAGCACTTTCTGCACGACGTCGTTGTGGGCCTGCGGCCAGTACCAGCCTTTCTTCAACTGCCAGCCGTCGATGATGTCGCCGACGAGGTACAGGTACTCCGATTCGTTGTGGCGCAGGAAGTCGAGCAGATAACCCGCCTGGCAGCCGCTCGAGCCGAGATGGATATCCGAGAGCCAGATCGTGCGATAGCGATGTGGATCGTCGTGGCCGTCATCGGGATGATCGGCGTGGGCGTCGAGCGATGGCGTCGCCGGCAGCGGCAAGCCGTGATGAGTAGAACCCGGGGCGGGCCGGAACGCGACGGGGTCGACGCTCGGTCCGGTTTGACGAAACAGGGAAGTCGCGGACGTATTGGGGTCCATGGCTCACGCGTCGAGTGGCGGTGCCCGTATTGGGCCAGGCGCGAGTGACTCTGCCGTGACAGTCACGAGAAGTTCTTATTACGGAGCAGCCTTGGCGGGGCCTGTTTTTTCGTTGTTCTGGCTTTTTTGGCCTTTCCTTGCTTTGTCTATTAGCGTTGCGCCTGTGCAACGCCAATAGACCGACAAGTCAGCAAGGAAAGGCCAAAAAAGCCAGAACAACGAAAAAAAAGCCTAACCCCGCCAAAGGCGGCAACGCATTCAGCACGCGCGCTAGCGCACAACCTGGACCACCCGCGTCCCCGCGAGCCGATCATGCAAAAACTGCCGCTGCGAATCAAACCGCCCACTCGCGGCCCAAACCACGAACCAGACGCCCGCAACGACAAGCGTCTGCGGCACCCGCAACCCAAGAAGCGGATGTACCGCCAACGGCGGCAAAAACCACAACCAGGCGAGCAAGTACCGCCCAATCGCCCGTCCAATGGAAATCGGCTCGCCATCAGCGCCGACAACCCGTAACCGCCAGGTTTTCATCGGCAGCGTCTGGCCGCCATGCGTCCAGAACCAGACGAAATACACGCCAACCACGAGGCCAATCCAGCCGGCGAGCAGGTTGTGATGCGCGAGCCCGTTCCGCTGCTGCGTCAGCGTGCTGAACAGATAGCCGGCGAGAAACACCACGCCGAACAGAATGACCGCTTCGTAGAGCAGCGCCGCCAGCCGTCGCCGGACGGTGGGCGCCGTGCCGCCGGGCGCGGCGGCGGGCAGGGTGGGAGTGACGAGCGGCTGGGACACGTAATGGGCTCGAGTCGGGAATCAGGAGCCGTGGAAAATCGCCGGCGCTTCGGCCGGCGACACCGGCACGGGCGTCGCCGGCACGAAGCTGCCCGCCGCCGGAATCGCGGGGGTAGCCGGCAGCGAGGCCGCGGCCGGTGCGGAGGCGGCCGGCGCGGCGCTCGCCGCCGCGGCAGCGCTGGCGGCCGCGCCGTGCTCGCGCGCGTTCACGAACCGGTCGATGCCCTTGATCTCATTGCGAGCCGACGGCGGCGCGCTCACGACGCTGGGGCGGCGCTTGCGCTCACTGGCGGCGAGCCGCTCCTTCGTTTCCTCGGGCAGTTGTTGGTACGCCTTCCATGCATTCTGGCGCGCTTCGCGCGGCAATTCCTTCGAAACTTGGTAGTTCTCGCGCGCGACGCGGCGCTGATCGGGCGTCATGCGCACCCATTCGCTCATGCGCTCATGCAGACGCTTTTGCGCATCCGGCGACATCTTTGCGTATCGCGACGCGATCTTGATCCACTTTCGCTTGCGTTCGTCGCTGAACGAATCCCACTGCGATGCGAAGGGCGCGAGCGCGATATGCTCAGCGGCGCTTAGACGCGACCACGCGAGCGGGCTGTTGCTGCCGGGCAGGCCAGGCAAGTCGACGGAAAGTGCGGGGGCGGGCGCGGACGCGGCGACGTTGACGTCAGGCGACGGATGGCCCGCCGGGGACGGGCTCGGATGAAAACGCGGATAGGTCGCGACGAAGGACACCAGAGCCGCGATTGCGCATCCGAAAACAACGGCCAGGCCGCGCTTGTAACTCACCCGAGGAATCTCCCGCTCAGTGTGCGCGTGAAAGATACGCGTTGAAGCCGTGGTCGAGATAGGCATTGAGCGGCAGGTCGTCGCTAAGCATGGCGGCATCGATATCGGCGAGTTCGGCGGTGCGCTGCTGGTCTTCCCAGTACGCGATGCCGATCAGGCTCACCACCAGCGCGGCGAGCGGCCACGCGAGCGCGAAGCGGCGCAGCGACCAGCGGCGGCGCGGCTCGAAGCCTCCCTGCGGCAGCCCCGCCGGCATGGCGGCGAACGCAGGCACGAACACCGGCGCGCTGACGGCTTCAGGCTTTTTGCGCGCCAACGCGGCGCGACGTGCGGCGGCGAGCCGGTCGACGGTGGCGGGCGGGAGGCTGGCGGTGTTTTCGTCGAGCGCGCGGCGCAGTTGACGCGCGAACTCGAGTTCTGTGTTTTCGAGGGAGCTCATAGCGTGATTCCTTTCGCCTTGAGCGCTTGCGCAAGCGTGTGGGTGGCCCGGGAGCAGTGCGTTTTCACACTGCCTTCGGAGCAGCCCATTGCGGCGGCAGTCTCGGCGACATCCATATCTTCCCAATAACGCATGAGAAACGCCTCCCGTTGACGTGCCGGTAATTTCTGGATCTCGTCGTCGATCAACTGCAGGACCTGCTCGCGCTCGAGCTTCTGTTCGTTGCTCTCGGCGCCAGTCGAACCCGCCTCCGCCTCGAAGGTTTCCAGTGGATCGAATTCGTCGTCATCGGCGTTGCCGAGCGACGAGAACAGACTAACCCAGGTGTTGCGTACTTTGGCACGACGGAAGTAGTCGTGTGTCGCATTCTGCAGAATACGCTGAAACAGCAGTGGCAGCTCTGCCGCCGGGCGGTCGCCGTATTTCTCGGCGAGCTTGATCATCGCGTCCTGCACGATGTCGAGGGACGCATCGTCGTCCCGCACGGCGTAGACCGTCTGCTTGAACGCGCGCCTTTCGACGCCCGCCAGAAAATCGGCGAGTTCCTTGTCTGATGCCATCCGTGTGGGGTCGGCGCAGCAAGCGTGCGCGTAATCGGTCGAAAAATGTCGTAAAACCCGCGGATGCTAACAAACTTTTGCTCAGATTGGGGTGAAACCTGCTGAACCTTGCATTTGCATGACAGTCGACATTCCGCCCGATCGCGCGCTCCCGCGCGTGTACTAATGGCAATATTTTCTTGACCGCGAGCGCGCCAACAGCTATCGTCGCTGGTTCGCAACATAAGTGAGTTGTCTCAATTGAGGTGTGGCCCAAGAAGCCCGCCTGTCAACTGGACGCGCCGCTTGAACCCGAGCCACAAGCCCGGCAGAGAGCACCCGATCAATTTTTTGCCGAAAATTCGAAAGGTGAATCAATGAATATGCCCAGCGCGGAATTCTCCACGTCGGATACGACCCCCCCTCACGAAGCAGACTCTATCGGCGCCACCGTGCTCATGAAGGCACTGGCCGACGAAGACGTCGAATTCATCTGGGGCTATCCCGGCGGCTCGGTACTCTACATTTACGACGAGCTGTACAAGCAGGACAAGTTCCAGCACGTGCTGGTGCGCCACGAGCAGGCTGCCGTGCACGCTGCCGACGCCTACGCCCGCTCCACCGGCAAGGTCGGCGTGTGTCTCGTGACCTCCGGCCCCGGCGTCACCAATGCGGTGACCGGCATCGCCACCGCCTATATGGATTCGATCCCAATGGTCGTGATCAGCGGCCAGGTGCCGACTGCCGCGATCGGTCAGGATGCATTCCAGGAATGTGACACGGTCGGCATCACGCGTCCCTGCGTGAAGCACAACTTCCTCGTGAAGGACGTGCGCGACCTCGCGGCCACCGTCAAGAAAGCCTTCTACATCGCCCGTACCGGCCGTCCCGGCCCGGTGCTGATCGACATTCCGAAGGACGTGTCGAAGGCGCCGTGCCAGTACGAGCCGATCAAGAGCGTGTCGCTGCGCTCATACAACCCCGTCACGAAGGGCCACTCCGGTCAGATCCGCAAGGCGGTGTCGCTGCTGCTGTCGGCGAAGCGCCCCTATATCTACACCGGCGGCGGCATCGTGCTCGCGGACGCGTCGCGTGAGCTGAACCAGTTTGCCGATCTGCTCGGCTATCCGGTCACCAATACGCTGATGGGCCTGGGCGGCTACCGCTCGAGCGACAAGAAATTCCTCGGCATGCTCGGCATGCACGGTACGTACGAAGCCAACATGGCAATGCAGCACTGCGACGTGCTGATCGCCATCGGCGCGCGCTTCGACGACCGCGTGATCGGTGACCCGAACCACTTCGCGTCGCGGCCGCGCAAGATCATTCATATCGACATCGATCCTTCTTCCATTTCGAAGCGCGTCAAGGTCGACATTCCGATCGTCGGCGACGTGAAGGAAGTGCTGAAGGAACTGATCGAGCAGTTGCAGACGGCCGAGCATGGCCCCGACACCGCGGCGCTCGCCGAGTGGTGGAAGGACATCGAAGGCTGGCGCGCGAAAGACTGCCTGAAGTTCGACCGCAAGAGCGACATCATCAAGCCGCAGTACGTGGTCGAAAAGGCGTGGGAACTGACCGACGGCAACGCGTTCGTGTGCTCCGACGTCGGCCAGCATCAGATGTGGGCCGCGCAGTTCTACAAGTTCAACAAGCCGCGTCGCTGGATCAACTCCGGTGGCCTCGGCACGATGGGCTTCGGCTTGCCGGCCGCGATGGGCGTGAAGATGGCCCATCCGGACGACGACGTGCTGTGCATCACGGGCGAAGGCTCGATCCAGATGTGCATCCAGGAGCTGTCGACCTGCAAGCAGTACGACCTGCCGATCAAGATTATTTCGCTGAACAACCGCTATCTGGGCATGGTGCGCCAGTGGCAGCAGATCGAATACAGCAAGCGCTATTCGCATTCGTACATGGATGCGCTGCCGGACTTCGTGAAGCTCGCCGAAGCGTACGGTCACGTGGGCATGCGCATCGAGCGCACCGCCGATGTCGAACCGGCGCTGAAGGAAGCGCTGCGCCTGAAGGATCGCACGGTGTTTCTCGACTTCCAGACCGACCCGACCGAAAACGTCTGGCCGATGGTTCAGGCCGGCAAGGGCATCACCGAGATGCTCATGGGTTCGGAAGATCTTTAACGACGGGGCGTTTGGTTGAATCCAGCGCCGGCTTCGTGATGCGCGCCTTCACAAAGGGCGAGAGCAGACGAGGCGGCGCCGCTCCGCTCGCAGACATCGACACATCATCTGGAAGAAGCGAAACATGAGACACATCATTTCAGTCCTGCTGGAAAACGAACCGGGCGCGCTGTCGCGCGTGGTGGGTCTGTTCTCGGCACGCGGCTACAACATTGAAACCTTGACGGTGGCTCCGACCGAAGATCGTTCGCTGTCGCGCATGACCATCGTCTCCGTTGGCTCCGACGACGTGATCGAACAGATCACGAAGCATCTGAACCGCCTGATCGAGGTGGTGAAAGTGGTCGACCTTACCGAGGGCGCCCACATCGAACGCGAGTTGATGCTGATCAAGGTGAGGGCGGTCGGCAAGGAACGTGAGGAGATGAAGCGGATGTCGGACATTTTCCGCGGCCGCATCATCGACGTCACCGAAAAGACCTACACGATCGAACTGACGGGGGCGAGCGACAAGCTCGACGCCTTCATCGAGGGGCTCGACTCCACGGCGATTCTCGAGACGGTCCGCACGGGCAGCTCGGGCATCGGTCGCGGCGAGCGCATTCTGAAGGTCTGACGTCCCGATCGAAAGGCCGGGCAACGCGGCATCGCCCGGCTGTAATAACAACATTCGCAGTACCTGAATTTCTCTGAATCATCGAATCTAGCCAAGGAACCGACATGAAAGTTTTCTACGACAAGGACGCCGATCTCTCCCTCATCAAGGGTAAGCAGGTCACCATCATCGGCTATGGCTCGCAAGGCCATGCGCACGCGCTGAACCTGAAGGAAAGCGGCGTGAACATCACGGTCGGTCTGCGTAAGGGCGGCGCATCGTGGAGCAAGGCTGAAAACGCCGGCCTGCAAGTCAAGGAAGTCGCAGAAGCGGTGAAGGGCGCGGACGTCGTGATGATGCTGCTGCCGGACGAGCAGATCGCCGACGTGTACGCGAAGGAAGTCCACGCAAACATCAAGCAGGGCGCAGCGCTCGCGTTCGCGCACGGCTTCAACGTTCATTACGGCCAGGTGATCGCGCGTGCTGACCTCGACGTGATCATGATCGCGCCGAAGGCCCCGGGCCATACGGTTCGCGGCACCTACTCGCAAGGTGGCGGCGTGCCGCACCTGATCGCGGTTGCGCAAGACAAGTCGGGCGCGGCGCGCGACATCGCTTTGTCGTACGCAGCGGCTAACGGCGGCGGCCGTGCCGGCATCATCGAAACGAACTTCCGCGAAGAAACCGAAACCGACTTGTTCGGCGAGCAGGCCGTGCTTTGCGGCGGTACCGTCGACCTGATCAAGGCTGGCTTCGAAACGCTGGTCGAAGCGGGTTACGCGCCGGAAATGGCGTACTTCGAGTGCCTGCACGAACTGAAGCTGATCGTCGACCTGATCTACGAAGGCGGCATCGCGAACATGAACTACTCGATCTCGAACAACGCCGAGTACGGCGAGTACGTGACGGGTCCGCGCATCGTGACCGCCGAAACGAAGAAGGCGATGAAGGCCGTGCTGACCGACATCCAGACCGGCGAATACGCGAAGAGCTTCATCATCGAGAACAAGGCTGGCGCACCGACGCTGCAATCGCGTCGCCGTCTGACGGCCGAGCACCAGATCGAGCAGGTTGGCTCGAAGCTGCGCGCGATGATGCCGTGGATCGCGAAGAACAAGCTCGTCGACCAGTCGAAGAACTAAGCGTCTCGACGCAACCAGGTCCGGCGCGGCGCTTCGGCGCGGCGGCCGGACCAGTCAAAAAGCCGTCCAAGGGTGCTGAACCCTGGGCGGCTTTTGCTATCCTACGGTTTTACAAAAACACAGAAGCCATCCATGAATTACCCTCATCCGATCATCGCGCGAGAAGGCTGGCCGTTCATCGCCATCGCGGCCGTCGTTGCACTACTGGTTCACGCCTTCGCGGGGTTCGGCTTTGCGTGGCTCTTCTGGCTGATCCTGATCTTCGTCGTGCAGTTCTTCCGCGACCCGGCGCGTCCGATTCCGACGCAGGCCAACGCGGTGCTGTGTCCCGCCGACGGTCGCATCGTCGCGGTAGAAACCGCCCATGATCCTTATGCGAATCGTGAAGCGCTCAAGATCAGCGTCTTCATGAACGTGTTCAACGTGCACTCGCAGCGCTCGCCGGTCGACGGCGCGATCTCGAAGGTCGAATACTTTCCTGGCGCGTATCTGAACGCCGCGGTCGACAAAGCCTCGCTCGAAAACGAGCGCAACGCGGTCGTGATCGAAATGGCCGGCGGCCAGACGGTCACCTCGGTGCAGATCGCCGGGTTGATCGCACGGCGCATTCTTTGCTACGTCCGTGCCGGCGAGCCGCTGACCCGCGGCCAACGTTACGGATTCATCCGCTTCGGTTCGCGCGTCGACGTGTATCTGCCGGTGGGCAGCCGTCCGCGCGTATCGATCGGCGAGAAGGTGTCGGCGTCGTCCACGATCCTCGCCGAGCTGTAAAGCGGCATACAGGAGGTTGTCCGAATGGCCGCATTCAAACCGCGTCGACCTCGCAGCAGCGGACCGCTGCCGCGTCCGTTTCGCCGCAACAAGCCGGTGGTCACGGAGTCGCCGGCCGCCGACAGCCGGCGCGCGCAGCGTCAGCAGTTCCTCAGAAAACGCGGCATCTACCTGCTGCCGAACGCGTTCACCACGGCCGCGCTGTTCTGCGGTTTCTTCGCCGTCGTGCAGGCGATGAACGTGCGCTTCGAGATCGCGGCGATCGCGATCTTCGTCGCGATGGTGCTCGATGGCATGGACGGCCGCGTCGCGCGCATGACGCATACGCAAAGCGCGTTCGGCGAGCAGTTCGACAGCCTGTCGGACATGGTGTCGTTCGGTGTTGCGCCCGCGCTCGTGATGTACGAGTGGATACTGAAAGACCTCGGCCGGTGGGGCTGGCTCGCGGCGTTCGTCTATTGCTCGGGCGCGGCGCTGCGGCTCGCGCGCTTCAATACGAACATCGGCGTGGTCGACAAGCGTTTTTTCCAGGGCATGCCGAGCCCGGCCGCGGCGGCGCTGATCGCCGGTTTCGTGTGGCTCGCCACCGACAACCGCGTGCCGCTGAAGCTCGTCTGGCTGCCGTGGGTCGCCTTCGTGCTGACCATCTATGCGGGCGTGACGATGGTGTCGAACGCACCGTTCTACAGCGGCAAGGCGCTCGACGTGCGGCATCGCGTGCCGTTCGGCGTGATCCTGCTGGTCGTGGTCGCGTTCGTGCTCGTGTCGTCCGATCCGCCGCTGATGCTGTTCGGTCTGTTCGTGCTGTACGGTCTGTCCGGCTACGTGTTCTGGGCCTATCAGGCGATACGCGGCCGGGCCAATCCGGCGCGTTCGATGTCGCACGACCGGTGACGAATTGAGCTTCGCTGCATCGCAGCGACATACGAAAAACGGCAGCCCACGCGCTGCCGTTTTTCATTGGCTGATGCTGTTACGAGCCCGCTTCGGAGCGCGGGGCAGGCCGCGCCGGAGCGCATTGCGTGGTGGCTGGAATGCCGCTATAGTCGTCGGATCAGTGCGTTGACGTGGCCGATTTTGCCGAGTCGGCGAGATCGTTCGCTGCGCCGCGCCATCATGCATGGTTCTCGCCCTTATGCGTCTTTGCGTTCCGTCCGCGCCGGCCGCGATCATCGCGATCGCCTTACCTTGCCAGCGGCCGCACCCATCGTCCTATTCCAAAACCAGGTCACACATCTGAACGACTCCCGAGGAGGCCCGACATGTCCGACAAACTGATCATTTTCGACACCACGCTGCGTGACGGCGAGCAATCGCCCGGCGCGTCGATGACGAAGGAAGAGAAGATCCGCATCGCCAAGCAACTCGAACGGATGAAAGTCGACGTGATCGAAGCGGGCTTCGCGGCCAGCTCGAACGGCGACTTCGACGCGATCCATACGATCGCCGGCCTGGTGAAGGACAGCACGATCTGCTCGCTTGCGCGCGCGAACGACAAGGACATTCAGAAGGCCGCAGACGCACTGAAGCCGGCCGATCATTTCCGCATCCACACGTTCATCGCGACGTCGCCGCTGCACATGGAAAAGAAGCTGCGCATGACGCCCGAGCAGGTATTCGAGCAGGCCAAGCTCGCGGTGCGTTTCGCGCGCAAGTTTACCGACGACGTCGAATTCTCGCCGGAAGACGGCAGCCGCTCGGATATGGACTTTCTGTGCCGCGTGCTCGAAGCGGTGATCGCCGAAGGCGCGACCACGATCAACATCGCGGACACGGTCGGCTACGGTGTGCCGGAGCTCTATGGCCAACTCGTGAAGACGCTGCGCGAGCGCATTCCGAACTCGCACAAGGCGGTGTTCTCCGTGCATTGCCACAACGACCTCGGCATGGCGGTCGCGAATTCGCTCGCCGGCGTGCAGATCGGCGGCGCGCGCCAGGTCGAATGCACGATCAACGGTCTCGGCGAGCGCGCGGGCAACACGTCGCTCGAAGAAATCGTGATGGCGGTGAAGACCCGCAAGGATTACTTCGGACTCGACGTCGGTCTCGATACGACTCAAATCGTGCCGGCCTCGAAGCTCGTGTCGCAGATCACCGGCTTCGTCGTGCAGCCGAACAAGGCCGTGGTCGGCGCGAACGCATTCGCGCATGCGTCGGGCATCCATCAGGACGGCGTGCTGAAGGCCCGCGACACCTACGAAATCATGCGTGCGGAAGACGTGGGTTGGACCGCGAACAAGATCGTGCTCGGCAAGCTGTCGGGCCGCAATGCGTTCAAACAGCGTCTGCAGGAGCTCGGCATCGCGCTCGACAGCGAAGCCGAACTGAACACCGCGTTCGCGCGCTTCAAGGAACTTGCGGATCGCAAGGCGGAGATTTTCGACGAAGACATCATCGCGATCGTCAACGAGGAATCGGCCGAAGCGCACGAGAAGGAGCACTACAAATTCCTGTCGATGTCGCAGCATTCGGAAACCGGTGAGCAGCCGCACGCGAAGGTCGTATTCTCGGTAGAGGGTAAAGAGTTCACCGGCGAAGCGCGCGGCAATGGCCCGGTCGACGCCACGCTCAACGCGATCGAAACGGAAGTGGGCAGCGGCTCCGAGCTGCTGCTGTACTCGGTCAACGCGATCACGACCGGCACCCAGGCGCAGGGCGAAGTGACCGTTCGGTTGTCGAAGAGCGGACGCATCGTCAACGGCACCGGCACCGATCCGGATATCGTCGCGGCGTCCGCGAAGGCATATTTCTCGGCGCTCAACAAACTCTATTCGAATGCGGACAAATTGAATCCGCAGCGCTCGGAGTA
Organism: Paraburkholderia sp. EG304; assembly: GCF_046543485.1. Classification (NCBI taxonomy): domain Bacteria; kingdom Pseudomonadati; phylum Pseudomonadota; class Betaproteobacteria; order Burkholderiales; family Burkholderiaceae; genus Paraburkholderia; species Paraburkholderia sp. EG304. The sequence goes on along the minus strand of NZ_JBKGUA010000019.1, from coordinate 48,546 downwards.
ACGCGAACATTGCGCGCCGGTGGCGCGCAATGTCGACTGTGAATCGATGAGAAGCCCCGCGATGCCTGGGACGCGGGGCTTTTTTTCGCGGTCATCGCGCAAGCGCGGCGACCCGATACGCCGGGACTACTCCGCCGCCGTGCGCCGCAGCGACCAGCCGTTCGTTGCGCGCGCCTGCTCGCGGACCTGATATCTGAGGTCGACGGTGATCCCGCGGCGGGGCGCATCCGCGACGAACGCGTCCAGCAGTTCGCGCACGTCGTGATCGACGAAATCGGCGCGTGTCGCGTCGACGATGACGGTGGCGCCATCCGGAATCTGCTCCAGATAGTGCTTGAGCGGCACCTTGCCGAGAAACGACATGTCCTTGCGAAACGACAGCAGGTAGTGATCGCCATGCTGCGCGAGCACGATCGGGCCGCGCAGGTTTGCGTACAGCGCGAACAGCATGCTGCACAGGATGCCGAGCACGATACCGATCAGCAGATCGGTGACGAGCACACCGGCGACCGTGACGATAAACGGTGCGAACGGCGCGAATCCCTGTCGCGCGAGCCCGGCGAACAACGACGGCTTGGCGAGTTTGAAGCCGGTGAAGATCAGGATCGCGGCAAGGCAGGCGAGCGGGATCAGGTTGATCACGCTCGTGAGTGCGAACACGCTGACGAGAAGCAACACCCCATGAACGATCGCCGAGAGCCGGCTTTTTGCGCCGGCATGCACGTTCGCGGAGCTACGCACGATCACTGCGGTGATCGGCAGTCCGCCGATCGCGCCCGCGATCAGATTGCCTACGCCCTGCGCCTTCAGTTCGCGATCGGGCGGTGCGCGGCGGCGTTCCGGATCGATCTGTTCGACCGCTTCGAGGCTCAGTAGCGTTTCGAGACTTGCGAGGATGGCGATCGTGATCGCGACGCGCCATATGTCTGGATTGATGAGCTGGGCGAACCGCGGTCCGAAGTCGGCCGACGCGAGCACGGCCTGCAGTGCCGCGAACGATTCGAGCGACGGCAACGCGACCCGCCGTTCGGCGGGCGGTGCCAACGATGGCGCGACGAGATCGAGCGTGAGGGTCGCGCCGATGCCGAGCAGCACCACCGCGAGCGGCGCCGGCATGATGCGCACGACGGCGAAGCGGCGCAGCGCGCGCGTTTCCCAGCCGGCGAGGATTGCGAGCGACAGCAGTGTGATCAGCACGGCGGTCAGCGAGATTGGGCCGAGCGGCGTTGCGACCTCCGCCGCCGAGAGGACGGAGTGAGCGGTGCCGGACAACCCCAGCGCTACGGGAAACTGCTTCAGGATCAACAGCACGCCGATGGCCGCGAGCATCCCCTTGATCACTGGCGACGGCACGTAGGCCGCCAACCGACCAGCCCTGAGCATGCCGAAGCCGAACTGGATGACGCCCGACAGCAGTACGGCCAGCAGGAAAGCGGAAAAGCCGCCAAGCCGCGCGATGCCGTCGACGACGATCACGACGAGGCCGGCGGCCGGGCCGCTCACGCTCAGACGCGAGCCGCTCAGCGCGGCAACCACGAGCCCGCCAATGATGCCCGACACCAGTCCGGCAAACGGGTCGACGCCCGATGCATGAGCAATGCCGAGGCAAAGCGGCAGCGCGACCAGAAAAACGGCCGTTCCGGCGAGTACGTCGCGCTGGAGCGCGGAGAAGGAGGTTTGAGTATCCATGGAGTCCAGAAGCGGGAGTAGGGTGGCGGGCGACGAACAGCGGTGGCTCGATGACGATTCCGCTGTCGGCTCCGTCCGCGGTTTGAATGGGGCGCGCGACGCGCTTCGCTAGGCCGCGCTGTGCGCGGCGGTCGGGCAGGTCATCGCGTCGTCGGCGCTATAGCCGGAGGTGAGAACCTTGATGCGCCCGTCGTCGAGCGCAAAGATCCAGCCGTGCACGAGCGGCGGCGCATCAGCCTCGTGCACGATCGGGCTCGCCCGTAGCTGCCGCACCTGTTCGAGCACATTCAGCTCGGCGAGGCGGTTCACGCGATCCGATTCGCTCGCCGCGCCGTCCAGTTCCGGGCGATGCGTTCGCGCGAGCGCGCAGAGCGGCGCGATACGCCGGTTTACATGCGGCAGCGCGGGGTCAGGCGGCAGCAGCGCGGCGCGCACGCCGCCGCAGCCATAGTGCCCGCAGACGATCACATGGCCGACCTTGAGCACTCGCACCGCGTATTCGAGGACGCTCGCGACGTTGTCGTCGCCGGGATCAAACAGGTTGGCGATGTTGCGATGAACGAACAGATGGCCGGGCTCGCAATGTGTGATCGTTTCGGCGGGCACTCGGCTGTCCGCGCAGCCTATCCACAGAATGTGCGGATTCTGACCGCGCATGAGGTCGCGAAAGAATGCCGGATTGCGCGTCGCGGTTTCATGGGCCCACGCGACGTTGGCGACCAGCAGGTGTTTGGGGCGGTTCATCGTAGCAACTCCGTAACACAGGCAATTGACCTGGCACCGGATCGAAACCGCGGCTGTGCGGTCGATCGCGAGCCGGTGCCTAACGGTGTTTACGATAACCTTTCTTTTGCGAAATGGTTGACGCGAGCAGGATAAAATTCTTCTCTATGCTCAAGGAATAAAAAAGCCGCCTATGGCTAGCGGCTTTTTTGAGATAGGCTTCTTCTTTCGAAAACGGCGCTCTGGACTCAGAACAGGCTGCGGCGGTCGGGCTCGTGCAGCGGGTCGGGAGTCTTCTGCGTGAGGCGCAAGATGCCCTGGTCGTCGAAGTAGAAGCTGTACAGCATGTACCAGACGTTGTCCTCGAGATACCGATAGGTCCACACTTCGCGCCTCATCATCGGGAAGTACGACGTTTCGACCGGACGGCCGAAGTTCACCAGCACGTCGCTGCGCGTCCATTTGCCGATCTCGGCGCGGTAGAACTCGTTGGGTTGCAACACCTGGCGCATGTTGACGATCTTGCCGGCCGCGTCGATGTCGGCGGCGGTGGTGGTTTCGCCCATCGGTTGGGTCGGCCACATCAGGCGCTTGCCGCCGTCGGGCAGGTCGTAGGTTTCGCGCGGCGGTCCGAGCCGCGCGATCACCGTCGATGCATCCGCTCCCTGTTGATACTGCTGCCACGGCTGGGCGCAGCCGGCGAGCGCGAGCACGCTCAGGCAAACGAACGCGGCGCGCCGCAGACTCGCGCCGGCCGGGGTTGTGATAGAGGCCGCCGTGCGGTGATGGCGGTTCGACATGTATTCCTCCGATGGCGTTTGAATAGCGGTTCTTATCATCGAGACGCACTATTTTGACACGCGCCACGGCGAAAGAATGGCGCTGCCCAAACGTGCGTCGCCTCCAAAGGGAACGGATGCGCCGGCTTGCCTATTCCGTGCGCGTGGTTCTATGATCCGCGCTTCGAAGATTCAGGCAGGACGACCATGACGGCGATGTGGCAACGGGCGGCGGCGGTTGCGCTGACGGCGATCTCTATGGCGGCGGTTGGCGTGGGCGTGGCGCGGGCGACGAGTTCGGAGGTGAATCCGATCGGCAAACCCACGGGCGCCCCGATCCGGCTCGCGCTGATCGAAGGCATGTCTGGCCCGTTCGCGAACGCGGGCACGGCAGTCGAGCGCAATCTGCGCTTCGGTGTCGAACAGGTCAACGCGCACGGCGGCGTGAAGCTCGCAGACGGCGCGCATCCGTTCGAACTCGTCGTGCTCGACAGCAAAGGCAGCACAGAGGAAGCGCTGACGCAATTGCGCGCAGCCGCGGATCGCCATATCGGCTACATCCTGCAGGGCAATAGCTCGGCGGTCGCCGCGGCGCTCATCGGCGCGATCGACAAGCACAACAGCCGCGAGCCGGACAACCGCGAACTGTTCCTGAACTACTCGGCCGACGACCCCGCGCTCACCAACACGAACTGCAGCTTCTGGCACTTCCGCTTCGACGCGCACGCGGGCATGCGGATGGCCGCGCTCGCCGAGGTGATCGAGCGCGACAAGACGGTGAAAAAGGTCTACCTGCTGAATCAGGACTACAGCTTCGGCCACGACGTAAGCAGCCTCGCGCGCTCGACGCTCGCGGCGAAGCGGCCTGACATCGCGGTGGTCGGCGACGAATTCCACCCGATCGGCCGAGTGAAGGACTTCGCGCCGTACATCGCGAAGATCCGCGCGAGCGGCGCGGACGCCGTGATCACCGGCAACTGGGGCAACGACCTGACGTTGCTCGTGAAGGCGGCGCGCGAGCAGGGCCTCGACACGAAGTTCTACACGTTCTACGGCAACAGCCTCGGCGCGCCGGCCGCCCTCGGCGACGCGGGCGTGGGTCACGTGATCGCCGTGGCCGAGTGGCATCCGAACGTCGGCGGCGCGGCTTCCGATGCATGGTACGCGGCGTTCCGCGCGCGCTATCCGGCCGCGCAGGACGACTATCCGGTGCTGCGTATGCCACTGCTGATCGACACACTCGCCGCCGCGATGAACCGCGCCGGCAGCGCCGATCCGACGGCGGTCGCGAAAGCGCTCGAGGGCATCCGCTTCGACAACGGTTTTCACGCATCGTGGATGCGCGCCGACGACCATCAGCTGATCCAGCCCCTTTACGTGATGCAGATGGACAAAGCCGGCACCCCCGGCGTGCATTTCGATAACGAAGGTTCCGGCTATGGCTTTCGCACGGTGCTGGCGCTGGCAGCCGAGCGCACGATATTGCCGACGGTCTGTCGGATGCGACGCCCCTGAGAGACGCGCGATCCGCCTTGCTAGCGCGGGCTTCGCGGCCGAAGTCGGCTGTGCTACAATACGCGTCCCGTTGTTGGGCTGGGTTCTCATTCAGCTAATTCGGCCACGAACGGGGCTCAGTAAATTGTGAAACGGGTATCCCACGGCACGGCCTTTCTTCCGTGACCGCCTGTCCAGTTATCAAGGAAATTGACATGTCCGCAGTTGAAGCAAGCAAGAAGTCCGAAGTCGTCGCGCAATTCGCACGCGCAGCCAACGACACCGGCTCCCCCGAAGTTCAGGTCGCGCTGCTCACGACCCGTATCAACGAACTGACCTCCCACTTCAAGGAGCACACGAAGGATCACCACAGCCGCCGCGGTCTGCTGCGCATGGTGAGCCGCCGTCGCAAACTGCTCGACTACCTGAAGGGCAAGGACGCGGACCGTTACCGCAGCCTGATCGAGAAGCTGGGTCTGCGTAAGTAATCGGCCAGTCGTTCAGCAAGATGCCTGTGTCAGTTTCGCTGATACAGGCATTTTGTTTTTGCACGGCGCGCTTCGTGTAACGCGCACCGCCTGTGATCCGCGGCGTATGCCGGTTCGCGCGGCGTCCACGGGCAAGCGTAGTAGCAGTAGCAGAGCAGCAGTAGAAAAGCAGTAACAGGAAACAAGGCCGGGCTTCAGGGCAGAGTTTTGTGTCATTCCAGCGGTTCGCGCGCGCTCGCAGCACGTGACTCTCTGGAATGGCATAGCACGACTCTTCCCATGCGGCGCCGGCCCCGGCGTTGCCGCGCCGCTTCCGGTCTGCGCGGCATTACGATGAGGAAAAGCAATGACTATGTTCAATAAGATCGTCAAAGAGTTTAAGTGGGGGCAGCACAACGTTCGCCTCGAAACCGGTGAAATCGCTCGCCAGGCGAGCGGCGCGGTGATCGTCGACGTCGAAGACACCGTGGTGCTCGCCACCGTGGTCGGCGCGAAGACCGCGAAGCCGGGTCAGGACTTCTTCCCCCTCACCGTCGATTACATCGAAAAGACCTACGCCGCCGGCAAGATCCCGGGTGGCTTCTTCCGTCGCGAAGGCCGTCCGTCGGAAGGCGAGACGCTGATCTCGCGCCTGATCGACCGTCCGCTGCGCCCGCTCTTCCCGGAAGGCTTCTACAACGAAGTGCAGGTCGTGATTCACGTGCTGTCGCTGAATCCGGAAATCCCCGCCGACATCCCGGCGCTGATCGGCGCATCGGCGGCGCTCGCGGTGTCCGGTCTGCCGTTCAACGGCCCGGTCGGCGCGGCACGCGTGGCCTACATCAACAACGAATACGTGCTGAACCCGACGCGTCCGCAGATGAAGGAATCGGCGCTCGACCTGGTCGTCGCCGGTACGGAACGCGCGGTGCTGATGGTCGAATCGGAAGCGCAGCAACTGAGCGAAGAGGTAATGCTCGGCGCCGTCGTGTTCGGTCATGAGCAGATGCAGACCGCGATCGACGCGATCCATGAACTGGTCCGCGAAGGCGGCAAGCCCGAGTGGGACTGGCAGCCGGCCGCGAAGAACGAAGCGCTGATCGCGCGCGTCACGGAACTCGCGCAAGCCGATCTGCTCGCGGCTTACCAGATCCGCGACAAGCAGGCTCGCTCGACCAAGCTGAAGGAAGTCTACGCGGCGACCTCGGCGAAGCTCGAGGAAGAAGCGGCGGCAGCCGGTACCGTGGCGGCCGACAAGGCGTCGGTCGGCAACGTGCTGTTCGACATCGAAGCGAAGATCGTCCGTACCCAGATCCTGAACGGCGAGCCGCGCATCGACGGCCGCGACACGCGCACCGTGCGCCCGATCGAAATCCGCACCGGCGTGCTGCCGCGTACCCACGGCTCGGCGCTGTTCACGCGCGGCGAGACGCAGGCGCTGGTGGTTGCGACGCTCGGCACGAAGGGTGACGAGCAGAGCATTGACGCGCTCGAAGGCGAATACCGTGAGCGCTTCATGCTCCACTACAACATGCCTCCGTTCGCGACCGGCGAAACGGGCCGCGTCGGTTCGCCGAAGCGCCGCGAAATCGGTCACGGCCGTCTCGCCAAGCGCGCGCTCGTCGCGTGCCTGCCGAGCGCCGACGAATTCGGCTACTCCATCCGCGTCGTGTCGGAAATCACGGAGTCGAACGGCTCGTCGTCGATGGCCTCGGTGTGCGGCGGCTGCCTCGCGCTGATGGACGCCGGCGTGCCGATGAAGGCGCACGTCGCCGGCATCGCGATGGGCCTGATTCTCGAAGGCAACCGCTTCGCGGTGCTGACCGACATCCTCGGCGACGAAGATCACCTCGGCGACATGGACTTCAAGGTCGCGGGTACGGAACAAGGCGTGACCGCGCTGCAGATGGACATCAAGATCCAGGGTATTACCAAGGAAATCATGCAGGTCGCGCTCGCGCAGGCGAAGGAAGGCCGCATGCACATCCTCGGCAAGATGACCTCGGCGGTGTCGGGCGCGAACACCCAGCTGTCGGAGTTCGCCCCGCGCATGATCACCATCAAGATCAACCCGGAAAAGATCCGCGACGTGATCGGCAAGGGTGGCTCGGTAATCCGCGCGCTGACCGAAGAAACCGGCACCACGATCGACATTTCGGACGATGGCGTCGTCACGATCGCGAGCACGAACAGCGAAGGCATGGCCGAAGCGAAGCGTCGTATCGAAGCGATCACGATGGAAGTCGAAGTGGGCCAGGTGTACGAAGGCACCGTGCTCAAGCTGCTCGACTTCGGCGCGATCGTGAACATCCTGCCGGGTAAGGACGGTCTGCTGCATATCTCCGAGATCGCGAACGAGCGCATCAAGGACATCAACGACTATCTGAAGGATGGCCAGCAGGTGAAGGTCAAGGTCATCCAGACGGACGAGAAGGGTCGTGTGCGTCTGTCGGCGAAGGCACTGCTGAACGACGCGCCGCAAGGCGAACCGACGCCGCAGTAAGGCGGTAACGGACAAACGGCCGGCCGTGTCATGCACGCCGGCCGTTTTTCATGCAGGATGGATTGCGTTGCGCATTCGAATCGCAGCTGGGTGCCAGGGCGAACGGCAGCAACGGATAGGCAACGCAATCCAATCTGGGAGTTGACGCAGATGAAAGCGATCGAAATCACTGAATTCGGTGCCCCGGAAGTCCTCAAGCTGGCGGAGCGTCCGACGCCGCAGCCCAAGGCTGGCGAGGTGCTGATCAAGGTGGCGGCATCCGGCATCAATCGTCCGGACGTGTTTCAGCGCAAGGGCGGTTATGCGCCGCCACCCGGAGCGTCGGATCTGCCGGGGCTGGAGGTGGCGGGCGAGATCGTCGGCGGCACGATCGACGCGAAGAACAACCCGTTCGGTCTGAAGATTGGCGACCGCGTGTGCGCGCTGCTCGCGGGCGGCGGCTATGCGGAGTATGCGGCGGCGCCGCTTCTGCAATGCCTGCCCGTGCCGGCGGGATTGTCGGATGTCGAAGCGGCTTCGCTGCCCGAGACTTTCTTCACGGTGTGGAGCAACGTATTCAATCGCGCGCAGCTCGGCCAGGGTGAGGGTGGCGCGAACGAAACGCTGCTCGTACAGGGCGGATCGAGCGGCATCGGCGTGACGGCGATCCAGATTGCGCACGCGCTCGGGTTCCGTGTGTTCGCCACCGCTGGCTCGGACGAAAAGTGCCGCGCGTGCGAAGCGCTCGGCGCCGAACGGGCCATCAACTACAAGACGGAAGATTTTGTCGAAGTCATCAAGTCGCTGACCAACGATCGTGGGGTCGACGTGATCCTCGATATGGTCGCGGGCAGCTACGTGCCGCGCGAACTGTCGGCGCTCGCCGACGGTGGCCGCATCGTGCTGATTGCGCTGCTCGGCGGCGCGAAGGCGGAGCTGAACCTGAACGAAGTGCTGCGTCGCCGCCTGACCGTTACCGGTTCGACACTGCGGCCACGGCCGATCGAGTTCAAGGCACAGATCGCCGCGCAACTGAAAGAGCGCGTATGGCCGCATCTCGAAGCCGGGCGCATCAAGCCGGTCGTGCATCGCGTGTTTCCGGCCACCCAGGCTGCCGACGCCCACACGCTGATGGAAAGCAGCGCCCACGTTGGCAAGATCGTGTTGACGTGGGGTCAGGAGGCTTGACACCACCGGTTTGACCCGATCCACCCCACGCAGTAAAATTGCGCGTTTTGCGCGCGCCGGAGCAGGTCGGACTGGCAAGACAGGACAATACGAGACGATGTCGAATCAACAACGAGCCAAACTGGTAGTCGGTAATTGGAAGATGCATGGGCGGCTCGCCGCGAACGCCGCGTTGTTGCAGGCAGTGGTGCAGGGGGCCAATGAATTGCCGGCCGACGTGCGCGTCGGTGTCTGCGTGCCGAGCCTCTATATCGCGCAGGCGCAGTCGCTGCTCGAAGGCAGTCCGGTCGTGTGGGGCGTGCAGGACGTGTCCGCGTTCACGCATGGCGCCTATACCGGCGAAGTGGCTGCGCCGATGGTGACAGACTTTGGTGCCACGTTTGCGATCGTCGGGCACTCGGAGCGCCGCGCGTATCATCGCGAAAGCGCCGAGCTGGTCGCGGTGAAAACGCAGCGTGTGCTTGAGGCAGGGTTGACGCCGATCGTGTGCGTCGGCGAAACGCTCGAAGAACGCGAGGCTGGCTCGACCGAGCAGGTCGTCGGCGGTCAGCTCGACGAGGTGCTCGCGAAGCTGTCGGCCCAGGAAGCGGCTCGCCTCGTCGTCGCGTATGAGCCGGTGTGGGCAATTGGCACCGGCAAGAGCGCATCGGCGGCACAGGCGCAGGCCGTGCATGCGTTCCTGCGCGCACGTCTCGCGGCAAAAGGTGCGGCGGACGTGCCGTTGCTGTACGGCGGCAGCGTGAAGCCGGACAACGCGGAAGAACTGTTCCGTCAGAACGATATCGACGGCGGCCTGATCGGCGGCGCGTCGTTGAAAGATCAGGATTTCCTGGCAATCTGCAAGGCGGCCGCTGCGACCAGCGTGGCTGGTTAAGCAGAGCGTCTCGACAAGGATGGCTCCTTTTCGCGCAACACACAGTGTGCGGCGCGGTTAAATAAAGACTCAGGTGAGTGTGATGCTGTATTTGAAAACATTGATTATCGTCGTTCAGTTGTTGTCGGCGCTCGGGGTCATCGGCCTCGTGTTGCTGCAGCACGGCAAAGGGGCCGACATGGGCGCGGCTTTCGGCAGCGGCGCATCGGGTAGCCTGTTCGGTGCGACGGGTTCGGCGAACTTCCTGTCGCGTACCACGGCGGTGCTCGCAGCGCTGTTTTTTGCCACGACCTTGGCGCTCACTTACCTTGGTGCGTATCACGTGAAGCCGTCGTCAGGCGTGCTGGGCGCGGCAGCTACTGCACCGATCGCGGCTTCACCTGCTTCCGCACCGGCTGCAGGTTCAGCTCCGGTGGCGGCATCGCCCGCAGCGCCGGCTTCGCCTGCGTCGGTTCCAGCAACGGGTGTGCCGAAATAAATTTTCGGTAGGCGTGCTCTTGTGCGTTGAACAATCTGTTTAAACAAGTTACAATTCAAGTCTTGAAGCGATTCGCGGGTTTTACAAGTTGTTTTCCCGGATTGCATATAGTGCCGACGTGGTGAAATTGGTAGACACGCTATCTTGAGGGGGTAGTGGCGAAAGCTGTGCGAGTTCGAGTCTCGCCGTCGGCACCAAATGTTATCTAAATGCCAGCCGCTTGCTTCGCTTCGGCTGGCATTTTCACTTCTGGCGTATGGCTATGAGCTTACGTCATGCGTGTTCAGGAAGTGATTTCGCGTCAGGGGGTGCTATGCTCCTGACGGCACTCAGAACCAACCGATTGAGGATTGTCTTGAACCTCGCAGCCTATTTCCCCGTTTTGTTGTTCCTTATTGTGGGCACCGGTTTAGGCGTAGCGCTGGTCAGTATTGGCAAGCTCCTTGGTCCCAACAAACCCGACACCGAAAAAAACGCACCGTACGAGTGCGGCTTCGAAGCATTCGAAGATGCGCGCATGAAGTTCGATGTGCGCTACTACCTCGTCGCCATTCTCTTCATCATTTTCGATCTTGAAACCGCGTTCCTGTTCCCGTGGGGCGTGGCATTGCGTGACATCGGCTGGGCCGGGTTCACGGCAATGATGATTTTCCTGCTCGAGTTCCTGCTTGGTTTTGCCTACATCTGGAAGAAGGGCGGCCTCGACTGGGAATGATGGATTAATCGCCGGTTTGCGTGGGTGGCCAGGCTTGCCGCCCCGTCTGGAGTGGAAAGCAAATGAGTATCGAAGGGGTCTTGAAAGAAGGGTTTGTCACCACTACGGCAGACAAACTGATCAACTGGACGCGCACCGGCTCGCTGTGGCCGATGACGTTCGGTCTCGCATGCTGCGCGGTCGAGATGATGCATGCGGGCGCCGCCCGTTATGACCTTGACCGCTTCGGCGTGGTGTTCCGTCCGAGTCCGCGTCAGTCGGACGTGATGATCGTCGCCGGTACGCTGTGCAACAAGATGGCGCCCGCTCTGCGGAAGGTCTACGACCAGATGGCGGAACCGCGCTGGGTGATCTCGATGGGCTCGTGCGCGAACGGCGGCGGCTATTACCATTACTCGTACTCGGTGGTGCGCGGCTGCGACCGGATCGTCCCGGTCGACGTGTACGTGCCGGGTTGTCCGCCCACAGCGGAAGCGCTGGTGTACGGCGTGATCCAGCTGCAAGCCAAGATTCGCCGCACCAACACCATCGCCCGTCAATAAGGCCAAAGCCTCCCCACAATATGGCAAGCAAACTCGAGACCCTGAAAGCGAACCTCGAGGTGGCCTTTGGCGGCCTCCTGACGAGCGTGACCGAGTCGGTCGGTGAATTGACGATCGTCGTCAAGGCTGGCGACTACCTCAACGCGGCAAAGCGCCTGCGCGACGACCGCTCGCTCGGTTTCGAGCAGTGTGTCGACCTTTGCGGCGTCGATTACCAGACCTATGCTGAGGGCGCTTACGACGGCCCGCGTTTTGCAGCAGTGCTGCATCTGCTGTCGGTGCAGAACAACTGGCGTCTGCGTCTGCGCGTATTCGCGCCGGACGACGACATGCCGATCCTGCCGTCCGTCGTCGATATCTGGAATTCGGTCAACTGGTACGAGCGCGAAGCGTTCGACCTGTACGGCATCGTCTTCGAAGGTCATCCGGACTTGCGCCGCATTTTGACCGACTACGGTTTTATTGGTCATCCGTTCCGCAAGGATTTCCCTGTCTCCGGCTACGTCGAGATGCGTTACGACCCGGAAGAGAAGCGCGTCGTCTATCAACCGGTGACGATCGAGCCGCGGGAAATCACGCCGCGCGTGATCCGCGAGGATCGCTATGGCGGTCTGAAACACTAAGAGAACGTCATGGCAGAGATCAAGAACTACACGCTCAACTTCGGTCCGCAGCACCCGGCAGCGCACGGTGTGTTGCGTCTCGTGCTCGAACTCGACGGCGAAGTGATTCAGCGCGCCGATCCGCACATCGGTCTACTGCATCGCGCGACTGAAAAGCTCGCCGAAAGCAAGACGTTTATCCAGTCGGTGCCGTACATGGACCGTCTCGACTACGTGTCGATGATGGCCAACGAGCACGGCTACGTGCTCGCCATCGAGAAGTTGCTCGGCATCGACGTGCCGCTGCGCGCGCAATACATTCGCGTACTCTTCGACGAAGTCACGCGCGTGTTGAATCACCTGATGTGGATCGGCGCGCACGCGCTCGACGTCGGTGCGATGGCGGTGTTCCTGTATGCGTTCCGCGAGCGCGAAGACCTGATGGACGTGTACGAAGCGGTGTCCGGCGCACGGATGCACGCGGCCTACTACCGTCCGGGTGGCGTCTACCGCGATCTGCCTGACGCAATGCCGCAATACAAGGCGTCGAAGATTCGCAATGCGAAGGCGTTGTCGAAGATGAACGAGAACCGTCAGGGTTCGCTGCTCGACTTCATCGACGACTTCTTCACCCGTTTCCCGAAGTGCGTGGACGAATACGAAACGCTGCTCACCGACAACCGGATATGGAAGCAGCGTCTGGTCGGCATCGGTGTGGTCAGTCCGGAGCGCGCGCTGCAACTCGGCATGACCGGCGCGATGCTGCGTGGCTCGGGCGTCGAGTGGGACCTGCGCAAGAAGCAACCGTATGAAGTTTATGACAAGCTCGACTTCGATATTCCGGTCGGCGTGAATGGCGATTGCTACGACCGCTATCTGGTACGCGTCGAAGAAATGCGTCAATCGTGCCGGATCGCGAAACAGTGCATTGAGTGGCTGCGTAAAAATCCGGGCCCTGTGATGACGGACAATCACAAGGTGGCGCCGCCGTCTCGCGTCGGCATGAAGTCGAACATGGAAGATCTGATCCATCACTTCAAGCTGTTCACCGAGGGCTTCCACGTGCCGGAAGGCGAGGCGTACGCCGCAGTCGAACATCCGAAGGGGGAGTTCGGCATCTATCTGATCTCGGACGGCGCCAACAAGCCATATCGTCTGAAGATCCGCGCGCCGGGCTATGCACACCTGTCCTCGCTCGACGAAATGGCGCGCGGCCACATGATCGCCGATGCCGTGACGATCATCGGCACCCAGGACATCGTGTTCGGCGAAGTGGATCGCTAGGACATATTCATCGACGCGCGTCCGCGGTCGTTGCACCGCCACGCGCGTCAAGCAAAGGAACGCCGGGTCTGTCGCAGTATCACGTGAGCGACAGGTTTTCGTTCGGTAGGAATTGAAAGAGTCGTGTCTGAAAATGATCTCAGCTGAAGGCCTGAAAGAAATCGATCGTGCGGTCGCAAAGTACCCCGCCGATCAGAAACAGTCCGCCGTGATGTCGGCGTTGGCCACTGCTCAAACCGAGCATGGCTGGCTGTCGCCCGAACTCATGCAGTTCGTCGCGGATTATCTCGGCATGCCGGCAATCGCCGTGCAGGAGGTAGCGACCTTCTACACGATGTATGAGACCTCGCCGGTCGGTAAGTTCAAGATCACGCTCTGCACGAACCTGCCGTGCCAGCTCGGCCCGGACGGCGGTTCCGAAAGCGCCGCTGAATACCTGAAGCAGAAGCTCGGCATCGACTTCGGCGAAACCACGCCCGATGGCAAATTCACGCTGAAAGAGGGTGAGTGCATGGGTTCGTGCGGCGACGCGCCGGTGATGCTGGTGAACAACCAACGCATGTGCAGCTTCATGAGCCGCGAGAAGATCGACCAGCTGCTCGAGGAACTTTCGAAATGACGGCTTTACACGATCGTCACATCAAACCGCTGATTCTCGCCGGACTGAACGGCGACAACTGGCATCTCGAAGACTACGTGGCGCGCGGCGGTTACGCCCAGCTGCGCCGCATCCTGGAAGAGAAGATCGCGCCCGAGCAGGTGATCGCCGACGTCAAGGCGTCGGGTCTGCGCGGCCGCGGCGGCGCGGGCTTCCCGACCGGTCTCAAGTGGAGCTTCATGCCGCGCCAGTTCCCGGGCCAGAAGTACCTCGTCTGTAATTCGGACGAGGGCGAGCCGGGTACGTTCAAGGACCGCGACATTCTGCGCTTCAATCCGCATTCGTTGATCGAAGGTATGGTGATCGGCGCGTACGCGATGGGCATCACGGTCGGCTACAACTATATCCACGGCGAAATCTGGGAAGTCTATAAGCGCTTCGAAGAAGCGTTGGAAGAAGCTCGCCGCGCCGGATTCCTCGGCGACAACATCATGGGCTCGGGCTTCTCGTTCCAGCTGCATGCGCACCATGGTTACGGCGCGTATATCTGCGGCGAGGAAACCGCGCTGCTCGAATCGATCGAGGGCAAGAAGGGCCAACCGCGCTTCAAACCGCCGTTCCCGGCGAGCTTTGGCGTGTACGGCAAGCCCACCACGATCAACAACACCGAGACCTTCGCGGCGGTGCCGTTCCTGCTCGCGATCGGACCGCAGAATTACCTTGAGATCGGCAAGCCGAACAACGGCGGCACGAAGATCTTCTCGGTGTCGGGCGACGTCGAGCGTCCGGGCAACTACGAGATTCCGCTCGGCACGCCGTTCGCGACGCTGATGGAACTCGCCGGCGGCATGCGCGGCGGCAAGAAGATCAAGGCCGTGATTCCTGGAGGTTCATCCGCGCCGGTGATTCCGGGCGAGATGATGATGCAGACCGACATGGATTACGACTCGATCGCGAAGGCTGGCTCGATGCTCGGCTCGGGCGCGGTGATCGTGATGGACGAGACGCGCTGCATGGTGCGCTCGTTGCTGCGCCTGTCGTACTTCTACTACGAAGAGTCGTGCGGTCAATGCACGCCTTGCCGTGAAGGCACGGGCTGGCTGTATCGCGTCGTACATCGTATCGAGCATGGTCTCGGCCGCCAGGAAGATCTGGATCTGCTGAACTCCGTCGCGGAAAACATCATGGGCCGCACGATCTGCGCGCTCGGCGACGCGGCAGCGATGCCGGTTCGGGGCATGCTCAAGCACTACTGGGACGAATTCGAATATCACGTCGCCCACAAGCATTGCCTCGTCGGCGGCCATGCCGGCACGGCGGCGGCGCCCGAAACAGTGGCAGCCTGAGTCGCGCCGACAGATTTGGCTGACGAATAACTACCAGACGAACACCTCAACCGCAGGATTCATCGCCCGAAGCGGGCGATGAACAGGCGAACGATTGAGCGGTAACAGGTTAAGGAAGATTGACCATCATGGTTGAACTGGAAATAGACGGCAAGAAAGTCGAGGTGCCTGAAGGCAGCATGGTGATCCAGGCTGCGCATAAGGTCGACACCTACATTCCTCACTTCTGCTATCACAAGAAGCTGTCGATTGCGGCCAACTGCCGGATGTGTCTGGTCGATGTCGAGAAGATGCCGAAGGCCGTGCCCGCGTGCGCGACGCCGGTGTCGGCCGGCATGATCGTGCGCACCAAGTCGGACAAGGCGGTGAAGGGCCAGCAAGCTGTGATGGAATTCCTGCTGATCAACCATCCGCTCGACTGTCCGATCTGCGACCAGGGCGGCGAATGCCAGTTGCAGGATCTGGCCGTCGGTTACGGCAAGTCGTCGTCGCGCTATAGCGAAGAAAAGCGCGTGGTGTTCCACAAGAACGTGGGCCCGCTGATCTCGATGGAAGAGATGTCGCGCTGCATTCACTGCACGCGTTGCGTCCGCTTCGGCCAGGAAATCGCCGGCGTGATGGAACTCGGCATGCTGGGCCGCGGCGAGCATTCGGAAATCACGTCGTTCGTCGGCAAGACGGTCGACTCGGAACTGTCGGGCAACATGATCGACCTGTGCCCGGTCGGCGCGCTGACCAGCAAGCCGTTCCGCTACAGCGCCCGTACGTGGGAGCTGTCGCGCCGCAAGTCGGTGAGCCCGCACGATTCCGTCGGCGCGAACCTCATCGTGCAGGTGAAGAACAATCGCGTGATGCGCGTTCTGCCGTTCGAAAACGAAGCGATCAACGAGTGCTGGATTTCGGACAAGGACCGCTTCTCGTACGAAGGTCTGAACAGCCCCGAGCGTCTGACCAAACCGATGCTCAAGCAGGGCGGCCAGTGGGTCGAAACCGACTGGCAAACCGCGCTCGATTATGTGGTCAAGGGTCTGAAGGGCATCGCGGGCGACCACGGCGCGAACGCGCTTGCGGCGCTGGCGAGCGCGCACAGCACAGTCGAAGAACTGTTCCTGCTCAAGCAGATTGCGCAAGCGGTCGGCACACCGAACGTCGACTTCCGTCTGCGCCAGTCGGACTTCTCGGCTCCCGTTACGGGCGCGCCGTGGCTCGGTACGACAATCGCCGATCTGTCGAACGTCGATGCGGCGCTCGTGATCGGCTCGGATCTGCGTCGTGATCATCCGCTGTTCGCCGCGCGTCTGCGCCAGGTCGCACGCGGCGGTTCGGCGCTCACGCTGATCCAGGCCACCAACGACGACGCGATGATCCCGCAGGCGCACCGTGTGGTCGCCGCACCGTCGGCATGGCTTGAGGCGTTGGCAGGGATCGCCGGCGCGGTGGGCGAAGCGAAGGGCGTCGCACTGCCGGAAGCATTTGCGGGCACGCAGCCGACGGACGCGCACAAGCAGATCGCTAAATCGCTGACCAACGGCGCCCTGCGCGTCGTGCTGCTCGGCAACGAAGCGGTCCGCCATCCGGACTTCGCGGCGATCCACGCCGCGGCGCAATGGATTGCCGAGGCAACCGGCGCTACGCTCGGTTTCCTGACCGAAGCGGCCAACACGGTCGGCGCGCACCTCGTGAACGCGCTGCCGGGCGAAGGCGGTCTGAATGCCCGCGAAGTGTTCGAACAGCCGCGCAAGGGTTATCTGCTGTTGAATCTCGAGCCGGAATTCGACACGGCCAATCCGGCGCAAGCGCTTGCCGCTCTGAAGCAGGCCGAGATGGTCGTCGTGATGTCGCCGTTCCAGACCGGCGCGGACTATGCCGACGTCCTGCTGCCGATTGCACCGTTCACCGAAACGGGCGGTTCGTTCGTCAACGCGGAAGGCACGGTGCAGGCTTTCAACGGCGTCGTGCGTCCGCTCGGCGACACGCGTCCGGCGTGGAAGGTGTTGCGCGTGCTGGGCAGCCTGCTCGGTGCGCCGGGCTTCGAATACGACACGGTCGAGGAAGTGCGCACAGCCGCGCTCGGCGACGGTGACCTGAGTTCGAGGCTGTCGAACCGTACCGGCGTCGCGGTGACGCGCGGCCACGCCGTGAAGGCGGCGGAAGGCAAGTTCGAGCGTCTCGCGAACGTGCCGATCTATCATGCCGACGCGCTGGTGCGTCGCGCGGAGTCGCTGCATCTGACCGCGGCGGCCCGTACGGCGAATTCGGTCGGCCTGCCGGCTGCGCTGTTCGACAAACTGGGTTTGAAAGAGGGCGACGCGGTGCGCGTTCGTCAGGGCGAGCAAGCGGTGCAGTTGCCGGCCGTGCGCGACGCGAATCTTGCGGAGACGGTGGTCCGCGTATCGGCGGCTACGCCTGCCGGTGCAGCGCTGGGCAGCCTGTTCGGTGAACTGGTGGTGGAGAAGGCGTAAATGAGCTTGTTCGATACGATCAACTCGGGCGGCGCCCAGCTTCTCGGTGTGGCATGGCCCACGGTGTGGGCGCTCGTGCGCATCCTGGTGGTGGCCGTCGTGATCCTGCTGTGCGTCGCTTACCTGATCCTGTGGGAGCGTAAGCTGATCGGCTGGATGCACGTGCGTCTCGGTCCGAACCGCGTCGGCCCCGGCGGCCTGTTGCAGCCGATCGCCGACGTGCTGAAGCTTCTACTCAAGGAAGTGATCCAGCCCGCCCAGGCGAGCCGCTGGATCTACATCATCGCGCCGATCATGGTGGTGGTGCCGGCGTTCGCTGTGTGGGCGGTGATTCCGTTCCAGGCGGGCGCGGTGCTCGGCGACATCAACGCGGGTCTGCTGTACGCGATGGCGATTTCGTCGATCGGCGTGTATGGCGTGATTCTGGCCGGCTGGGCGTCGAACTCGAAATACGCGTTCCTCGGCGCGATGCGCGCTGCCGCGCAGATGGTCTCGTACGAAATCTCGATGGGCTTCGCGCTGGTGGTCGTGCTGATGACAGCCGGTACGCTGAACCTGTCGGGCATCGTCGGCTCGCAGGAGCAGGGCTTCTTCGCCTCGCACGGCCTGAATTTCCTGTCGTGGAACTGGCTGCCGCTGCTGCCGATGTTTGTCGTGTACTTCATCTCGGGCATCGCTGAAACGAACCGTCACCCGTTCGACGTGGTGGAGGGCGAATCGGAAATCGTCGCGGGCCACATGATCGATTACTCGGGTATGGCGTTCGCGCTGTTCTTCCTCGCCGAGTACATCAATATGATAGTGATCTCGGCATTGGCTGCAACACTGTTCCTCGGCGGCTGGAGCGCACCGTTCGGGTTCCTGTCGTTCATCCCGGGCATCGTCTGGCTCGTCGCCAAGGTTTTCTTCCTGTTGTCGGTGTTCATCTGGGCGCGTGCCACGTTCCCGCGCTACCGCTATGACCAGATCATGCGTCTCGGCTGGAAGGTCTTCATTCCGGTCTGCGTGGTGTGGCTGGTGGTGGTCGGCTTCTGGATCATGTCGCCGTTGAACATCTGGAAATAAAGGGCGGACGAACCTATGACCGCAATCCAAAACTTCTTCAAGACTTTCTTCCTCACGGAACTGCTGAAAGGCCTCGCGCTGACCGGACGCTACACGTTCCAGCGCAAGGTCACCGTGCAGTTCCCGGAAGAAAAGACCCCGATCTCGCCGCGTTTCCGCGGTCTGCATGCGCTGCGCCGGTATGAAAACGGCGAAGAGCGCTGCATCGCATGCAAGCTGTGCGAAGCAGTGTGCCCTGCGCTCGCGATCACGATCGAATCGGAAACGCGCGCGGACAACACGCGCCGCACGACGCGCTACGACATCGACCTGACCAAGTGCATCTTCTGCGGTTTCTGCGAAGAGAGCTGCCCGGTCGACTCGATCGTCGAGACGCACATTCTCGAGTATCACGGCGAGAAGCGCGGCGACCTGTACTTCACGAAGGAAATGCTGCTGGCCGTTGGCGATCGCTACGAAGCACAAATCGCCGCCAACAAGGCAGCCGACGCACCGTATCGTTGAAGCGCTTTCCCGCTGGTGCAGTAAATGCGGCAGCAAAAGCAGTAACACGGCCTGCTGTCGGGCCGACCGCCGCGGCCTGAACGCCGCGGCACGGCGCACCTGTGTGGCGGTACTGGCGGATTGCTCCGCTTTTGCCAACCACGCGTGCCAAAGAACAATGCCTGACGATGGCCTAACGATGAACCGGTAATCATGGAATTCACGACCGTACTGTTCTACATCTTCGCGCTGCTCCTCGTGGTTTCAGGGCTGAAGGTGATCACCTCGCGCAACCCGGTGGCGTGCGCACTGTTTCTGGTGCTGGCGTTCTTCAACGCAGCCGCGATCTGGATGCTGCTCGAGGCCGAGTTCCTCGCGATCCTGCTGGTGCTGGTCTACGTCGGCGCGGTGATGGTGCTGTTCCTGTTCGTCGTGATGATGCTGGACATCAATCTCGACGTGCTGCGCAAGGACTTCAAACGCTTCGTGCCGATGGCCTCGGCGGTGGGCGCAATCATCGTGATCGAAACCGCGCTGATTCTGTGGCACGGCTACGGCGCGACCGCCACCGCGCTGCACGACACGGCCTCGGCCGCTGCCGGTATGGGCGACTGGTCGAACACGCGCCTGATCGGCAAGGTCATCTACACCAACTACATCTTCGCGTTCGAAATCGCCGGCCTGATTCTGCTGGTCGCCATCATCGCGGCGATCGCGCTGACCACGAGCCACAAGAAGGACAGCAAGCGTCAGAACGTCAGCGCACAGGTCAAGGTGCGTGCCCAGGACCGCGTGCGCGTCGTGAAGATGCCGTCGGAGAAAACCGCGGCGACCATCGCGGCGGAACAAGCGGCTGCCGCGGCGGCCGCAGCAGCAGCCGACTCGGCAGCAGCCAAGAACAGCTGAGCGGACAGGAGATAGAAATCATGTTGACCCTTGCCCATTACCTTGTCCTCGGCGCGATCCTGTTTGCGATCAGCATCGTCGGCATTTTCCTGAACCGCCGCAACGTCATCATCATCCTGATGGCAATCGAACTGATGCTGCTCGCGGTGAACACCAATTTTGTCGCGTTCTCGCACTACCTGGGCGACGTGCACGGCCAGATTTTCGTCTTCTTCGTGCTGACGGTCGCGGCAGCCGAAGCGGCGATCGGTCTCGCAATTCTGGTGACCCTGTTCCGTAGTCTCGACACGATCAATGTCGAGGATCTCGATCAGCTCAAAGGTTAATTTCAGGAAAAGCGGTTATGTCCACGATACTCAATGAAAACCTGCTGTTGGCAATTCCGCTTGCACCGCTCGCCGGTTCCCTGGTTGCAGGGCTGTTCGGCAAGGCGATAGGGCGGGCGGGTGCGCATTCGGTCACGATCCTCGGCGTCGCGATTTCGTTCATCCTGTCGGTGATGGTCTTCTTCCAGGTGATGGACGGCGCGAGCTTCAACGCGACCGTTTATCAATGGATGTCGATCGGCAAGACGCAGCTCGAAGTCGGCTTCCTGGTCGACTCGCTGACCGCGATGATGATCGTCGTGGTCAACTTCGTGTCGCTGATGGTGCACATCTACACGATCGGCTACATGGCCGACGACGACGGCTACCAGCGCTTCTTCTCGTACATCTCGCTGTTCACGTTCTCGATGTTGATGCTCGTGATGAGCAACAACTTCCTGCAGCTGTTCTTCGGCTGGGAAGCGGTGGGTCTCGTTTCGTACCTGCTGATCGGCTTCTACTTCAAGCGTGAGAGCGCGATTTACGCGAACATGAAGGCGTTCATCGTGAACCGCGTCGGCGACTTCGGTTTCCTGCTCGGCATCGGTCTGCTGTTCGCGTTCGCTGGTTCGATGAACTACGGCGAAGTCTTCGCCAAGCGTACCGAACTCGCCGCGCTGAACTTCCCGGGTACCGACTGGGGCCTGCTGACGGTGGCTTGCATTTGCCTGTTCATCGGCGCGATGGGTAAGTCGGCTCAGTTCCCGCTGCACGTGTGGCTGCCGGACTCGATGGAAGGTCCGACGCCGATCTCCGCGCTGATTCACGCGGCGACCATGGTGACGGCCGGTATCTTCATGGTTACGCGCATGTCGCCGCTGTTCGAACTGTCGGATACGGCGTTGTCGTTCGTCATGGTCATTGGTGCGATTACCGCGCTGTTCATGGGCTTTCTCGGCATCGTCCAGAACGACATCAAGCGTGTGGTCGCTTATTCCACGCTGTCGCAGCTCGGTTACATGACCGTCGCGCTCGGCGCGTCGGCGTACTCGGTCGCCGTGTTCCACCTGATGACGCACGCGTTCTTCAAGGCGCTGCTGTTCCTCGGCGCGGGTTCGGTGATCATCGGCATGCATCACGATCAGGACATGCGCAACATGGGCGGCCTGCGCAAGTACATGCCGATTACGTGGATCACGTCGCTGATCGGTTCGCTCGCGCTGATCGGTACGCCGTTCTTCTCGGGCTTCTACTCGAAAGACTCGATCATCGACGCGGTGAAGCTGTCGCATCTGCCGGGCTCGGGTTTCGCGTACTTCGCGGTGGTCGCAAGCGTGTTCGTGACCGCGTTGTATTCGTTCCGTATGTATTTCATGGTGTTCCACGGCGAGGAGCGCTTCCGCAATCCGAAGCACCCTGAATCGCCGATGGGCGCAGAAGCCGCGTCGCATGCACATGGCGCGCACGGCCACGATGACCATGGCCATGGTCACGGCGACCACGCTCACGAACCGCACGAAACGCCGTGGGTCGTGTGGGTGCCGCTCGTGCTGCTGGCGATTCCGTCGATCGTGATCGGCGCGATCGGCGTCGGTCCGATGCTGTTCGGCGACTTCTTCCAGCACGGCGTCGCGTTCGACAAGGTGATCTACATCAGCGAGAACCATCCGGCGCTGCATGAGATGGCCGAAGAGTTCCAGGGCTGGGCGTCGATGGGTCTGCACTCGGTCTCGGGCCTGCCGGTATGGCTCGCGCTGGCTGGCGTGGTAGTCGCATGGTTCCTGTATCTGGTCCGTCCGGATCTGCCCGCTGTCATCAAGCGCGCATTCGGCCCGATCTACACGTTGCTCGATAACAAGTACTACATGGACAAGATCAACGAAGTCGTGTTTGCGCGAGGCGCGGTGGCCATTGGCCGTGGTTTGTGGAAGGAAGGCGACGTGGTCGTGATCGACGGCATCGTCAACGGCAGCGCACGCTTTATCGGCTGGTTCGCTAGCGTGATCCGCTTCCTCCAATCCGGCTACATCTACCACTACGCGTTCGCCATGATCATCGGCATGCTGGGGCTCCTGACCCTGTTTGTAACGCTCGGCGGCAAATAAGGCGAGGGACACTCATGCACGCTTATCCGATTCTCAGCATCGCGATCTGGTTGCCGATCTTCTTCGGTCTGCTGGTCCTCGCGATCGGCAACGACGAGAGCCCCGCTCCCGCGCGCTGGATCTCGCTGATCGGCTCGGTCCTGAGCTTCCTCGTCACGCTGCCGCTGATCACCAGCTTCGATTCGAGCACCGCCGACCTGCAGTTCGTCGAGCAGGCGAACTGGATCCAGCGCTTCCACATCATGTATCACCTCGGTGTGGACGGTATTTCGATGTGGTTCGTCTCGTTGACCGCGTTGATCACGGTGATCGTCGTGATCGCAGGGTGGGAAGTGATCACGAAGAACGTCGGCCAGTACCTCGCGGCCTTTCTGATCCTGTCGGGCATCATGGTCGGCGTGTTCAGCGCGGCCGACGGCATGCTGTTCTACGTGTTCTTCGAAGCGACGCTGATCCCGATGTACATCATCATCGGCGTGTGGGGTGGGGCGAACCGCGTGTACGCGGCGTTCAAGTTCTTCCTGTACACGCTGGCGGGCTCGCTGCTGATGCTGGTTGCGCTGATTTATCTGTACAACGAGACCGGCTCGTTCGATATCGCCACGTGGCAGCACGCGCAGATCGCGATGACGCCGCAGGTGCTACTGTTTATCGCGTTCTTCCTGGCCTTCGCGGTGAAGGTGCCGATGTGGCCGGTGCACACGTGGTTGCCGGACGCGCACGTGGAAGCGCCTACCGGCGGTTCGGTCGTGCTGGCCGCGATCATGCTGAAGCTCGGCGCGTATGGTTTCCTGCGCTTCTCGCTGCCGATCACGCCTGATGCGAGCCATTTCCTTGCACCGGTCATCATCACGCTGTCGTTGATCGCTGTGATCTACATCGGTCTCGTCGCGATGGTGCAGGCCGACATGAAGAAGCTGGTCGCGTATTCATCGATCGCACACATGGGCTTTGTCACGCTCGGCTTCTTTATCTTCAATCAGCTCGGCGCGGAAGGCGCGATCGTGCAGATGATCTCGCACGGCTTCGTGTCGGGCGCAATGTTCCTGTGCATCGGCGTGCTGTACGACCGCATGCACTCGCGTCAGATCGCCGATTACGGCGGCGTCGTCAACGTGATGCCGAAGTTCGCGGCGTTCGTGATGCTGTTCGCGATGGCGAATTGCGGCTTGCCGGGCACGTCCGGTTTCGTCGGCGAATTCATGGTGATTCTGGCTTCCGTCCAGTACAACTTCTGGATCGCGAGTGGCGCGGCTGTCACGCTGATTCTCGGCGCGGCCTACACACTGTGGATGTACAAGCGTGTCTACTTCGGCGCGGTCGCGAACGACCACGTGAAGAGCCTGGTCGACATCGACCGTCGCGAATTTTTCATGCTGGCAGTGCTCGCCGCACTGACGCTGTTCATGGGCCTGTATCCGAAGCCCTTTACCGATGTGATGCACGTATCCGTGGAAAACCTCCTCTCCCACGTTGCGCAATCGAAGCTGCCGTTGCCTCAGTAACGACGAGCGGAGGAATTTAAGACCATGCAAAACGCCCCTATGACTGCTCTGTTGCCTGACGCATTGGTGATGTTCGCCATTGTCATCGCGTGGCTCAACGACACGTTCGTCGGCCCGGAGGGTCGCCGTACTACGTATTTCATCGCGTTCTTCTCGACGCTCGTCGCCGGGATCTGGTTCGCGGTGAATGCGTTCGACCCGCAAGTGCATTACTTCTTCGATCACATGTACGTGGTCGATCCGTTCGCCAACGTGATGAAGGCGGTGGTGTCGCTCGGCTACGCGGTGACGATCGTTTATTCGCGTCGCTACCTCGAAGACCGTAGCCTGTTCCGCGGTGACTTCTTCCTGCTCGGCATGTTCTCGCTGCTCGGCCAGATCGTGATGATCTCGGGCAACAACTTCCTGACGCTGTATCTCGGTCTGGAACTGATGTCGCTGTCGCTGTACGCGGTGATCGCGCTGCGTCGCGAAGTGGCGTCGTCGAACGAAGCGGCGATGAAGTACTACGTGCTCGGCGCGCTGGCTTCCGGTTTCCTGCTGTACGGTGTTTCGATGCTGTATGGCGCGACCGGCTCGCTGGACCTGAATGAAGTGTTCAAGGCGATTAACACGAGCCACTACGATCCGACCGTGCTGCTGTTCGGCGTGATCTTCATCGTGGCGGGCGTGGCGTTCAAGATGGGCGCGGTGCCGTTCCATATGTGGGTGCCCGACGTGTATCAGGGCGCACCGACGGCGATGACGCTCATCGTCGGTGGCGGCCCGAAGGTCGCGGCGTTCGCGTGGGGTCTGCGTTTCCTCGTGATGGGCCTGCTGCCGCTGGCGGTCGAATGGCAACAGATGCTGGTGATTCTGGCGGCGCTGTCGCTGATTGTCGGCAACATCACCGGTATCGTGCAGCGCAACGTCAAGCGGATGCTCGCGTATTCGGCGATCTCGAACATGGGCTTCGTGCTGCTCGGCCTGCTCGCCGGCGTGGTCGACCAGAAGACCACGGGCGCCGCGAGCGCGTACGGCTCGGCGATGTTCTACAGCATCATCTACCTGATCACCACGCTCGGTACCTTCGGCGTCATCATGCTGCTCGCGCGCCGCGACTTCGAAGCGGACACGCTGGAGGACTTCAAAGGCCTCAATCAGCGCAGCGCGGTATTCGCCTTCGTGATGATGATCATGATGTTCTCGCTCGCGGGTATCCCGCCGGCAGTCGGCTTCTACGCGAAGCTCGCCGTGCTGCAAGCGACGATGAACGCCGGCCTGACCTGGCTCACCGTGCTTGCCGTGATCACGTCGCTGTTCGGCGCGTTCTACTACCTGCGTATCGTCAAGCTGATGTACTTCGACGAGCCGCAAGACAAGTCGACGATCGCGGCAGACACGAGCACGCGCGCGTTGCTCGCGTTGAACGGCGTCGCCGTGCTGGCGCTCGGTATCGTGCCGGATCCGCTGTTGCGCGCCTGCCTGCAGGCGATCCAGCACACGCTGCTGCTCTGATGTCCGCTGCGGGCTGGTTTATCGTGCTGTTGGCGCTGGTCGGCGCCAACCTGCCGTTCCTGAATCAGCGCCTCTTCGCCGCGGTGCCGTTGAAAGCGGCGAAGAAAAGCGCCTGGCTCCGGATTGCCGAATTGATAGTGCTGTATTTCGTGGTCGGCGCGCTGGGCTTTCTGCTCGAAGCGCGCGCGGGAAATCGCTTCGAGCAGGGCTGGCAGTTCTATGCGATCACGTTCGCTCTGTTCGTCGTGTTCGCTTTTCCCGGCTTTACTTTCCAATATCTCGTCAAACGCCGCTGACGGCGTGCCGCCGTCGCGCGCGCCTGGCTGTTCTGAGGTCCGCACATGGCTGAAGTTCCCAATCACGACGCCGCGCTAACCGAGACTTGTATCGACAGCAAGACGGTCCATCAGGGGCCGTTCATGACGGTCAAGTACGATACGGTCCGACTCCCGGACGGCAAACACGCGACGCGCGAATATGTTCAGCACCCGGGCGCCGTCATGGTGATCCCCTTGTTCGATGACGGTCGCGTGCTGCTCGAAAGTCAGTATCGCTATCCGATGGGCAAGGTGATGGTCGAATATCCGGCCGGCAAGCTCGACCCGAACGAGGGCGCGCTGGCATGCGCGGTGCGGGAACTGCGCGAGGAAACCGGCTATACCGCGCGCGAATACGTATACCTGACACGGATCCACCCGATCATTTCTTACTCGACCGAATTCATTGATATCTATCTGGCGCGGGGCTTGACCGCGGGCGAGCGCAAGCTCGACGAAGGTGAGTTTCTCGAACTGTTCACCGCGACCGTGGAACAAGTGTCCGAGTGGGTGCGCACGGGCAAGATCACCGATGTGAAGACGATCATCGGTACTTTCTGGCTCGAGAAAGTGCTGTCGGGCACGTGGCCGACGCAGGCGCCCGAGACGGTATAAGTTCGCGTCAGCCCGATAGCTGATTTAACCAAGCCCCTGTCGGTCGATGACCGGCAGGGGCTTTGTCATTGGCTCCGCCGTTTCTTTCTGGCTCAACAAAATGCCGTTCCCTATGCCATCTGGCTGGCTCGTCGCGGCCCCGCCGGCCGGCTAGTATGAACCCTCCGATCACCGAGTGCGTCGTCGATTTTGTTTGGGATAACCGACGTTACTCATCGGAACGATCTGATTCCAGCTCAACCTCTGGGTTGTCAATTGACAACTCGAAATTGAGCGGCTACATTGGAGGTGTCGATGGTTCGAGGAAGGCACAAGAAGAAAGAGATCGAGGCTGCATTGGCGTACGCGGAGCAGCACGGCTGGCGCATTCAGGAAGGCGGAAAAGGTCATGCGTGGGGAAAAATCTATTGCCCGTACAAAGACGCCGAATGTCGGTGCGGTGAGTTCTGTATATCGAGCGTCTGGAGTACGCCGAAGAATCCCGGCAATCACGCCAGACATCTGCGGCGCATCGTCGGCAACTGCGCGGCACGGCGCTAGTGCGTTCGTAGGCAGCAAACAGGAATCGCAATAACCTGGGCTCAACAAAGACAGGAGTACCGTATGGAATATGTATTCACCTTGAAATACCGCCTCACCGCGGAAGATTGCGATGCAGATGCAATCGTCGAGAGGTTGGGCGAAGCGGGGTGCGACGACGCTACGATTGGCGTCGGGCAAGCAGGCCGCCTCGCGCTGCTTTTCACCCGTGAAGGCGCGAGCGCATTCGAGGCTGTCATCAGCGCGCTCAAGGACGTGAAACGCGCTGTGCCGTCCGCGCAACTGGTCGAGGCGGGACCTGACTTCGTGGGGCTGACAGACGTGGCCGAAATGGCGGGCGTGTCGCGGCAAAACATGCGCAAGCTGATGCTGAATAACGCCATCGACTTCCCTCCGCCGGTCCACGAAGGCAGTGCGTCGGTGTGGCATCTGACGGACGTGCTCGAATGGCTGACCGCGCGCGGCGGGTACGCGATTGAGATCGGTGTCGCGGATGTCGCAAAACTGGCGAAGCAGATCAATCTGGCGAAGGAGGCCCGTCAGATTGAACCGCGCGTAAGTCGCCAACTCGGCAATCTCGTGGTGTAGCGGTGCGCTTCAAGCGGGCTGGAGAACGGAGCAATTGTGGCACCGGTGACCGCTCGGGCCGTCTTCGGCAGCACATGCCGTAAAGCGTTAAAATCGCGCACCCACGTGATATTCCCTTTCGGCAGCTGGCGGCTGTGCGTCGGCCCTAAGGTTTTACGAACGATCGTTCACAAATTTCCATTTTGCGCTAAACTGGCACGCAAGCCCTGATTCCACATGAAGGTCCTCGATTTACAGTGTCCGCATGGCCATCGGTTCGAAGGTTGGTTTGCTTCGGCTGATGACTTCGAGTCGCAGCAGTCCCGCAAACTCGTCGAATGTCCGATCTGCGGTGCGCACGAGGTGAGCCGTTTGCCGTCGGCACCGCGTCTGAATCTGTCGGGCGCGACCGACTCAAAAGCGCCGGCGGGTGTGCAGCAAATGCAGGCGCACATGATCCGCGCGCTGCGCGAGGTACTGGAGAAGACCGAGAACGTGGGCGACCGCTTCGCCGAGGAAGCGCGGCGCATTCACTATAACGAAGCGCCCGCGCGCAGTATTCGCGGTGTCACGACACCCGAGGATGCGCGTGCCTTGGTCGAGGAAGGCATCGAAGTGATGCCGCTGCCGGTCCCGGCTGCGCTGAAGGAACCACTGCAGTAGCGCGGTGGCTGCAGGCGGCTGGGCGGTGGCGGCCAGGAGACACTACGCATGAATCTGGACTATTCCCCCGCTGAAGACGCGTTCCGCGCCGACATCCGCGCCTGGCTCGAAGCGAATCTGCCTCGCGAGCTGAGCGACAAGGTTCTCAATCACAAACGTCTTTCCCGCGAAGACTTCGCAAGCTGGCACAGGCTGCTCGGCACGCGAGGCTGGTCGGCGGTCGCGTGGCCGCGCGAATATGGCGGCCCCGGCTGGGACGCGACGCAACGACATATCTGGGAAGAAGAGTGCGCGCGTGTTGGCGCACCTACCGTGCTGCCTTTCGGCGTGTCGATGGTTGCGCCAGTGCTGATGAAATACGGTACCGAGGCGCAGAAACGCCATTATCTGCCGCGCATTCTCGACGGCACTGACTGGTGGTGTCAGGGCTATTCGGAGCCGGGATCGGGTTCCGACCTTGCGTCGCTGCGCACCCGCGCCGAGCGCGTCGGTGATCATTACGTGGTCAACGGTCAGAAGACCTGGACCACGCTCGGCCAGCACGCCGACATGATGTTCTGCCTCGTGCGCACCGACAGCGGCGCCAAAAAGCAGGAGGGCATCTCGTTCCTGCTGATCGACATGAAAACGCCGGGCATCACGGTGCGGCCCATCATCACGCTCGACGAAGATCACGAAGTCAATGAAGTGTTCTTCGAGGACGTCAAAGTGCCGCTCGACAATCTGGTCGGCGAAGAAAATCGCGGCTGGACCTATGCGAAATATCTGCTCGGGCACGAGCGTACTGGTATCGCGCGAGTCGGTGCGTCGAAGCGCGAACTGGTGTTTCTCAAGCGTGTCGCGCTGAATCAGAAAAAGAATGGCAAGCCGCTGCTGCACGATCCGGTGTTTGCGGCAAAGGTCGCGAGTCTGGAAATCGAGTTGATGGCGCTCGAAGTCACCGTGCAACGCGTGGTGGCGAACGAGGCGGGCGGACGCGGCCCGGGCCCGGAAGCGTCAATGCTGAAGATCAAGGGCACGGAAGTGCAACAGGGACTCACCGAACTGATGTTCGTAGCGATCGGTCCGCTGGCCGCGCCGTTCGACGTGCCGTTCCTCGAAGGCGAACGCGGGCACAGTCTTGCCGGCGACGACGATGCCGCGCCGCTTGCCGCGTACTACTTCAACTTCCGCAAGACGTCGATTTACGGCGGCTCGAACGAAATTCAAAAGAACATCATCGCGCAGATGATTCTCGGACTTTGAGGAGCGGCGCATGGACTTCACTTTCAACGACGAACAGCAGCAATTTGCCGATGCGCTGCGCCGCTATCTCGAGAAGAACTACGGCTTCGAAGCACGCCAGGCGATCGTGCGCTCGGAGGCGGGCGTATCGGCCGATCATTGGGCCGCGTTCACCGAGTTGGGGCTGACCGCGTTGCCGGTGCCGGAAGATCAAGGCGGTTTCAGCGGCGGCCCGATCGACATGCTCGTGGTCATGCAGGAGCTCGGCCGCGCGCTCGTCGTCGAGCCGTATTGGGCGACCGCGGTCGGCATCGAAGCGCTGCGGCTCGCCGGCACCGGCGACGGCGAAGATGCCGCGCTGCTCGAACGGGCGGCCCGGGGCGAAGGCAAACTGGCCGTGGCGTTTCATGAGCCGCATGCCCGCTACGATCTGTTCGACGTCGCGACGAACGCGAGCCGGCAGGGCGCGCAGCACATGCTGAGCGGCAGCAAATCTGTCGTGCTGCACGGCGCGCAGGCGGACCACTGGATCGTGCCGGCGCGCCTCGATGGCGAGATCGCACTCTTCGTCGTCGCCCGCGACGCGGCCGGCGTTACGCTCACCGAGTACCGCACGATCGACGGTCAACGCGCCGCAACGCTCGAATTCAACGGCACGCCCGCGCGCCGGCTCGCCGGCGAACATGCGGGGGCGGCAACGCTCGAGCAGATCGCCGACTACGGCACCCTGCTGCTGTGCGCGGAAGCGATCGGCGCGCTCGACGCACTCAATCACGCCACCGTCGAATACACGAAAACGCGCCAGCAGTTCGGTCAGCCGATCGCGCGTTTCCAGGCGCTGCAGCACCGCATGGTCGAGATGCTGATCCACGCGGAGCAGGCGCGCTCGATCACGTATCTCGCAGCGATGCGCTACGCGAGCGAAGACGCGAACGAGCGCCGTCGCGCGATCTCCGCGGCCAAGGTTCGGGTCGGCCAGGCCGCGCGTTTCGTCGGTCAACAGGCGGTGCAGTTGCACGGCGGCATGGGCGTCACGAATGAAGTGGCGGCCGCGCATCTGTTCAAGCGCCTCGCGATCATCGAGACCACGCTCGGCGACGTAGATCATCATCTCGCGCGATTTGCCGCGCTGCCCGGATTTGCAGTCGCCGAAGTCTGATCGGGGCGTTCCATCGAACAAAGGAGATGCACTGATGAAAATCAGTTTCGAAGACATGGAAGTGGGCGCGAGCCACGAAATCGGCAAGCACACGTTCACGCGCGAGGAGATTGTCGAGTTCGCGCAGAAGTTCGATCCGCAGCCGTTTCATCTCGACGAAGCCGCCGCGGCCGAATCGCCGTTCCGCGGCCTCGTCGCGAGCGGCTGGCACACGTGCTCGGTGATGATGGGCATGCTCGTGCGCAAGGTGCTGGCGGATTCGACGTCGATGGGTTCGCCCGGGATCGACGAGATTCGCTGGTTGAAGCCGGTGCGAGTCGGCGACACGATCACGATGATGAACGTCATCGTCGACAAGCGCGTGTCGCAGAGCAAGCCCGATCGCGGCATCGTGTCGACGCGCTGGGAGGGCATCAATCAGCACGGCGACACGGTGATCACGGTGCGCTCGAACGGCATGTTCGGTCTGCGCAATCCGGGAGCGGCGGCATGACGGTGAGCGCGGCGACGATCTCCGCCTTCGACAGTGCGGACGCTCTGCGCGCACTCGTCGGCACGCAGTCGCTCGTCAGCGAATGGCTGAGCGTCGATCAGGACAGAGTCAACCGTTTCGCCGAGGCGACCGGCGATCATCAGTGGATTCACATCGATCCCGAGCGGGCCATACGCGAGTCGCCGTTTGGCGGGCCGATTGTGCATGGGTTTCTGACGTTGTCGCTAATTCCGGCGTTGCTCGGTAAGACTCTGAGAATCGAGCAGCGCATGGGCGTCAACTACGGCTTGAACCGCGTACGTTTCATGTCGCCGGTACTCGTGGGGTCATCGCTGCGCGCGAAGTTCGCCGTCGAGTCGGTGACCGACGTAGACAACAACGGCGTGCAGGTCGCGTGGAACGTGACGCTGGAGCGTCAGGGCGGCGATCGACCGGTGTGCGTCGCGGAGTTCATCACACGGCATTACTTCTAGCGTTTGCCCTTCGCAGATGCAGTGAAAAAGCGCGAGTCGGCAGACATGCCGCTCGCGCTTTGTGTTGTGTCCAGCCGCGTCAGCCAGACGGCCTGCAACTAGTGTTTCGCGTACTGTGTCGCGCCAAACAGAATCTCTTTCGCCTTGTCGTCCATCAGCGGCACGCGCGCGGATGCGAGCACGTCGACGCCGCGCACTACTGCCGGCCGCGTGGCGATCTCCTCATGCCAGCGCTTCACGTTCGGCAACGAATCGAGGTCGACGCCCTGATTTTTCCACGAACGGGTCCACGGAAACGCGGCGATGTCCGCGATCGTATAGTCGTTGCCCGCGAGGTAACGCGTCTTGCCGAGTTGCGTGTCCATCACGCCGTACAGGCGTCGCGCTTCGTTGGTGTAGCGATTGACCGCGTATTCGATCTGCTCGGGTGCATACACGCGGAAGTGATGCGTTTGGCCGAGCATCGGACCCAGGCCGCCCATCTGGAACATCAGCCATTGCAGTGCCGCGTAGCGCGCAGCCGGGTCGGTCGGTAGAAACTTACCGGTTTTCTCGGCCAGATAAATCAGGATCGCACCCGATTCGAATAGCGCGAACGGCCGTCCGTCGGCGCCTTTCGGACCTTCGGAATCGACCAGCGCGGGAATCTTGTTGTTGGGACTGATGGCAAGAAATTCGGGCTTGAACTGGTCACCTGCACCGATATTCACGGCATGCACGTTGTAGGGTAGGCCCGTCTCCTCGAGCATGATATGAACCTTGTGGCCGTTCGGGGTCGCCCAGCTATAGACATCGATCATCCTGGCTCCTTGTTCGTCAAAGCGGCGCCGCAAAGAGGGCGCCGCCGTTGTCGAAAATTAGAGCATAGATCGCGCGATGCTGCTTGCAGTGACCTCAACGGCGCACTCGCTTCGGGCCGAAGCACTCAAACGCGCGTGACCGGCATCTCCACGCGAGCCGCCGCGCCCGCATCCATATGACGCGCGAGTTCGAGCTTGGCGATCGCGTTGCGGTGCACTTCGTCGGGGCCGTCGGCGAAACGCAGCGTGCGCGCGGACGCGTACGCATACGCGAGCGGGAAATCGTCGCTGACGCCGCCGCCGCCGTGCGCCTGAATCGCCCAGTCGATCACCTGACACGCCATGTTCGGCGCGACCACCTTGATCATCGCGATCTCGCCGCGCGCGCCCTTGTTGCCGACGGTGTCCATCATGTACGCGGTCTTCAGCGTGAGCAGACGCGCCTGCTCGATCATGCAGCGCGCCTCGGCGAGACGCTCCTGCGTGACGCCTTGCGACGCAACCGGCTTGCCGAACGCGACACGTTGCAGCGAGCGCTTCGCCATCAGTTCGAGCGCGCGTTCGGCGAGACCGATCAGGCGCATGCAGTGATGGATGCGCCCCGGGCCGAGACGGCCTTGCGCGATTTCGAAGCCGCGGCCTTCGCCGAGCAGCAGGTTGGTGGCGGGCACGCGCACATTGTCGAGTGTGATCTCCATGTGGCCGTGCGGCGCATCGTCGTAACCGAACACCGTGAGCGGACGATGCACGGTGATGCCGGTGGCGTCGGCGGGCACGAGGATCATCGACTGCTGCTGATGGCGCGGCGCGTCGGGATCGGTCTTGCCCATCACGATATAGATCGCGCAGCGTGGGTCGCCCGCACCCGACGACCACCACTTGTGGCCATTGATCACGTAATGGTCGCCATCGCGCACGATGCTGGTCTGGATGTTCGTCGCATCCGACGACGCGACCTCCGGCTCCGTCATCAGAAACGCCGAACGGATCTGCCCTTGCAGCAGCGGTTCGAGCCATTCGCGCTTGTTGTCTTCGCTGCCGTAGCGCTCGATTGTCTCCATGTTGCCGGTGTCCGGCGCGTTGCAGTTGAACACTTCAGGCGCCCAGGGCACGCGGCCCATGATCTCGCACAGCGGCGCGTATTCGAGATTCGTCAGGCCGGCGCCGCGCTGCGATTGCGGCAGGAACAGATTCCACAGACCGGCATCGCGCGCCTTCTGCTTCAGTTGCTCGATCAGTTCGGTGGGCACCCATGCGTTGCCGTTCTGGCGATTGCGCGCGATCTCCGCATAGAAGGCCTGCTCGTTCGGGTAAATGTGCTCGTCGAAAAAGGCGAGCAGTTTTTCGCGCAACGCCTGGACCTTCGGGGTGTAATCGAAATTCATCTGGGACCTCGCGGGTAACGGACTGCGAATGATGGGGGAGCGGGGCGAGCCCTCGAGTCTAGCGAACCTTCTGCGCGTAATGCCAGGCCAGTTCGGCCATCGGCTTCGCGCGCCGGCCGGCGTCGAGCGCCTGCGCACTCGACGCGGTACCGTCGACGGCGCGCTTCATGATTCCTTGCAGGATCGCGGCGATGCGGAACATGTTGTAGGCCAGATAGAAATTCCAGTCGCCACGAATCTCGAAGCCGGTGCGTTGGCAATAACGCTCCACGTAGCGTGCTTCATCGGGGATGCCGAGCGCGGCCCAATCGAGTCCCGCGATGCCGCGGAACTGCGTCGGGTCGACATGCCACGCCATGCAGTGATACGCGAAATCGGCGAGCGGATCGCCGAGCGTCGACAGTTCCCAGTCGAGCACCGCGAGCACGCGCGGCTCGTTGCGATCGAAGATCAGGTTGTCGAGCCGGTAGTCGCCGTGCACGACCGACACGCGCTCGTTCGTTTCGGCCGGCATATGCTGCGGCAGCCATTCGATCAGGCGATGCATCGCGTCGATCGGTTCGGTCTCGGACGCCAGATACTGCTTGCTCCAGCGGCCGATCTGGCGCGCGAAGTAATTGCCTGGCTTGCCGTAGTCGGCGAGGCCGGCGGCGGTGACGTCGACACTGTGCAACGCCGCGATCACGCGATTCATTTCGTCGTAGATCGCCGCGCGCTCGCTGGGCGTCATGCCGGGCAGCGATTGATCCCACAGCACGCGGCCGTCGACGAACTCCATCACGTAGAACGCGCGGCCGATCACGGTTTCGTCTTCGCACAGCGCGAGCATGCGTGCGACCGGCACGTCGGTGGCGGCGAGCGCGTGCATCACGCGATATTCGCGTTCTATCGCGTGCGCGGATGGCAGCAGTTTCGCGGTGGGTCCGGGCTTCGCGCGCATCACGTACGAGCGCGACGGCGTGATCAGCTTGAACGTGGGATTGGATTGTCCGCCCGCGAATTGCTCGAGCGTCAGCGGTCCCGCGAAGCCGTCGACATGGCCGGCCAGCCACGCGGCGAGCGCGTCGGTGTCGAAGCGTTGCCGCTCGTTGACCGGGCGGGTGCCCTCGAAAGCCGAGTAGTCCTGTTTGCCTGCGGGTTCGCCGGTCTGCGTGGCTTGCGCCATGTGTCTCCTCCAGTTCGGTGTCAGCTACGCTGGAATCGGATGAATTGTGCGTAGAGGATTTCCATCGTGGTGTTGCGAACGTCGCGATGCAGCGGCGACGGCGGTGAATAGTTGAGCATGCGCAGCACCCAGTCGCGCGGCGCGGCGCCGACGTCGAGCGCGTTGATGCAGCCGGTCGCCTGCGACAGATGGCCGAAGAAGGTGCGGCCACCCGCCGTCAGCGCGTGCGACAGGATCGCGCGATTGACGCCGCCGTGCAGCACCAGCAGCACGGTGTCCCACGAGGTGTCTTCGCGCAGCGCCGCGATGGCCGGCAGCACGCGATCGAACAGCTCGCCGATCGTTTCGCCGTCGAGAAAGCGCATGCTCTCCGGCACGATGCCGTCGAACACGCCGAGAAACGCCGCCTCGATATCGCTCGGCGGAATGCTGCCGAGCCGCCCGCTGCGAATCTCCTGCAATGCGGGGTCGATCTCGGGTTCGATCTGCTGACCCGTTTCGGCGAGCACGCGCCGCGCGGTTTCGATCGTGCGCGGCAAGCCGCTGACGATCACGCGGTCGAAGCGCACCTGCTGCTCGGCGAACACGCGGCCGGCCGCGCTTGCCTGCTCGCGGCCGTTCGCGTTCAGCGGCACGGTTTCGGGATCGATCGCGCGGCCGGAGTCGTCGAAGTAGGTGACGTCGCCGTGACGCATCAGGAAAACGCGGCGCCGTTTCGGCAATTGATAGTCGGGCATGTCGGGCGGCTCTCTCGTCGCTTATTTGTAAATCGGCGCGCGCTTTTCGAGGAACGCGCTGATGCCTTCGAGACCGTCGCGATGATGCAGCGACGCGACGAAGTTATCGCGCTCGGCGACCAGGTGATCCGCGAGCGGCTGCGTGCCGGCCGCGGCGATCAGCCCTTTGATGCGCGCGACCGAATTGGGCGAGATCGCGCCGAGCTCATCGGCCCATGCGAGCGCGTTATCGAGCGCGGCGCCGGCTTTGGTGAGCCGGTTGACGACGCCGAGTTCGTGCAGACGCGCGGCGCCGATCGGTTTGGCTTCGATCAGTACCTCGGTGGCCAGCTGACGCGGCAGCGACTGCGCGAGGAACCACGAGCCGCCGCCGTCGGGCGTCAAGCCGACGCGCGCGTAGGACATCGCGAACTTCGCGTTGTCCGCGGCGACGATCAGATCACAGGCGAGCGCGAGCGAAAACCCCGCGCCGGCCGCCGCGCCTTCCACCGCGGCAATCACCGGCTTCGACGACAGCCGCAGCGCCGAAATCCATTGCGCGAGCATGTCGATGCTATCGGCCTGCACGGACGGATCTTTCGCGCGATTTTCGAGCAGCCGGTTCAGGTTGCCGCCCGCGCAGAAGAAGTCGTCGGCGCCGGTGATCACGACGGCGCGAATCGACGGATCGCGCTCGACGGTATCGAATGCCTCGATGCCGGCTGCGTACATATCCGGATGCAGCGCGTTGCGCGCACCGGGGTTCGAGAGCGTGAGGACCAGCGTGGATTCGCTGCTGGCGGGGCGTGAAGCGAGCAGGGCGGCGCTCATGATGGGGTCTCCGTTCGAATGTCGGCGGCGTCTCGCTGGGTGAGCGAGAGGCCGAGTTGCGCGCGTCTTGCGAGCCACGGCGACGGCCGATAGCGCGGTTCGCCGAGCACGCTGTGCATGTTGCGCAGGATCGTGAGAATGGTGGTGGCGCCGAGCGCATCGCCGAGCGCGAGCGGTCCGCGCGGATAGCCGAGACCGAGCATCACGGCGAGGTCGATGTCCTCTGGCGTTGCAATCTGTTTTTGCGCGATGTCGCAGCCGATGTTGACGATCGTCGCGACCACCCGCTGCGCGACGAAGCCGGCCGAATCGCGGATCACGGTGACGGGGATGCCGTCGGCGGCGAACAGCGCATGCGCGCAATCGCGCGCGGCGCGTGTCGTGGCGGGCGTGGTCATCAGCGTGCGGCGTTGTGCGCCGACGAGCGGGAACAGTGCGTCGACGGCGACCACGCGGCTCGCGTCGAGCGTTTCGTCGACCGCGGCCGTGGTCGCGTCGTGGCCGAACGGCGTGACGACGATCAGTGAACCGGCCGCAGGCGTTACGCCTTCGTCGAGCTTCACGCCCGCTTTGCCGACCAGTTGCACGACGGCCTGATACGCGTCGCGATAGCGCTGGCTGACCCACACGCTTTGCGGCAGCGTGGCCGGCGCGGGTGCTTCGGCGGGAACCTGTTGTTGGCCGTCCACGTAGCGATAAAAACCTTCGCCGCTCTTGCGGCCTAGCAGTCCGGCCGACAGCCGCGTGCCCGTAATCGGCGACGGCGTATAGCGCGGTTCTTCGTAGAACTGGTGATAGATCGACTCCATCACCGGATGCGACACGTCGAGCGCGGTCAGGTCCAGCAGCTCGAACGGTCCGAGGCGAAAGCCGGCCTGCTCGCGCATGATGCGGTCGATATCCGCAAAGCTCGCGACACCTTCGCTCGCCACGCGCAAACCCTCGGTATTCATGCCACGGCCCGCGTGATTGACGATGAAGCCGGGCATGTCCTTCGCGCGCACCGGCGTATGGCCCATGCGGCGCGCGAGATCCATCAGCGCGTCACCGGCCTCGGGGTCGCTGCGCAGGCCGTCGATCACTTCGACGACCTTCATCAGCGGCACCGGATTGAAGAAGTGATAGCCGACCACGCGCGACGGATCGGTGCAGCCCGCGGCAATCGCGGTGATCGACAGTGACGACGTATTCGACGCGAGGATGCAGCGGCCGCTGACCACGGTTTCGAGCTCGCGAAACAGGTCCTGCTTCATCTCGAGCTTTTCGACGATTGCCTCGACGATCAGATCGCAGCCGACCAGTTCGCTCACCGCCTGCACGCCGCTGACGTTGGCGAGCGCGGCGAGCGAGCGCGACTGCTCGAGCTTGCCTTTGGCCGTCAATGTGGCGAAAGTCTCCGAGAGATAGTCGCGCGCCGCGCCGACGGCGGCCGCGTTGGTGTCGTAGAGCCGCACACGCAGGCCAGCGAGCGCTGCGATCTGCGCGATCCCGCGGCCCATCGCGCCAGTGCCGACGATGCCGATGGTCTCGATGCTGAAATTGCGAGAGTTCATTGAGATGCCCGACTCCATGGTAATTTTAGAATAGCACGATCGTGCAGTTTCTTGGATGATTCGATGGAAAGCCGCTGCTTCAACCTCGACGCGCGGTCTCACACACCATGACACAAGGAGACACCCGATGATCAAACTGTGCGGTTTCGCACTTTCCAACTACTACAACAAGGTCAAGTTCGTGCTGCTCGAGCATGGCATCGAGTTCGAGGAGCATCTCGTGAAGCCGAGCCAGGACGAAGCGCTGCTGGAGCATTCGCCGCTCGGCAAGGTGCCATATCTGCAGACCGAGCACGGCGATCTGTGCGAGTCGCAGTGCATTGTCGAATACCTGGCCGCGCGTTTTCCCAACAAGCGAATCTTCTCCGCCGATCCGTGGCAGGCCGCCAAGGAGCGCGAAATGATCTTCTTCGTCGATGTGCATCTCGAACTGACGGTGCGCAATCTGTACAAAGAAGCATTTTTCGGCGGCACGGTCAGCGACGCGACGAAAGGGCGCGTCGAGAAGCTGCTCACGCATCACATCGCGGGCTTCAGGCGGATCGCGAAGTTCGCGCCGTATCTGTGCGGCGAGCAATTCAGCGTCGCGGATACCGCCGGTTACGTGAGCCTGCCGCTCGTCGGCATGGCGACGCGGACGATTTACGGCCGCGATTTTCTGCTCGAAGCGGGGATCGACTGGAAGAGCTACGTGAAGACGATCAACGCGCGGCCGGCTGCGCAGCGCGTGAGCGAGGATCGCAAGGCCTGTGTCGCGGCGTCGCGTGCGTCCTGAGGGTATGACCGCGATGTCGTGAAGCGCGCATGGGTGCCAAGGACACACCCATGCCGCAGAGCGCGATGGCAAGGAACGCAGGTTCGTTCGTGGCATCGCGCAAGACATCCTAGAGCCGCGTGAGCCGTTCGAGCGCGGTAGCGAGCGTGCCTTCCTGCTTGGCGAAGCAGAAGCGCACGACGCCCGACTCGTGAGCCTCGTGATAGAACGCCGAGACCGGAATCGCCGCGACGCCGATCTCGCCGGTCAGCCATTGCGCGAATTCGGCTTCAGGCAGGTCGCTGATCGCCGAATAGTCGACGCACTGAAAATACGTGCCCGTGCACGGCAGCAACCGGAAGCGCGAATTCGCGAGGCCAGCGCGGAAGAAGTCGCGCTTGCGCTGATAGAACGCCGGTAGCTCCACATACGGCGCCGGGTCCTTCATGTAATCCGCAAGGCCGATCTGCATCGGCGTGTTGACGGTGAATACGTTGAACTGGTGCACCTTGCGGAACTCGGCGGTCAGCGCGGCGGGCGCGGCCACATAGCCGACTTTCCAGCCGGTCACGTGGTAGGTCTTGCCGAAGCTCGACACGACGAAGCTGCGCTGCGCGAGTTCCGGATAACGGGCGACGCTTTCATGCGGCGCGCCGTCGTAGACCATGTGCTCGTACACCTCGTCGGACAAAATCAGCACGTTGGTGCCGCGCACGATCTCCTCGAGCTTGCGCATATCCTGTTCGCGCCACACCGTGCCGGTCGGATTGTGCGGCGTGTTGATCATGATGAGCCGCGTCTTCGGCGTGATCGCGGCGGCGAGCTTGTCGAACGGGATCGCGTAGTCGGGTGCGTCGAGCGTGACGAAGACCGGCTTGCCGCCAGCCAGTTCGATCGACGGCAGATAGCTGTCGTAGGTCGGTTCGATCACGATCACTTCGTCGCCCGCATGGACCGTGCAAAGAATCGCGGTCAGCAACGCCTGCGTGGCGCCCGCGGTCACGGTAATTTCGCTGTTCGCGTCGTAGCGGCGGCCGTACAGATTCGCGATCTTGTCCGAAATCGCCTGACGCAGCGGCAGTACGCCGGCCATCGGCGGATATTGGTTGTGGCCGTCGCGCATCGCGTTCGCGACCGCGTCGACGATGCGCGGATCGCAGGCGAAGTCGGGAAAGCCCTGACCCAGGTTCACCGCGCCTTTTTCTGCGGCGAGCGCGCTCATCACGGTGAAAATCGTCGTGCCGACGTTCGGCAGGCGAGACGGAAACGTGGGGCTCGTGGGCGTGTCGTGCGGTGCGTTCATGGCGTCGTGGGTAGCGGGGCGATAAGGTGGGCCTGGTTTGTCCGGATTCGCGAACAGTGTTGCGATGGGCGAAGCCTGATTGTAGGGAATCGCGACACGCTGTGCGCGCCGCGGGTGTCACCTACGGACGGCCGGATTCACGCGCTGACGGCCTCGCCCCCAGCATTCTGCACGATGCGGGCTTCCGCGGCGAACGGTGCCGGCTGCGCGATCCTGAAGCCGAAATCGCGCGCGATGCGTTTCGCGAGCTTCAACACCGCGCGGTCTTTCGACACGAGCCAGTCGGCCCCTGCCGCATGCGCGAGCTCGAGAAACTTCTGGTCGTCGCGATCCTTGCATTGGGGCAGCGGCCGGGCGTTATCGCTGGACCCGGTCGGCTCAGGCGGTTCGACCAGTTGCGCCAGCCGCGCGACGACCGCGAGCGCAGCCGCTTTGTCGACGTTGCGATGCGCGAACTGCGGATAGTCGAGCACGTAGGCGAGCTCGGCGAGGCAACGCGCGTCGATTAGCGCAATAAGCGCGCCGCTTTCGAGCGCGGCGGCGATCGGCCGCGTGTGCGGGTCGTCGAATACGAGAATATCGATCCACACATTGGAATCGAGTACGACGCGCAACGCGCCGCTTGAGGCGAGGGAACTGGGCATTCGTTACAATCGGGCTTTCGTCTTTGACCGCCAGGCACGGCGTGCCTGCAAGCCTCTATGATAATCGTTCTGTCGCCGGCGAAATCGCTCGACTACGACACCCCGCCGCACGTCAAAAAGCACACGATCCCCGATTTCGTCGATGACGCCGCCGAACTGATCAGCGGCCTGCGCCGTTTGTCGCCGCAACAGATCGCTTCGCTGATGAGCATTTCCGATCAGCTCGCGCACCTCAATTTCCAGCGTTACGCGGACTGGTCGCCGCAATTCGGCACGCACAACGCCAAGCAGGCGGTGCTCGCTTTCAATGGCGACGTGTATGAAGGTTTCGATGCGAAGTCGTTGTCGTCGACCGATCTCGACTATGCGCAGAATCATGTGCGCGTGCTGTCGGGCCTCTATGGCCTGCTGCGTCCGCTTGATCTGCTGCAGCCTTACCGGCTCGAAATGGGCACGCGCTTCGTCAATCCGCGCGGCAAGGATCTCTACGCGTTCTGGGGCGAGCGGATCACGCACGCGTTGAACGCGCAGTTGAAGAAGAATGCGGCCACCTCGCGCGTGCTGGTCAATTGCGCGTCGGGCGAATACTTCAAATCGGTCAAGCCGAAGCTGCTCGACGCGCCGGTGGTCACGCCGGTGTTCGAAGACTGGAAGGGCGGCCGCTACAAGATCATCAGCTTCCATGCAAAACGTGCGCGCGGCTTGATGGCGCGCTTCGCGGTGGAAAACCGCGTCGATCGTCCCGAGCAGCTGAAGGACTTCGACACCGAAGGCTACGCGTTCAGCGCTGAAGCTTCGAACGACTCCACT
Organism: Paraburkholderia sp. EG304; assembly: GCF_046543485.1. Taxonomy (NCBI): domain Bacteria; kingdom Pseudomonadati; phylum Pseudomonadota; class Betaproteobacteria; order Burkholderiales; family Burkholderiaceae; genus Paraburkholderia; species Paraburkholderia sp. EG304. The sequence continues at coordinate 6,945 of NZ_JBKGUA010000019.1, read as the reverse complement.
TTCGTATTTCGCCGCCGCGTTGCGGAATGAGCATGCCGCTGCGCTAACAAGACAGCGTGCAATCAGGCAGGGAAGACTCTGATGACCTTATCGATTACGAGCAATTTCGACGCAGGCGCAATCGATGTGCTGTCCTGCGAGGACGCCGGCCATATTCGCCTGCGCGTGCGGCCCGACAGCCACGCCGAGTTCGCGCAGTGGTTCTATTTCCGCCTGTCGGGCGCGGCGGGCGAGCGCTGCGTGATGAGCTTCGAGAACGCCGCCGCGTGCGCGTTCGCGGAGGGCTGGCGCGACTATCGGGCAGTCGCGAGCTATGACCGCGTGAACTGGTTTCGCGTGCCGACCTCGTACGACGGCCGCGTGCTGACGATCGACCATACGCCCGAATTCGACAGCATCTACTACGCGTACTTCGAACCGTACAGCGAGGAGCGTCATGCCGAGTTTCTCGGCGCCGTGCAGCAGATGCCGCACGCGTCGCTGACCGAGCTCGGCAAGACGGTCGAAGGGCGGCCGATTTCCCTGCTCACGCTCGGCACGCCGCCCGCGGACGATGCCGCCAACGCCGTGCCCAAAAAGAACATCTGGTTGATCGCGCGCCAGCATCCGGGCGAGACGATGGCCGAGTGGTTCATCGAGGGGTTGGTGAAGCGGCTCGTGGGCTGGGGAGACTGGGCGGGCGACCCGGTCGCGCGCAAGCTGTACGATCACGCGGTGTTCCACATCGTGCCGAACATGAATCCGGACGGCAGCGTGCGCGGCAATCTGCGCACCAACGCGGCCGGCGCGAACCTGAATCGCGAATGGATGGAGCCGGACGCCGCGCGCAGTCCCGAGGTGCTGGTGGTGCGCGACGCGATCCACGCGGCAGGCTGCGACCTGTTCTTCGATATTCACGGCGACGAAGCTTTGCCGTATGTGTTCGTCGCGGGCTCCGAAATGCTGCCGGGCTTTACCGAGCGGCAGGGGCGCGAGCAGAAGGCGTTCATCGAGGCGTTCAAGCACGCGAGTCCGGATTTTCAGGACAAGTATGGCTATGCGGCGAGCAAGTATCGAGAGGATGCGTTGAAGCTTGCGTCGAAGTACATTGGCAATGAATTCGGCTGTCTGTCGTTGACGTTGGAAATGCCGTTCAAGGACAACGCGAATCTGCCCGACGAGCGCGTGGGCTGGAACGGAGAGCGCAGCGCGTCGCTTGGCGCAGCAATGTTGCAGGCGATTCTGCGTCATGTGGAGACGTTCGCCTGAAGCAGCGGACGGCTGGACAAAAAAACGAGACACGCACGGGAAAAGTGCGTGCCTCGTTTTTTATTGGGGCGACTGATCGGACGGTGGCGCGACTCGATCAGCGCCAGATGCAGTTAGCTCTTCTTCTTCGAGTTCTTGTTTGCCGATTTGCTCGACGTCGTGCGCGACGATTGGCCCGAGCCTGACTTCGACGACTTCTTCGGCGTCTTGCCGCCGACCGCGTGCTTGCCTTTGCCGCTTTTGTGCTTGCCCGATCCCTCGCTGCGCGCGCGGTTCGGCGGTACCGGGTCGTTCCAGCTGAACGCGAGCATTTGCGATCCCACGTAGCCGCAGCGGAATTTCAGATCGGCGGGCTCGCCCGAGTTGTTCTGGCGCACACCGACGCCTTCGACGGTGACGATGCTATCCACCTTGACGCGCTGCTTGCCTTCGTCGAACGAGTCGTTCCACGGCGTGACGGAGGAGTGCGCGCTGTCGAACGAACTGGACGGAAATTCGACGTGGTCGAACGCGGTCGATGTGCTCGCGACGAAGTCGCCGTGGGCGGCGCAGTCCGCGACGAGCGGATCCGCGTGCATTTCGGTGATAAATCTTTTGACGAGGTCGTTGTGCTGTTCGAGCTGATCAGCGAATGCGGGAGCCGCGCAGATGAGCGAGAGACTCGCTGCGCAGGCTGCCACCCGGCCGATCACCCGCAGCAACCGGCTCGGTACATTGGTGCGATCCATCTAGTTCTTTAGACGCAAATGGGAGATGAGGCAAATAAGATGCCCCGCGCAAGGGTTGAGTTCAATGTTGCAGCAAATATTCTGTCTTGTCCTGATGGGCGCGCCCGGAAAGTCTCCAGCGAAGAGGCGCTGATTATCACAGATCCGCCGCACGCGACGCCAAAGCGCGCATTCTCAGGTGCGCGGGCCGCCCAGACGATAGCGCCGGACGTCGTAGGTGGTAACCCACGCCGGACGGTAGACCGCGATCAGCGCGGTCGCCATGCCGGTGAACCATGCTTCGCCGGTGGCGAGCAGCAGCACGCTGAGCGCGTAGCCGACTGGCACCACGGTCATCGAGCCGCCGGACACTGCGATATGGATGCCGAGCGCAGCCGCGGCGGTGAAGGACACGGCGATGGCGGGCGAAACGAAGCCCTGGCCGAAGATGAACATGAAAAGGTTGCGCGGCAGCCACGCGGTGCAGAGGCGCTGGAGCAAGGTGGAGACGGCGACGGGCAGGGCGCCGTACACGAGGAACGTCAGCGCAATGCCTTGCCACGGTGCATCGAAGACGACGGCGGCGAGGCCCGTGACCAGTGCCATCGCGATCAGGGCGAGCCCCCAGTCGAATAGCGTGACGACGAGTGTGGCGCCGAGCAGGTGCATCACGGTGCCGTCGTCCAGCCAGGCGTTGCTCGCCCACAGCACAGACACCGCGACGATTATCGCGAGCCAGACATGCTGGAGCGTGCCGTCCTGAAGTCTTTTGAAAGGATTTTTCCACAGCGCGAGCGCGATCACCATCGCGGTGGCAGTCCAGCCACCGACAGCGACCCAGAACGGAAGCGGTGTGTAGAGGAAACCCATGTGTCTCATATTACTCGTTGGACGACAAAAGGTGTGAGCGGATTCCATGCCAGCTCACCCTCGACGCTGCGCGCATGCCGCTGCGGGCATGCGGATGTTCTAACCCATTTGCGCGGCGCGACCCGCGTCATGCGGAGTCCGGCCTGACCGACTTGCGCGCGGGCCAGCCGTGTGGCGTTTCACTGTACGACGTGGCGGGCTCCGCGGCCATCGGCAGCGCGGCGCTGGCGTCGCTGCCGGGCAACGGATACTGGAAGCGCGCGCGTTGGCGTCGCCGGAGCGGAACCGGGCCGGGCTGCCCGCGTATGACCGGCCGCGCGCTGTGCTCGCCGTTGTTGCGCAGCACTTGCAAATGATTCGTGAGCCAGCCGTTGTAAAGCGCGACCGCGGCGGCGCGATTGGGCGCCCCGAGTTGCTGGAATATGCTCGTCAGGTGGATCTTGACCGTGCCTTCGCTAATGCCGAGCGTGCGTGCGATCATCTTGTTGGTGCTGCCCATGTGCACGCAGCGCATGATCTGCTCTTGCCGCGGCGACAGCCCGCTCGAGAGCTTGTTGCGGCGGGGCGGCGGACTTTCTTCATCGAACGTACGGATCGTGGTGTCGGTCGGCAGCGGCGGATCGATCGCCAGCGCGCCGGGCGGCACGTAGTGACCGCCGAGCAGCACCATTTCCAATGCGCGCACGATCAGGCAGGGATCGGTGTCGCGTGGAACGACGCCGAGCACACCCTCGTCCATCAGCGCACGCACGAGCGCTGGCAAGGTCCCGTCGGTGAGCACGCTGATGCGCAGGTCGGGAAAGTGGCTGAGCAGCGCGCGAACTTGTGCAACCGACATCCAGTCCTCCCAGTCGATCACGACGAGATCGGGCCGATAACGCTTGAACGGACGTTCGAGCAGACGCCATTCGTCGGCCTCGGTGAAGCGTGCCAGCCGGTCGATCTGCCGCAGCAAGGCTTTGAGTCCATCACGTCGTTCTGCATTTGAATTGAGAATCGCGAAGCGCATGCATGTCTCCAGATGTGTCGGGCGAAATGGCGCGACGCATCTGTGGGACTCGTTAAGCTGACTCGATCACGGCGATGCGTCACCGTGCCTATGATGACAAATTCCCTCCGTTTTGACGGCTGTCCAAAAGGCATAAGAAAAGCGGACATTCAACGAAAAAAGCCCCGTCTATACGGGGCTTTTTGCGATAAGGCGTGGATGTCGACGTCGGGGTTAGTGGAAATGCGGTTGCGCGGGCTCGGCATCCTCGGGCATTTCCGCGTGGACGATTTCGCCGAGCGGGTCCGCATACAGCGGCACGCCGCAGTCGTCGCAGTATTCCGGCTCGAAGCGGCCTGCGTGGCGGCGCACATCCGTGATGCCGGTTTCCTTCAGCAGCGCGACGATTTCTTCGAGCGGCTCGTCCGAGCCGGTGACTTCTTCCGGCTCCTCGTCGATGCCGGCCTCGCCGTTTTCGCGGCCGTAGAGCGGCCACACGACACCATAAATCACCTCGTTGCTGCCCTTGCGGGTGAAGCCGACGCGGTACTCGTCGATGCGCCGTTCACCGAAGCCGGCGACCACCGCGCGCAGATCCTGCGGCGCCGCGCCAATCGTGTCGAAAAGATAACGCACGGCGGTACGCACGGTGTGAGGACGCACACTCTCGTCGGCGTCGCGGCAGGCCGAGTAGTAAGCATCGGGCAGCAGACATTCGAATTCGCAGCCCGGCAGCACGACCGACAGGTTCGCGCCGCCTTGCGTGGCCCATTGCTCGAGACATTGGCCGCGTTCGATCCGCGTGCCGTGCTCTTCTTCCTGCCAGCGGAACGTCGCTTCGCCGACGGGCGCGGCGACTACGGCAAGCAGAAAGCGCGGGTCCGCCAGAATCGGCGAGGTCTCCGGCAGTTCTCCGAAATTGAGCTTCGCGTTGCCGCCGCTGACCGCGGCTTGCGCAAGTTGCTGAGCGATGCGCCACGTTTCGACGTGATGGCGCGGCAACTGGTCGATGCTGTACAGGAACGGAGCCATTGCCACGCGCGTGTTGGCGGCAAGCACGTGCGCTTGCAGATGAGCGCGCAGGGCGTCGGCGGCGTCCGACTTGAGCGGGCCGGACGGGATCACGTAGCGGGTCCAGGCGAGTACGGGAGCCGCGATCAGCAGCGCTTCGTACGACACGCCTTCGTGTTCGATGACGAACGATTCGCTATGGGTTTCCGCCATGTCGGCGAGCGCGCCGTAGGCATCCGGATGGTTTTGCTGCAGATGGTCGAGCGCGGCGTCCAGCGTAGTCTGGTTGGCGTTGCGCACAATTTTGGCCAGCAGCGCGTCGAGCTTCGCTTCCCAGAAGCGATCTTCGGTACGGCTGCCCGACGCGAAAAGCGCGAGCGAGAGACCGACGAGCTTGTCGGCGTCGGGAGGGAGACGTTTGGCGATTCGCGAGCGCATAAATCCAGAAAAATTGGGGGCACGGAACCTTATATTCTAGTCTTTTCCAGGCAGCTATACGGCTTGGTCGGCAATGTTGAGGCAGATTCGAGTTCTTTCGTCTCAAAAAATGCGTTCGCCACTGGCACGACGCACGCGACTGATAACGCTCTGGCCGGATGGGATTCGACACCCCGGATACCCGACTCGCTTCTATACTTACGGCGTTTAGGGGGCGCCTGACGGGCGTGTGCCATTTCATCGCCACGTCTGGTGCAATAGGAGATCCATCGTGAAATCGGACCAACTAATCGAGCGACTAGCCGCGGTATTCGCGTTAATTGTGCTCGTGGGTGGGTCGTTGCTGGTGCTGGCGCCGTTTACGACCGCGCTGCTGTGGGGCGCCATCCTCAGCTACAGCTCCTGGGGACTCTACCGGCGACTCACTGGCGTGGTTGGGGGCCGGCGCAAGCTGTCCGCGACCTTGATCGTGCTGATCATCCTGGTCGTGGTGCTCGGGCCGTTCGTCTATGCGGGTTTCGCGTTCGGTACCCATGTTCACGAGATCGTCGCGCTGGTGCAAAGACTGTTCGAGTCGGGGTTGCCCGATCTGCCGCCGTGGGTGCAGCGGATTCCGCTGGTTGGTTCGAGCATCGAAGCTTTTTGGGAGCGCTTGACCAGTAGCAATTCTGAGCTGATTGCGCAGTTGCGCACGCTCGCCGCGCCGGCTGGCAAGTGGATTCTCGCGGCGGCGCTGGCGGTGACGCATGGGCTGGGGCTCCTCGCGTTGAGCATCGTGCTTGCGTTCTTCTTTTATACCGGGGGCGAGGGTGCGGCCGCGTGGCTGAACGCTGGCATGCGTCGAGTCGCCGGCGAGCGTGCCGAGTATCTGCTGGCGCTGGCGGGCAGCACCGTGAAGGGTGTGGTCTACGGGATTCTTGGTACGGCCCTCGTGCAGGGGGTTCTCGCGGGATTCGGTTTCTGGATGGCGGGCGTGCCGGCGCCGGCGTTGCTCGGGCTCGTGACGTTCTTTCTGTCGGTGATACCGGGCGGTCCAGTCGTTGTCTGGTTGCCGGCAGCGATCTGGCTCTATCAGGGTGGGTCGACTGGATGGGCGATTTTTCTGGTTATATGGGGTCTGCTGGTAGTCGGCATGGCCGACAACGTCATCAAGCCGATCCTGATTGGCAAGAACAGCGATATGCCCCTGATTCTGGTCATGCTTGGCATCCTCGGCGGCGCGTTTGCGTTTGGTTTCCTTGGCGTTTTCATCGGCCCAACGTTGTTGGCGGTCGCTCATACCGTGCTGCATGATTGGACGATCGGGGCATCCGCCGCGCAGACGGCGGCGCCAGAAGTAAAAACGCCGGCGATAGACGATCCGGGCCGTGTGGGAAAGACCCCTTAAGGAAAACCCTAGATTTCACTTGCAAGTTCTGGCCGTGGCGACTAGAATTCCGCTCTTTCGTGCTCCGGATACCGGAGCGCGGGGAAGCGGGAAGCCTTTATGGCGAGGGCTTCAGCGGCGTGGGCAGGTTAAGCAAGTGATAAAAACCTGTTGACGATCCGGTGGAAGTTCTCCATAATCTCGTTTCTCTGCTGCAGACGCAGCGACGCAAACGAAGCGGTGCCGGGTAGTGGTGGTTCAGGCGCGGCGGGTTGGGCGGATCGATCTTTAAAAACTAACAGCCGATAAGTGTGGGC